>NZ_CP022221.1:7505786-7811825 GCF_004114935.1 Bradyrhizobium zhanjiangense
GTTCCGCTCGCTGGCAGCGGATTGTCCAGCACGACATTGCTTGCAACCAAGGTCGAAAGCGCGACATTCTGCAGCGTCAGGGTTTCGGTGGACGACAGCGTGACGACCGTATCGGAGCCCATTTGGGTGGCCGCTGCCAGGAAACTGGCGAACGTCGCAAAACCGTAGTTCTGCAACCGCAACACATCGCCGCCTAAACCCGCCTGAAAATCAACGACCGTATCGGAGCCGTACCCCTTCGAGATGACGAAGGTATCGCTGCCTGCGCCTCCGGTCAGAACATCGTTTCCGGTCCCGCCAAACAGAACGTCAGCACCGGAACTTCCATTGATAATGGACATGATGGATACGTGCTCCTTTTACGTGGCACACAACTATGCATGCGTTCAAAAGAACCTTATGGATTCGACGCAATTTGACGCATGACGAGAGAAACAGCTGGCGGCTGGCGATTTCTGCGGAGACACCGGAATGCTACGGGCTCATGTGAAGTCCACGCTGCTTTGCAAGTGTAGGACCCGTCATTCACTGAGCAGGCGCCGAACACGCTGGGTTCCGATTAGGGAACCGTGTTCCGCATCCGATATGTGTGCACATCATCTTGCGAAGTTCCCGTTACGCACGCTCCTCGACTCGCCAGGACTTTCGCCGGAGGGCCCTCAGCGCGAACTCGGCCGTTTTCAATGCACACCACATGGTCCGCATCGCGCACTGAATCCAGGCGATGTGTTATCAGCAACAAGGTTCGGTTCTTGAATTGTAGCTGGATCGCGCGTCGAATGCTGTCCTCGAGCGTCAGATCGAGCGCGCTCATCGCTTCGTCGAGGATGAGGAACTTCGGATTGCGCACAATCGCACGTGCAAGACCAAGACGCTGACGCTGACCGCCCGAGAAGCGCAGACCATGCTGTCCTATCCAGGTGTCGTATTTGTGAGGTAAGGCCTCGACGACCTCTGAAATGCCCGCGACCCGCAGCGCCTGCCGAACCTCTTCCTCGGAGGCGTCGTTCCTAGCCATCCGCACGTTTTCGATCACCGTGCCTTCGACCAGGTCGACATCCTGGCCCGCAATCGCGAGCATGCCGAGCCAATCGGTTCGATGAACGTCTTCGATGGACCGCCCATCAACCCGTATGTCACCCTCGTTGGCCGAATAGAGCCGCAACAATAGATTTACGATCGTGGTCTTGCCCGCTCCACTGGCTCCAATGAGCGCAGTGGTCTTCCCCGCAGGAATGTCAAACGAAGCATCCAAAAGAGCGGGCTCCGTACCGGCATCATAGCGGAACGTCACGTTGCGAAATGAGATGCCGTTCTCCAGTTTAGCCACGGCCACGCGCCCGGCGTTCGGATACTCCTTGTCATCCGTCGACAGCATCTGTCTGATGGACCGAAGCTGTGGCTCGATCTGCGCCATATACAGCAAGTTCCCTTCCAGATCTCGCATATGCGGCTGCAATCGATAGAGCAACGCGACCGCGGTCAGGCTCGTCGCGAAGCCGATTCCCCATAAATCAGCGAATGCGATTACGAGAAACAGCACGACAAGATACCCCACCTCCGTCAGAGGCGAGACCAGGGCGGATAGGCGCGCAAGGCGCAGCGCGACCTGTCGGGCCTGCGTCGAAGCCTGCTCGAAGCGTTTCTGGTGAATCTCCTCCTGGCCATACGCGCGGATCGTGCGCATACCCTGGAGTGTCATCAGCATATGCTCACCCAGCTTTTGATGAACCAACTTTACGCCGGCACCCAACTGCTGCATGGGCAACGAAAGATGGCGCAATCCGGCCGATACAACCATCGAGGCGACGAGAGCGAGGACGGTTACCTTGATCGAGAGCGCCAACAGAAATGACGCGAAGAGAAAAACCGAGCACGAACTCACGATAATGCGGGTAAGAGTGGCGTATGCCCCGGAGATCACCCATGTCTCGGTTCCCAACACCTCCATGAGATATGCTTCGTCATGGCGTTGGAAGAACGAATACGAAGTTGACAGATACTGCAGATGAACGCGGTTGCGCGCGACTTCATTGATCTTCTCTCCGACACGCGCACTGATTAATGTGTTGATAAAGGAAAGAGCACCGCGAGCAATGATGAGAAGGAGCAGCACGACAGCAGTTTCGGTCGAGCTGTGAAACCAGTTAGCCGCATATCGGAGCGCTTCGCCCAGGAGGCCACTGGTCGACGTTGCAAGTTCCACCTGACCCATGGCGAAATAGAAGAACAGGAGTACGAGAGTAATCCCGACCGTCTCCGCCAACGATGTAGCAAGGCCAAGGACAATCAGCGCGGGCGTCACCCAACCGGGCAGCGGAGCAAGCTTGAGCAGCTTGAACAGTTCGACCAATGCAGCGCGGCGAGCAGCTCTCGGTCTTCGTATGTTGTTCGGGTGCTCTGTCATAGCGATTGACTTGGATCGCCGATGGCAAACAACGAAGCTGGAGGTCGAACCACCCTGCGACGCTGATGACGCCATTTCCACCGGATTTCCGAGACGGTATCCCGCGGAACATCGTGCACGGCGACCCTGAGCGCGAGCAAGGGATGCCGTCTGAAAAGGTGTCCAAAGATTGAAACGAAGTACCACAACTGACCGCCCGTCAGAGCTCTGCGAAGCAGCCAACGCGCATAGTTTCTGAAGCCCATGTCGAGGAGCGCCCTGCGCTCAGGGTGCCGCGTCATGATCTCATCCGCGACCAGCATCCACGACCGGAACATCCGCGTCTTGTTGCTTGACATGTTGTTCGGGAGGTAACGATAGCCGATCTGGTACTCGGGCACGACCGCGAAGTGGTACGCCTCCGCGACACGGCAATAGAACAGCAGATCCTCGCAGCCTTCTGCCCCCGATGCCCTGAGTCCGCTCTCGAAACCTTTTGCAGCTATGAGGGCTTCGCGGCGGACCAGCGCCGAGCTGCCGTTGCCAATGAAATTTCCCTGACAGAGATAGTCCAGCACCTCGCCCGCATGAAAGACGGGATCGGACCTGGCAGTTACGCGACTATCGGCATCGATCCAGTCATACCAGCTGTAGACAAGACCAGTCCGCTCCCCTGCATCAAGCAAGGCTTGAAGCTGTTGCTCAATCTTGCGGGGCGTCCAGAGATCATCGGCATCAATGAACGCGACGAAGTCCGCGCGCGCCGCCTGCCAGCCCGCATTCCGGGCGGCCGCCACCCCTGCATTACGCTGTTCTATGATCGCTACTCGAGAATCCTGACTCAGATGCCGCTGGACAACTGCGACCGTGTCGTCTGTGGAGCCGTCGTCCACGACAATGATTTCCAGCTCCCGGTGCGACTGGGATCTGACGCTGCGAAGCGTCTCATCTATCGTTGCAGTGGCGTTGAAGGCGGGAATAACCACACTGACCAGAAGCGCACCGGTACTCATTGATACTGCTCCAAGCAGCGCGCGAATGTGTCCAGCGTAAAATCGCCCCTGACCTCAATTCGCGGCAGGTCTAACAAATTGTCTCTGAGGGTGGCGGCCCGGCTGACCGTGTTGAACAGGGTCTTGTAGCCGCATTCGGCTGCGAGGATTCCAAGCCGCTGATCCGTGGAGCCAAACGGCGCGGCAAGCGACGTTATAGGTCGCCCAAGCCATCGCTCCAATTGCGCACGAGATCGCGTCAGTTCCTCGGCGAGATTCCAGGTCGCAAGTTCCTCGCTGCGCGGGTGGCTCGCCAAATGGCTACCAAAGGATACGCCTTCGGCGGCAAGCCCGGCAATCCTGACCGCATCGAGCAGCGGAGCGGGTTCTCCGAACGGAGCATCCCACTCCGCCCGCTTTCCCACGAAGTCGGTCGCAACGAACACCTCTGCCGAGAAATCGTTTGCCTGCAGGATCGGCCATGCATGCTCGGCAAAATCCTCGTACCCATCGTCGAAGGTGATCAGCACCGGCCTGCCAACGAACGGATGATTGCTTGCCACGAACCAGGCGAGCTGATCCGAATTGATCGCGTGGTAGCCATTTCGGCGCAGCCACAGCATCTGTTGCCCGAACGCATCCGGAGACAAGCGGTACCGCGCCAGTTCGCCGGGTCCTTCGGCCGCAATTCGGTGGTACATCAGGACCGGAACGTGCGTGCGTCTTTCGGATTGCGCGACGTCAAACCTGCGCGCCGCGGCCCCACCCCACACGATTGACCGCGCAACCTCGACCTCGATCGGCGCGTCGATAGCCGCGCATTTCACCTGTGTGTCAGGGGGCGCTTCGCCCGGAAGTAACCGCCTGAACCGATCGATACGGTACAGCTCCGTCTCGATCGATGTCTCCAGGGCGAGCCCGGGTACGCCCTGGATAGTCCGCGTGATCGTCTCCGCCCCATACGGACTCTCCCAGTCGAGCCCCGTACGCGACATGTTGTCCTTCAGCACAAAGGCATGGGCCGCCACGAGGTGACCGCCAGGACGCAGCGCCTGCACCAGTCGCTTCGCGACCGACTCTAGTTCGGCTTCATTATTAAGGTAGTAAAGGACCTCGGAGCAGACGATCAGATCGATGTCCTGTGGGAGCGGATCGGCGGACAAATCCAGTTCAGAGAATTCGATATTCTGATGCCCATTGCATCGGACACGAGCGCGATCGAGCGCCCTGGTCGAAATATCGGCGGCCCTGAGGCGCTTGACCCTGGGTGCCAATTGCCGCGTGAAATGTCCTTCCGCGCACGCGAGCTCGAGCGCGTGATCCACTGGCTGGTCTGGCAGAAGCTCGAGCTGCCGAGTGTACTTTTCCTGTTCATACGGCGAACCATAGTTCCAGGGATCCTCCTGCTCGAAGAAACCCTCCCAAAATTGCTTGCGTGCGGTGTCTCGAGGCTTTTCGGCACATCGCTTACGTCTGCCGGAATCGGGGATACCTGAAATGGCCAGCGGCCGCGCCTCACGCGAGGCCCGCGTGGCCAACTCGCGCAGGCGCCCCCGATGAGTATCTCGGCCGTCTCGCATCAAAGATCGAACCCGTTCGGTACGCTTGTGGAGTGCGATTTTCGCCCGAACCAGCCTTCCGATCTGGTCTTTGACCTGCAAATGAACGAGGCCATGGGCGGCCAGCGCAATCCAGAAGCGGCTGTCGACAGTGCCGAGGGCACCAATATCGAGCAGCGTCAGGATGCGAGGCCCGTCACAGAGATAGACGTACAATCGATCAACAGTCCCGATCGGCCTAATGGTGCCGATACGGCGAAGGTCAACGCGCGTGCCGAACGTCAACGTGAGGACCCTGGGCGCCGAAAGGTCGTCATAGTCGAGCACTTTCCGCTCAAAGCGGTATTGGCACTTTCGCCCTGCCGCCGGGTCGTTCCATGCGCGACCGATCGCTGAAATGAGGTTGGTTACGCCCTCCCCGTATTGCGGCCACCGTTCCGCCAGCTTGGCGGGCACCGTTCTTGCCCCGACCGTCACGGCATCGAGCAGAACAGCGGCAATGAAGTCCGCCGTTGTCTCGGTCTTTGGAATGTCGCTGAGCGTTTCCAGCGATGGATCGCTGGCGTTCCCCCGGCCGCATTCAAATCCGGCACACCAGAGCGCGAAATACGCATACGCCGCCGCGGCGCTGCCATATGCAGCAGTTGACGCTCCCGCCCGATGTGCGGGTGCCGGCTCGCTGATGCGGTCATCGCTGGAAAATCCGCGCGCAATGACCACCCGCGCATCGGCCAGCATCCGTTTGACGTCTTGTGTCAGTGAACGGTCGCTTGTTCGATAATAGCTCAATTTCTCATCGACATGGATCCACCTGCCGCCGCAGCGAGCGATCCGTTGCCATAGGTCCCAATCTTCGCACGTGCGGAGACTGGTCTCAAAGCCACCGACCTTTGCGACCGCGCCCTTTAGGACGAGCACGCCATGGATGAACGTGGCACACGTGCGGGCGAACCGTTCAAATGCGTTGTCCTGGATGGCCGGATCGCGGCGAACGGGAGTTTCACTGCCGTCAGGCATAACCCGGCAACAGTTGCAATAGGCGGCCACCGCCGCGGGATCGCGATCCAGCGCAGCATTCATCCGCGCAAGGAAGGATCGATCAATCCAATCGTCACTGTCCAGGAACAGTATTCGTTCGCCGCGCGCGCTTGCAATTCCCTTGTTGCGGGCACCTGAAGCGCCTGCTCCGCCAGACTGCAGAATCCGAAAGCGGGAATCCCGCGCCACATATTCAGCAACGATCGCGGCCGTGGCATCGATCGAACCGTCATCCACGACAAGCGCCTCCCAGTCGGCGGCGCTCTGCGCGAGCACGCTGTCAAGCGTTTCAGCAATGGTCCCTGCAGCATCGCGGGCGGCGATCACGACGGACGTACGCGGATGGGCTGTCATCTGCGAAACCTTCGACGATGATAGAACAGCAATCCGGCGAGATACCCCGTCATCTCCTCTTTGAGGAAGCGGTCGCCAATGCTCCTTCCTTCCATTGCTTTCCGGAGCAACCGATAGAGATACCAACGCGGCTTGTGATAGTAGGCCAGACGCCGGTTCGCTGAGATTCCGGTTCTTTCATACTGCACCAAAAGTGCGGCTGCATGACCGCGCATGTAGTGATAGATCTGGCTGGCCAGTCCATCCATTGTCCTGCGGTGAAAGTGGAATGCGACTGACGCCGGATTGTAACGACACGTGTAGCCGCCCGCGAGCAATCGATACCAATACTCCGAGTCGCCCGAGCAGCCGGCCTGACCGACGTCCAGGCGCTCATCAAAGAGCCCGACGGCCTGAAACACCTCGCGCCGGAACGCCATGCTCGCTCCGGCGCCGATGTCCCACGCGGGAAGGACCTGGCCGCGATGAGATCGGAAGGCTGCGCTGTCGTAATCCTGTTCGCGATAGCCCTTGCCAAATCCCCAATACGTCTCGAAGTGCCGTTGCGCCTCAGTCGCGAGCTCGGCGGGAAGCACAAGCCCAGTCACCGCACCGATTTCGGGAGAATCAAACGCACATGTCAGTTGCTCCAGCCAGCGCGGGTGAAGCAGCACATCGTCGTCCGTATAGGCGACAATTTCTCCGGTCGCCTGGAGCGCGCCGGCATTGCGTGCAATATCCAGACCGGGTCGCTCCTCGCGAATATAGGTTGCTGCCGCGGCCAACGCGACATCCCGCGTCCTCCGATCCCGCGATGCATTGTCCACCACAATGATTTCTCGTGGAGGATGGGTCTGTTGCGGCAATGACGACAAGCATTTGCTCAGATCGTCCGGGCGGTCGCGCGTGCAGATCACCACGCTCGCCGAGAGCCTCACTTTCGTCGGGATTCGCACTTGGGAATCGACGGCTGACAGGAAGGTGTCGTCGATATGATCGATCCTGGCGTCGGTTATCTGGCCTTCATGCATCAGCACATGGCCGATCGGCTGGTCGGCGCGCCAGAACACCGTCATGCCCTCGTTCAATGTCGTTACCGCAACATCGGACGCCGACGTCACGGAGACATGCGCCACGCCTCTTCCCAGTCCAATTCCTGCGAATGGGGTGTCCATCATCGTCGTGCGAAATCATGCCGGCGGGTTGCTATCGCTCCACCTGAGTGCAGTCTCAATAATGAAATCGATCCCGGATTGCCGCGGGCTCCAACCGAGCTCCCGCTTGGCTTTGGCAAAGGAGGCGACGAGCATGGGCGGGTCGCCCGCGCGGCGCGGGCCGCGGCGGACGACCGGATCGTCTCCGGAGACACGCTTCACGGCCTTTATTAGTTCGAGCACACTCGTGCCAACCCCTGTACCGAGATTGAAGACATGAGTACCGCCTCGAGCCACCAGCATGTCACCTGCGAGAAGGTGCGCCTGCGCCAGGTCATTGACGTGGATATAGTCCCTGATTGCACTGCCATCCGGCGTCGGAAAGTCCGTTCCCAGAATGGTGAAAGGCCGATCGGGTCGGCGCGCTGCTTCGATCGCCAGCGGAATGGCATGCGTTTCCGGTTCGTGGCGCTCGCCGAGTTCGCCGTCAGGGTCACAGCCCGCCGCGTTGAAATAGCGCAGCGAAACCGACGACATCTCGTACGCGCGACCAAAGTCCTCCAGCATACGCTCGATGATCATCTTGGACCAACCATAGGGATTAATCGGCGCCTGCGGATGTGTTTCGTCTATCGGGGTGTGCTTGGGTACTCCGTAACTGGCACACGTACTGGAAAAGAGCACGCGCGAGCAGCCGGCCGCTCGCATTGCCTCCAGGAGGGCAAGCGTTCCTCTCGTGTTATTGTCGTAATAGACGGCGGGATCAGCCACGGATTCGCCGACATAAGCCAGCGCCGCGAAGTGCGCGACGAGGTCTGGCTTATAGGTGTCCAGCACTGCGCGCACGCCGGCTGAATTGCGAATATCGCACTCGACCAACGGTCCCCAGCGCACCGCATCGCGCCAGCCCCGGGAAAGATTGTCGAGCGTCACGACGTTCCAACCCGCCGTCGCAAACGCCTTGCAGCAATGCGAGCCGACGTAGCCGGCACCGCCGGTGACCAGAACGGTCTTCTTCATCTCGCCGCGTCCGCGCGCTGCGCATCGGTCGGAGGTGGGGGACTACCGAAATTTGTCGGACCGGCAAAATCGTTACGCGGCTTAATCAACCTTCGCGCCAACAACACTCAACTCCTTGTCACGAAGAACGACCTTGTTCTTGATCTCCAATATTCCAAATTCCATCAAATCATATCTAGATGGATTGTGGCGTCATTCGTACGATCAAACGGCGGCGCGCAGACGCGTGGAGCTGCCACGCGCAGTTGCAAAGGCCCGAAACGGTGCAATACATGGATTGATGTTGCGAAGTTATTGCTTCGCTACGGTTTCATCCGCGGGATAGAATCGCGCCTGATGCGCTTCCGATAGAACCTGTCCCGTCGATGATTTCACGAGGGCGGTCCATTCATACAGACCCGGCTTGCAAGGACCAAATGTCCGGATCGTCCCCGACGGCACGACGCCATTACCAGGAACCGGAACGTTCTGGCCTCCCATTTCGCGAGCGCCTTCCGCAAGTGTGAGCGTCATCGAAGTGGCACCGGCGGGAATGTTGCGCAGACGTATCTCCGGATTTGGGAACAGCGTGACACAGCCGTGCGCCCCGCGCCATGAGAAATCCAACGTCATCGGATCGGCCAATGCAGGATGACAGACCGCTAGCAACAAAGCGACGGCAACAACAACAGCTCTCACATATCGCTCCCAGTCCGATTCGCTTCCGATCTTCGAGCGATCGGGGCACGCACTATTCGCGATTCACGCAGAATAGATCGCCCATTTTAAGGCGCCATCGGTAAGCCCACTTGCAACCGAAGCATCAAAAGAAGCAGTCACGAGTTGGCCATTCTTTTGACGGACCGTCGGTTCGTCCTTTGGCGTGCATCAACGACCATTCCCGCGCCTGCCAACGGATTGAGCAAACAATGGCAAGTGGCAGCTAAACCGTGTCCAGAAACGTCCTGATCGTCGTACCCGTTTTGAACGAGGCTTCCCATATCGAGACCGTTGTCCGCAATCTGGCGCGGGACAGTCTCGACGAGGATCGCACGATAGTGGTTGCAGATGGCGGCAGCACCGATGGGACGCCTGACATTGTCCGCCAGCTCGGCAGGGAGATTCGCGGCGTCCATCTGTTGCGCAATCCCCAGCGGCTGCAGAGTGCCGGGGTCAATCTAGCCGTACAAGTCTATGGTGCTGCGGCGCAGGTCCTGGTGCGGTGTGACGCCCATTGCGAATATCCAGCCGATTATGTTTCGAGCCTCCTCAAGACTCTGGACGAGCGCAAGGCCGACTCGGTCGTGGTCCCCATGGACTCCCGAGGTGACGGCTGCCTGCAAAAGGCCGTCGCCTGGGTCTCGGACACCAAGGTCGGTTCGGGCGGATCGGCACATCGCGGCGGAAAGCAAAGCGGCTTTGTCGATCACGGGCATCATGCGGCGATGACCATCGATGCCTTTCGCAGGGCTGGTGGTTACGATGAAACCTTCACTCACAATGAAGATGCAGAGTTTGACTGCAGGCTGCGTGCACTCGGCGGCCGGATATTTCTGGATTCGGACATCCGCCTTTCATATCGACCGCGGTCGAGTTTTCTGAGTCTGGCGAAGCAGTACTTCAACTACGGGCGTGGTCGATCGAGAACGGTGAGACGGCATCCAGGATCGTTGCGACTGCGTCAATTCCTGGTGCCCACTCATGTTGCATTGACGCTCGGCGCCATCGTGCTGTCGCCGGCGGCGCCGCTGCTGTTGACATTGCCGGCAGCCTATCTGGCGATACTGGCGCTGACTGCAATGATGATTGCAGTAAAACATCGCTCTATTTGCGGGCTGCTTGCACTGCCGGCCGCTGTCGTGATGCACTTCGCGTGGGCACTTGGCTTTTTCTGGGGCATCCTGTCGATCCGCCAGGCCACCTGGCAGATGACCCCTTCAGTTTCCTGAACCCTGCAGAACCTGGGCACTGGCCGGCGCGCCCACACGCCGGCCCGCCTTCGCATAGGCCGCCTCGGTCAGGCGTGCAATCGAGGTCCACGTCGGCACCGAGTCTCGCAGATCCAACATTCCTTGACTCTTGCGGTTTCGATAATCGGGGTCGCTGATCAAGCGCTCGAGCGACCGAGACAATGCGGCGGGATCACCTGGAGGAACGAGTGTCCCCTCCGCCCGATCGCTCAGCCATTCCGAAAACGTTCCAAGGTTCGAAGCGACGATCGGACGTCCCGCCGCGATCGCCAGCATCAGCACACCCGATGCGTCGATATCCCGGTACGGAAAAGCCAGGATGTCAGCGCGCGCGACCAGCGAGGTCACTTCATCTTCCGGAACGAAACGCAGGTCGAATTCGACATGGTCTTCGAGCTGCAGATCCTTCACCATCGCAAACAGCGGCTCCATCGCCATTTCCGGCCAGCCCACGACCTTCACCACGCAATTCGCCCTGACCTCTCGGGGAAGCAGCGCAAGCGCGCGAAGCATGACGTCGACGCCCTTGTAGGGCTTTATCTTGCCGAACAGGAGTATTTGAACGCGCCCGTCCCCGGCCGAGGGCTCGTCGGCCGGTCGGGTGATATGATCCGTCAGCAATCCGTGCGCGATAACGGATATCTTTTCGTCCGGGATACCAACGCGTAGCAGGCGATCGCGCGCAACGGTCGTATGAACGATAAGATGGTCGAAGCAATGCAGAATGCTGAACGCGCCAATTCGCTGTATCCGCGAGCTCGGATTGTTATTGAACGGATTCGAGTCATGAACGGTCAGAACCGTTGGCGCGACCCTCCTGAACTTGGGAATGAACTGGCTGTCGACGATCGCCAGCGGCGCCCATTGAAAATGGATCACATCGGGCGGCGTCTTCCTGAAGCGCCTGATCAGCCGTGTCATTGATTCAGCGTGACTGAGGCCCTTCAACCCCAGCTGCACGTTGCGTGGAAGTCTCTTGAAAAAGCGCGACTGCAATCCCGGATAAAAATGCCGGTCAAGAAACAGGTCTTCATCAACGGAGGGCTTCCGCCCGAGCTGGCGCCCGACAATGCTGGCTGCGTGCCCAATATCGGTCAATCCTTTGGCTAATTTAAGATCATATGGCCAAGTAAACAGTGACGGATCGATCAGAGCGATTTTCATGCGATTGCCTCACCAACCATGCTTTGCGGACCGTGAAATTACTTCTGGCTCATCAAAGCATGGATTGATAGCCTCTTCTGTCACCTTCAAATTGTGAGCGACACGCGTTGAAGATCAGCATCGTCATAACTGTCTACAATTACGAACGGTATGTCGGATTGGCAATCGACAGCGCGTTGAATCAGACCCGTCCGGCGGACGAGATCGTCGTCGTCGACGACGGATCGATCGACGGTTCCCGCCAGATCATCGCCGGCTATGGTGACAGGATTCGAGCCATATTTCAGGCAAATCAGGGCAACATCGCAGCATTCGAAGTTGGGTATCGCGCGGCGACAGGCGATGTACTGCTGTTCCTCGATGCGGACGACATCCTGATGCCGACGGCGGTCGAAAACGTCGCCGCGCACTGGCGTGAAGGTGTTTCGAAAGTTCAGTTCAATCTGGACATCATCGATGGCGCCGGCAGGCGACTTGGGCGCTCGTTTTGTGCGTTTCCTGAATCCTATGCGCCAGACGATGTGCACGCAGAATTTACCCGGTCGGGAACGTACATCTGGCCAGTCATGTCGGGAAATGCGTACTGCCGAGAGTTTCTTCGACAGGTCATCCCCCTCAACCCGCCCGTCGGATATGACGGCGCCCTCAACACGATCGCGCCTCTTTACGGAGACGTGGTCACGGTGCAGGAAACCCTGGGGCAATATCGGCTCCATGGCAGAAATATCAGCCGAAATGACGCGAAGGGCCGGGCGCAGCGCTTTCCGGATTTTCCTAGGCAGATCGGGTTCCGCGTCGCCGAGTTCGATATTCTGAAGGCGCATTGCGACAGGAAGTCCATGCATGTGCAAGCGGCACGGCCGATCGATAACGAGATCGTCTTTGTCAACTATCGCCTCGCATCGCGTAAATTGGGACTGCGCTATGTTGGGCAGGACGCGGACACGTCGAGTTCACTTCTCCGCCGTGGGATATGGCTTGCGCTGACCACGACCACACATTGGCGCGCCGCCGCCTCTCATATCGTCTGGTTCACAGGGCTGTTCTTGAGCCCTTCCTGGCTTGCGTACCAGCTGATCATGCTCCGGTTCAACAGGGCAGAACTCCTGAGGCCGCTCGTCAGGTTCGGAAGTGTCATCCGCCGCAAGCCCGCCTGAGGGGCAACGGCGCAAAGGCAACCGCCTCGTCAGATCTCGTCCCGCGCACTCCCGGCGTCAATCACGCGCTTTCGATCGTACGAATTGTCTCCGGCATTGGCCCGGAAAGACTGGTTGCGCCGACGAGGCGGGCGCGAATTCGTCTGTCGGACTGGCGAAGGCGGATATTTTCCGACAGGCGCAGAACATATTCCTTCGATTTCCACGCAAACCGAGCCGCTCTGTCAAACGCACTAGGCTCGCGGACCGACTCCGCCGCCTTTGCGATCGAAGATGTCAGCGTCGCCTCAAGGCACGGAAAAGGAAACAAGGCATAATTGTGGAGGCCATTTGCCCAGAAGCGGTCCATCTCCCAGTCGATCGGCCGATGGATCGTTGTCACGCTGTCGATGAATCGACGCGCGGCATGGCCGGAGATCAGATACGCTTGCGTTCCCATTGGCGCACGCTCAAACCGCACCAATTCCCGCTGATCCAGCCAGGCAACGTGCTTGCACGGCGCCATGTGTCGTCCATACAGCCGTAGATAGCCGATCTTTGCAGCCTTGCAGATGTCCGGAAGCGATCGAAAGCTGAACCCGGCATCGAGAATGACGTCGTCTTCGATCACAAGTGTCCATGAATTGTCGGCATCTGACGCTGCCACTTGCGCCATGACGCTCATATGACTCGCTGCGCAGCCGATCTCGGCACGTGAAAGGCCCCTGCCCCAAAAGCGGATGGCCAGCGCTTCATCATATTGCGGGAGCCCCTTGGCCGGCACACGCAAGGCATCAAAGAAGGTCCATGGAATCTCAAGCGACTCCAGATTTGCACTCGCGCGCTCGCGGCGCACGGAACCGGCCAAACTAATCGCCACAATTCTGAGATTGCTGCCCATGGATTGATCAGTCCGACATCCTTGATTGGGAACCGTATTGCACGTGATCTCCAAACGATTACCGCGAACTTGTCTCTGCTGACAAGGACGCGGCACGTCCGGCGGCTGCCATGCTGGTGGCCATTTCACATTCTTGTCTCGTAAAGCACAGCGAAATCTGCGGCTATACCGAAAGCCGCCCGCATTCGGACGCCTTGGATCGAACCAATGGCTCCTCACCGACGAGTGACCATGTACCTGGCGAAAGTCGCTACGGTCTCAAGCAAGAGAGGCGTGGATGCCATCAAAGCGTCGAATGAACAGCACCATTGCAGCATTGTTCGCCGCATCATTGGTTGTCGGTGGCTCAGTAATTTATCTTGGCCTGAGCAACGATGGTTTGCGACAGCGCCTGCAATTCGTCCCGCTATTTAAGGAACGCAGCCAGGTCGTCGGCGGCGCCGTCATCGGCCAGAATGGCAGCGGGTTGTATGCGGGCTATACGCTGTCGTGGGGTGATGAATTCAACACTCTCGATATCGTGGGTCCTGCAAACCCTCGCGGCAAGTTCTTCCCGACTGGCGCCTATCATCCAGGCATCCGCGGCAATACCACGTCGCTCGGCACGGCTTTTGATGCCGACCCGCTGACCACAGGCTACAAGGACCGCAACCGCGGCGTCGCGGTCGGCTTCGACAACATGTCGGTCTCCGGTTCGGTGCTGCGCCTCGGAGCGCGCAAGGCAACAACGCGCGAGCAGGCATTTCTTACGCCGACCGACCGATCCATCAACGGAGGCGTGCGGCCGCACCTCTCCGCGATGATTCATACCGCCGGGGCGTTTGCATACTACCCGACCACCAACGCCGTCATCATCGAGATGCGTGCCCGGTTCAGCCCCAGGCTTACAAATCCGGCTGGCTTTCATCCCGCGTTCTGGACCTATTCGGTCGCACCCGTGCTCAATCCAACCGGCAACGAGTGGGATCTGGAATGCAACTCCCAAGGGATGCACTTCAGCAATATCGTCCATACCTCGGGGACAATCTCGACCGACAACAGCGCCGGACCATTCGACTATATGGACGGCACGTTCCACGTCTTCAGCTTTGTCTTTCGAAACGGTGGAAACACCCAACTCTACGTCGATGGCGCGCTTCGATCCCAGTTTGCCGGCGTGGATTCCAATACCAAGAATATGCCCTCATTTGTGCTGCTGACGTCACACATATTCAACAACACGTTCGCGGGCGAGGCGTATGACGCCGCAGCGTGGGCCAGCTCGGCGACCGGCGCCTATCTCGATGTCGACTGGATCCGCGGCTGGCGGACGACAGGCGTCAAGCATTGGAAGCCGCTGGTTTCGGTCGCAGATCTCAATGTCGATTACGACGGCAACGGCAAGATTGTGCTGCCGAGCGCCAAGGCCCTCTGGGGTGATGCGGGCGTTACCGAATTCGTCCAGGTCGTACCCTATGACAGCTCCGAACCCGGTATGACGGAGCAGACGACGTTTACGCAATTCCCGGAAGGAATTTCGTACGATGCGGTGTCGCGCACGATCAAGGCGGACTTCACCGCCGGCAAGGGCAATGCCGGACGGTCTCATGTCGTCGTTTATGGCTACAAACCTGACGGCTCAACGATGGAGCCCGTGCGATTCTCCATCAATCGCGGTCCGCGCGTGACGACGGGCCCCCTTTCAGCCGCCGCAAGCGACAGCTACCACCACGATGTCTATGGGGAGTGCGATGTCGGGGTCATGATGCCGAAGATCTTGTCCGTCAAAGGACTGCCGCGGGGGCTCTCCTTTGACCGATCCACCGGACTGATCAGCGGCGGCCCAACGGCAACAGGGGTCAGCAAGCTGACAATATCCTGCGCAAACAATGCGGGCCAGACGACAGAGAGGACGACGACGTTCACCGTCCACGCGCACGATGAGGCGAGCCGCCCGGACGGAGGATGATGCTCGACCTTCAACCTTGATCCGTCGGGGCGGAACCGCCAAGAAATTTTGCGAGGGCCTCGGCCACACTCGTGCTCAATGGCCGGCTCAACTTTTCGAAGGGCTTGCTCCAGGCATCGACAAAGGTGCTGATTTTCCCATAATTGTTGTCAAGGACCGAGTGCGGCACATTCAACAACACGCAAAAAATGTGCGTGTGAAGCCGGTCCGTGATCACATAGGCCGACGATCCAACTTGTCTCATTCCGCGGGCTACACGGTTCGACGCCAGAAGGTGAAACCAGCGAATACGCACATCGAGCTCTGACGGCTTCCTGCCCTTGAGCACGAGGAGCGCCGTCTCAAGCAGCGCCTTCACAAACAACCACTTTCCCAAGCCTCGTTGTTCGACGAGCCAGTCCTCGACAACTGCAACGTTTGGGAGCGGAGGGAAACCTTTTCGCTCCACCTTCTCGTGATCGGTTCGGAGCAGCAGCAACAATTTCCTGGTTATTGCTGCTGGCGAGCTCTGCGCCCCCAGACAGAACGCCATGTCCGGACAGAGATCGACGGGCGCCGTAAATTCCTTTGTCGCGATATTCAAACTTTGCACGTCGCGGACCAGAATCCGGAACTTTTTATGCGAGTTGATGATGTCCGCGGCGCGCTTGAGACTTGCCGCCGAGGAGAAGTGTATGGTTTGCGGCAACTGGATGATCTGGCGATCCGGAAACTCCGACAGAAGCCTGAGCCGAAACTCCTGATGGCTGGGCCACAGGTCGCCGAAATTGCCCCCACCATGGATAAGGATAGGTCCGGCAGGAACGGCTCTTTCAAACTCTTCCCTTGACCAGGTGTCATAGGTGCAGACGTAGGACGGTGCTCTGCCTAGCTTCTTCTGCAGATAGGTCTCTTCACCCAACCATATGGCGCTGTCGCCCACATTTGAGTGGTTGGGGAAATCCACCAGCGCAAAATTCTCGACGCCCTCCAGATGAGGCCCGATGACCCTGTCGATTTCATTCTGTAACTCGGTAATGAGGGAACGAGAATCCTTCATGGGCTTTTCGGCCATCGTCCTGAGCTCTTCGGCGCCACCGGTCGCATCACAGCATCGAACCGCTTCTGATGCATCACCCAAACTTCGCATTTCGACAAACCTACTTCTGCCATTGCGCGAGGCACTCGCTACGGTTGCGCGAACGACTTGACCGCAACGCCGGACTTTTGCGCTGCCGAGCTTCCCGCGTCGGTCATTCGACCTTTGGCACTCAGCCGGCTTCTGCCTCTAACACGCGTGCTCCCTCGGCGTCCCTGCCGATGCGGAAGCTGACCGGGTTCCAGAGCACGGAATAGATCGGCTTAGCAGCCAAAAGGCAAGTCTCGGCAACGGTGCCTTAGCGACAACACCGCACATATTCATGACAAAAATCGAATCTATTGAAGTCCTAAGGCAGGCAAATGTGTTCATCGCAACGAACATAGGCATCGAGCCTACGGGAGTGCCGCTTCTTGCAGCAAGCCCGCACCCAGGTGCGTTAGCGAGCTCGGAGTCAACTGAATGATTGGTTTGTTGAAAGACTACGTAAAGGCACGCCTGCTCGATAACGACTTTATGATATCCGGCACCTCAAAGGAGGAGGAGCTCAGGGAGTTCTTCCGGGACCTTTTCCCTGTCGTGACGGACAAGAAGTTGATTCGACTGGGCGGATCGGCTGATGGCGGCTATCTGGTTCCGGACGACCTGGATGGATGCGTCGGCTGCTTTTCACCGGGCGTCTACAACGTCTCTGACTTCGAGCTCGGCCTTGCCGAACGCGGCATCCCATGTTTCCTCGCTGACTTCTCGGTGGATGCACCCGCGATCCACAATGACCTCCTCGATTTCGAAAAGAAATTCCTCGGAAACGAAAACAATGCCAAGTTCATGACTCTAGAGAACTGGATGTCGAGGAAGGGCCCTCACACCGGCGACCTCATCCTCCAGATGGACATTGAAGGCGGCGAGTACGAAGTTCTCATTGAAACGAGCTGGGAGTATTTGAAGCGCTTCAGGATCATAATCATCGAGTTCCATTCCTTGGACAGAATTCTCAATCCGATCGGACTCAAGCTGATCGGCGCTGTTTTCAAGAAGATCACCAAGCACTTCGACGTCGTACACATTCATCCAAACAATTACTTCAAACCCATCGAATACAGGGACTTCAAGGTCCCGCCGATCATGGAATTCTCGTTCTTGCGCAAGGATCGCGTTTCTCGCCGGACACCTGCGAGAAGGTTTCCTCACGACCTCGATAGGAGAAACGTCGCAAACAGGGATGATGTCGTGCTGCCGAAATGCTGGTTCGCTCCGGAGTGATCGCCCCCGCGGCCGCGCCGATGAATCGCGCCAGCCGCTGACAACGGGCGCGCGGATGCGCGACCGTTGGCTCGCAATTGCGAGGCGCGGTCCCTACTCCCCCGCCTGACGGCTTTCGCTGAGATATGCCTGATAGGCCAACTTGAGCCCATCCTCGAGCGAGGTCTTGGCCCGCCAACCCAGCTTCGCCAACCGGTTGACGTCGAGCAATTTGCGTGGGGTGCCGTCGGGGCGCGAGGTGTCAAAGCTGATCTCGCCGGAATAGCCGACGGTCGCCGCGACTAGGCGTGCAAATTCGGCGATCGCAATGTCCACGCCGGTGCCGATGTTGACGAGCTCGCCGCTCGAATAGGTCTTCATCAGGTAGATGCAGGCGTCCGCCAGATCGTCGACAAAGAGGAATTCGCGCCGCGGCGTGCCGGTGCCCCACACCACGACGTTCTTCGCCCCCGACGTCTTGGCCTCATGGAAGCGGCGGATCAACGCCGCGACGACGTGGCTGTATTCGGGATGATAGTTGTCGCCGCGACCGTAAAGGTTGGTCGGCATCACACTGATGAAGTTTGAACCATACTGGCTGCGATAGGCCTCGACCATCTTGATGCCGGCGATCTTGGCGATCGCGTAGGGTTCGTTGGTTGGCTCCAGCGGGCCAGTCAGCATCGACTCTTCGCGCAGCGGCTGGACTGCCAGTTTGGGGTAGATGCAGGAGGAGCCAAAGAACATCAGCTTCTCGCATCGATTGACATGCGCAGCGTGAATGACGTTGGCCGCGATCGCGAGATTTTCGTAGAGGAACTCGGCGCGCAGCGTATTGTTGGCGACGATGCCGCCGACCTTGGCGGCAGCAAGGAACACTGCCTGCGGACGCCTTGCAGCGAACCATCTATCGACGGCGGCCTGGTCACGCAGGTCAACCTCGCTCCGCGACACCGTCAGCAGCTCGACATTTTCCGTCGCAAGCCGCCTCACCAACGCGGAGCCAACCATGCCGCGATGGCCGGCGACGAAGACGGTCTTGCCGGCAAGTTCAAATGGATTGCTTGCCATTGGCAACCTCTCGCCTGGCCTCGAACAAATCGGAAGCCACCATTTCCTTGACCAGTTGCGCGAACGGGGTCCTGGATTTCCAGCCGAGCTTCTCGCGCGCCTTGCTGGGATCGCCGATCAGGAGATCGACCTCGGTAGGACGGAAATAGGTCGGATCGATTCGCACGACGATCCTGCCTGACTTCTTGTCGATACCGGTTTCCTCGACGCCCTTGCCCCGCCATTCGACTTTGCGGCCGACTTCGGCAAAGGCGAGCTCCACGAACTCGCGCACCGAGCGGGTCTCCCCGGTTGCCAGCACGAAATCGTCGGGCCGGTCGGCCTGCAGGACCATGTGCATGCCTTCGACATAATCCCTGGCGTGGCCCCAGTCGCGCTTGGCCTCGAGATTCCCGAGATACAACGTCTCTTCGAGGCCCGTCTCGATGCGGGCAACGGCACGCGTGATCTTGCGGGTGACGAAGGTTTCGCCGCGGATCGGGCTCTCGTGGTTGAAGAGAATGCCGTTCGAGGCGAACATGCCGTAGGCCTCGCGGTAGTTCACCGTGATCCAATAGGCGTAGAGCTTCGCCACCGCGTAAGGGGAGCGCGGGTAAAAGGGAGTCGTTTCCTTCTGCGGCACTTCCTGCACGAGGCCGTAGAGCTCGGAGGTGGACGCCTGATAGAACCGCGTCTCCTTTTCCATGCCAAGAATGCGGATCGCCTCCAATAGCCGCAGCGTTCCGATCGCGTCAGCATTCGCGGTGTACTCCGGGCTCTCGAAACTGACCGCCACATGGCTCTGTGCAGCCAGATTGTAGATCTCGGTTGGCCGGATCTGCTGCATCAGGCGGATCAGGTTTGTCGAATCCGTCATGTCGCCGTAATGCATCAGGAACGGCACATCGCCGGCATGCGGATCCTGATAGAGATGATCGACACGGGCGGTGTTGAAGGAGGACGATCGCCGCTTGATGCCGTGGACGATGTAGCCTAGGCCAACCAGATACTCAGCGAGATAGGCACCGTCCTGACCGGTGACGCCCGTAATCAGCGCGACGCGGCGCTTCGACCGTTCATTCATATTGCTCACCCGACTGCTTAATTGTCATCGACGATTTTCCCATTTTCCCGAACCTGTTGGCGATTGCGCCGAGGATTCGCAGGATCTCACGCTCGGGCCCGGCCGGCGAGCCTGTCGCTCGCCAGAATCCAAAGAGTGACCCGACATAGGCAAGCGCGCCCACGAGAACAACAGCGATCAACCGAGCATAGACGTGAGACTCATGGCCAACAGATGTGATGAAGGCCAAATTGGTCAGAAGACCGACAATGATCATCGTGCAGGTGGACAAAGCGGTCCTCAGATTCACGAGAAATTGCCGGGAGACAGAAGTGTCGATCAATTCGCGGACCAGGACCATGTTGTAGACGACACCGCCGAGCGTAACCGCCACGCGAGCCACCAGCAGGCCAAGTAACCCTCCTAGCCACAGGCCCGCAACAATGACAGGCAGCCTCACGATTAGGATCGCAACGTCGCGATGAAATAACCTGCGCGTCTGCCCAAGCGCCAGACCAAGGGGTTGGACGGTCGCGCTGAGCGTATGCAACGCAATTGCACCACCGAGGAGCTGGATCACGATTGTCGCGCCTGCCCAGGCCTCACCCAGCACAAGCGGAACGAACTGATCGGCGATCAACGCGAAACCGAACCCGGCCGGAAAGGCGATCGCACACAGCATTGCTTGCGCCGACAGATAAGCTCGTTGAAGGGCGGCTTTGTCGTCCCTCAGCCTCACGAACGCGGGAAACAGCGTCCCGGCAAGCGGATTTGTTGCTTCTCGTGTCGGCGTCGCGGCCAGGTCGCTGCCCAGCACATATCCACCCAGGGCGGATTTCCCGAGAAAATATCCAATGATGATCTGGTCGAAACGCCAGTTCAGCGTGCTGACGGCCTGTCCGAGCGATAGCCACACAGAGAACGAGAATAGAGAGCGGCTACCCTTTATCCGGAATTTCGGTCGGAACGGCTGGATCAGATAAGAGGCGACGACATCGATGAAGTTGGCGACGACAGCCCCGGCGATCAGCGCCCAGTAGCTCCTGAAGCAAATGGCGATCCCGGAGGAGACGAGGATGGTAGCGAGCGCCCGGCTGCTGCTCGTCACAAATTCCTGCCAGAAGACGAGTTGACGCTGCATCATCGCTAGCATCGGATTTCGAAGGCCGGATATCACGATCGAACAGCTCAGGACCAACAGGATCGGAATCAAACGTCCATCGCCGTAGGACAAAGACACCGGATAAGCGAGCAACGACAGCAAGAGTGCGAGCAAGCAGGCGCGAGCCAGGCTCAACGTCCATGCGGCGTGGAATTGATCTTCACTTGGATCCTTATGGTGAATGAGCGCCGATGCCAAGGACAGTTCAGTCATCGACGTCAGAACAGCAATGATGGCCGTCGCGACGGCAACCAGGCCGAAATCCTCCGGCGTGAGCATTCTTGCCAATATGAGCGTGTTCAGGAAGCCGAGACTGGCAACCACCAGCCGGCTCACGCCGATCCAGGCAGCTCCGATGGCGATTGAATTTTTCGACAAAGGGGGCGCCGTACGCGCACCAATAGCGACCATTTTCAATGCTCGTTCATTGACAGATGGCCTCCAGTGCGCGCTCGAAGATGTCAGGCGCAACCTCGAAATCGAATGGACTGGGCCCAAACGCTCCCTGCGGGCGCGTTCCCTGGCTATCCCCCACGATGTAAGAATAGTCCGCGCCGGCGGACGATGCGATCGTGTAGTAGTAGGGATGCACGTGGTCTGAAGGGATCAGCTCCAGGACTTTCGTTCCAGGCGAGCAGAATACGAGATTGGTCAGCCCCGCACCATGTGGGCCAACGACAATCGAGCATTCCGAGAAAAACGCCGCTTCATCCTCAACGTCATCAAAGTCGTAGATCTGGAAGCCGAACTTTTTCAGTGCAGGCATCAGCTCTTCTTCGTTGGCAATCTTCCTTTGTCCTTTGCGCGGAACGTATACGCGCCTGTCGTGACGAAGCGGCGACTTGGCTACCTGTAAGCGGAAGAACTCCGTAAGCCATGGCGCATAGTTCCGTCGCAAGCCTGGAAACGAAGTGCCGATTACGAGATCGGCCTGGATATCCTCCTGGGCTGCCCACACGCACTTGTGCATTGGAATTCCAAGCCGGCGAACGAGTTTGGCTGCCGTTTCGGACGCAGGCTTGGGCAAATAGACCCAATCGACATCATCGAGCGACAGGCCACTTTTCTGAAATAGCGCCAAGCGTCCCAGGCAGTCGAGCAGGAAGTGCCCATAGTTTCCTCCGGCGAAATCACTCGCCAGCGAGAGACAGGTGCCGCTTAGCGGCAGCGGCGTCCCGTAGGCAATTGATCGCGGATGGCGCGAGAACGACGATCCGTACCAGGTGCTCTCGTAGAGCAGCGATCCATCCTCCGTCACGAGCCAGCCGTCGGGACCGAGGATGCGGGCCTTGTCCAGGCGGAGAATGCCTAGCTCGGGCATTCTGTTGTCAACGCTTTCACCGAAACCTGCGTCGCGGCTGCCGAATCGAACCGGCGGCTTCCGCGCCAGTACCTCTTCCTCGACGGCAGTCAGCCAAGTATGCGGATGTTCACGTCGCCACGTGCGATGATCACAAAGCCGGCTCGGGCTGCCGCGCAATGCACCACGGAGGATTTGCCTGACGGCGCGAACCTTTGAGTTCATGGACGACTACCATTGCAAGAGACACTGACCGTGACAGGCAAGCCCGCATGACGGCTCACCTGCCACGGCCAAAGCAAAATTCAGACCGACCTTCGGACAGCGTGCCGATCGCAATCAGCGGTACTCGGCTTGATCCAGATCAGACGGAGCTTGATGCAACCTTTGGATGCACCCATCCGATCAGCGGCGCACATGCAGCGACAATAGACGGCAAGATCTGGCTTTTTTTGGTTGGATCACCGTGGTGTCGCAAGCAACTGGGACTTCTTTGGGGCCGACCTCGCCCGCGACTTCAGCCGTCAGTTTGCTGCCCAGCAGATAGTTCCCTTCACGCGGCACGGCCGGCAGCGCAAATTCGATCACGCTGACGCCATCTTCCCCTTCCTTGCGAGAGACCTGTTGCAGCGGCTTCTTTGCCGATGCGACCATGACGCCGGTTGTTGCATCGAAGACGTAGGCATGAAGCGTTCGATTTGTCGGATAGTCGTCCGGAATCTTGATCGGAATTTCGATCTTGAGCGGATCGGTTGTGCTCAGTGACAATACCCCCGCATCCGGCTTCTTATCCGCTACCACATTCGTAACATTAAGGAATGTCGGCTTGGGCATGTCGTTGAGCGCCGCCCTATAGCCAAATTCATTCGGATCCGGTGTCACGTCGCTCGGGCCGCATTTTCGGCTTCCCCGCTCAGAGGACGTGAACTGGCAGACGCGAACGTAGTCGATCTTGAACGTCTGCGGAAAAGCCGCGTCATCGATCCCGTGCCGGCCGGCCCAGGCTGCTCCGCCGATGGCGAAATTGAGATCGATGTGCGCCGGCGGCCCCAACTGGCCATCCTTCCTGAGCCACTGATACATGCGCGTGTAGACGAGACGGCCGTCCCAGAAGAACGAAATGCGGTCAGGAGCCCAAACGAAGCCAGCAATATGCCAGTCCTTGTTCAGATCCTCCTTGCTGACCATGTCCTGAAACCTGAGCACGAACGAACTGTCCAGATACGTGTAGGACTGCGGCGTCCACTTATCTTTACTCATGGCATTCGAGTGCAGCATGTTCGGCTTGTCTTCCACGCCATTGATGACGTACTCGAAAATGTCGATCTCCGGCGGATGCCAGAACTTTCCATCGATGTCGTAATCGGCTTCGAGCCAGAATGCCGGCCACGATCCCCGCGCATTCGGAAGAAAGACCCGCGCTTCATAGTAGCCGTAGTAGAATGTCTGATGGCTCCGGATCATCGCGGAATCGAACGTGTCCGCCCCCTCATTCTTTTTTGCAGTCAGATTCAGCGCACCTTCGGACACCACGTGGTTGTCGCGGTAGCGCTGCTTTTCATCGTTGAAACGATCCATCGTTTCGTTGTTGTAGATGTATCGGGTGGCCCATTTGGTTCGATCAAGCTTGTCGCCGTTGAACTCATCCGAAAAAACCAGCTCCCAGCCAGCGCACCAGGCCGGCGTTGCGGATCCGAGTGCAACGAGTATCGAGGCGACACAAAGGACTTGCCTGCGCACGGCTGCGATCATCAACGAGGTCCTTTCGGTTCGGCTGTTAGCCCGGCCAGGAAACGCTGTGCCGGTCCAATGCGCAAAGACGATGGCAACGGTGACGCTGCCACGTCGCAAGCCGGCACAATCAAGCGCACGGCTCCGCGGCTTTTTCCCGAATAGACAGTCAACTTGCGATCGTTTTGGGGCGCTGACTGGTCGAACAATCAAGAACATTTGACTGTTCCTCGATCAGGTTCCCTCCCTGAGTGCCGTCGAGTGCTTGAATGATCGGCCGGACGGCAGGTTTCGCTTCCGAGGCCCTATCGAGCCGTTTTCGAATCTGTCCCGTCACCTTCACTTCAAGGAAGCGATGGCTGATCGTTGCAACGATAAGCGACGGCGGAAGCGAGACCAGGAGGAAAAACAGTTGCGATCCGCTCCCCAATGCATCGACCATGCCCGTTCGATACATGATCAGCTTGACCCCGGCCATGACGATCGGCGGCCAGAGATAAAAACTGAAGCTGATCGTTCCCAGCCACTGCATCACCTGCCAACGCAGCATTCTTCCGAACAGACCGTTTCCTCGGGACATGCCGAGCAGGAAAATAGTCCCGAAGACGCCACCAAGAACAACAAATGGAAAAGCAGAGATCCAGTCATGGAATGACAAATATGCTGGCGTGACAAAGCCAACGTAGTCTGTTGCGCTGGCAAGCTCGAGGCCTCTCCAGACAGTCAGGAACAGCACGAAGAAGATCGCCGGGTACTTCGCCAGGGATTGCAACAAGGTCGACGATAGGTACTTCTCCGCAATGAGCACGCCACCAATCATCAGGAGCGCGCGGGGATAGTACACGAGCAAGATCAGCGAACTGACGGCTAATGCCAGGGCCAGCGGCCGACTGACGCCGCTGGTCAGGAAAACGACAGCACATACTGCATAGAACAGGAATTCGTATCCGAGCGACCACGCGGCGGGATTGATCTGGATGATGTCAATAAATGGAGGCGGCGCCAATAGATTTGCACCAACCAACAGCAGACTTGGACCCTTTCCTGAAAGCCAACCAAAAATCGCGATCGCGAACACGGTCGCCCAGAGCACAGGAAGAATCCTCGCATAGCGATCAAGAATAAAGGTCACGACCGAGGATGCCCGATACAGGCTTGGCAGAATCACGATTCCACTGATGCCGAAGAAGAACTCGACACCGAATTTTCCGGTCTGCAGCGCTTCTCCCAACAGGCCCCTGGCAGACAGATCGAACGTCGGGAGGCCGGAATGAACGACGTGATAGACGAATACCATGAGGCAAAACAAACCTCTGGCACCATGAACGTAAGGGTTAAATCTTGCGCTCGTGTCGTGTTCCATGTGGGAAGTCACTACAGGCTCAAGTATAGAGGGTGAACAGCCTCACGAGCGAGACCAAGATCGACCGCGATCGTTGCCCTGCGCTCAGACGTACCCACCAACCGAGGCGCCAAGAAGCAGTAATCGACGAGTCCTAACATGGTGAGCCTCGACACATTCCCAGCCAGAACCTCGTCTAACAAGCGCGCTGCAGCAGCGTCAAGCGACGAGAACAACAGCGTCATTTTCGCGCATATCGCCTTCATTCTGTGCATTTGCATGCAGCGCTTCGGACTCCTCATCGGAACCGGACAGATCTTCTTTTCGCTGTTCGGATTCTTCGCGCTCGTCGCGTGGGGATGGTGGGTTGGTCTGGTGAGCATTCGCGGGCCGCAGACTCTCGCATTCGGACTCGTCGTCGTCTGGTTTCTCTTCAGCGCGGTCGCCGCAGCCGAATCTCCCGATCGCGGTGTCGAGACCAGTGCGGCATCACTTGCGATGGTTCTTGTCACGAATTCGATCTTCCTGTTCGGACCCTCGACGAGATTCTCGAACGAGGCGGTCCTTCCCGTCTTCCTGTTCTATGTTCGCCTGTGCGCCGTTCTGGCAATCGTCCAGATCGTTCTTCAATTCGGCGGAATACGCATCTTCTCGTTCAAGGATGCAATCCCGGCGCTCGATCCGGTCCTCGTCGAGTCCGCCTACAATCAAAATGCGGTGGAATTTTATGGGTCTTTGAATCGGCGCGCGAACGGGTTTTTCCCGATGGAGCCGGGAGCGCTGTCTCAATTGCTCGCTATAGGTGTTATCGTCGATGTGTTCGTTTTGCGGCGACTTGCCTATCTTCCGTTGTACGCCATCTCGTACGTGCTCACTCGGTCCGGATCTGGCCTCCTGGTGCTCGTCGTGTCCCTCGGTGCCTATCCCCTGATTGCTCCGCTCAAATCACTGCGGGTTATCGCCATCGGGGCGGCCGTTGCCTTGGTGATCGGCACAACGTATCTCGTTGCACCGGAACCTTTTGATCCCATCGTTAGTAGGCTTGATGAATTCAGTTCAACCAAGTCGAGCGGCTATGCTCGCTACGTCGCACAACTACAGACCTGGGACTATCTCTTTCAGACCGACAGAGTGCTTATCGGCTCCGGGCCCGGCGGGTTGGAACGGTCGCCCGCCTACTTTGGCGGCAGCGGAAATCCCGTTCTCAAGCTCGTCGCGGATTACGGAATTATCGGGCTACTGATTTTCCTGTTCTATCTCATCCTCTCGATATTCAGGAAAGACAACTCGATGCTCGCATTGACAATGCTGGCCTGCTATCAGCTCGGCGGCGGCAACCTCGCGATGGCTCCATTCCTGATCATGATGGCAATGCTGTGCGTATGGTCGCAGCCGCCAGGCGCCGGCCTCAGGTCGATCCGTTCCAAAGCTGCCGTCTGACCGAAGTGTCCCACAGCCCTGCCCTGATCATCGAATGATCCGGAATCGGCCGAGCAACGCGCGCAACCATTTCGGCCGCTGGGCGGGCACGTAGCGCAAACTCACCAGGGCACGACGGAAGTACTGCGGACTGATCAGGATGCAGAAGATCCAAGCCAGCAGTGATATGCGCTGCGATCTAGAGAAACCTTGCGGCGACGCAGCCGCTCCAAGCGCATCGACAGCGATGCTCAATGAACTATCCGCCGCGATTGGATGAAGGTCCGGCCGCAGCTTGAACGACGCTATCCGCAAACAAAGAAATATCAAATTGCTCTTGAGCGCATCGGGCGCAACCGGCAGCTTCTCCGTGCGCGCGATCTCGGAAAAGAACTTGTACCGCCTCCGCGTGAGGTCGATCTCTCTCGCAAAGCGGGTATCGTCGAGTTGAAGGAAAGCCCCGTGATTGAGGCCGTGCACGCGATAGTCCGCCAACGGTTTGGTGATCGTCACGATCTCGCCACATGCAGGAGCGGCCGCCAAAAGATAACTGTCCGGAGCTCGATCAATGAAGTCGGACTCAAAGCCGAAGACACGCTCGACAAACCATTTCGGGTAGGCATTTCCTGACCCGGGCGGCGTCGGATAAGCGCCGGTGGTTGCCATCCACTTGCGGACGTCCTCCGAGGACGGACAGGAGAAGTACTGCGGCAGGACATTTCCGGTCGGCTTCCCGTCGGCATCGATCACGCGCATCTGAAACTGATATTTGCTCGCGGCTTTGGACCAGACGGACACGATCTCCGTCATGACATCAGGATGCAGGGCATCGTCCGAGTCGAGAAATATGATGATATCGCCGGACGACCTGCGAAAGCCGTTCACACAGGACATCATCTGCCCGGCGTTCGCCTGGCTGATGATTGTGACTTCGTCTGCAAATTCGTTGATGACGTCGAGTGAATGGTCCGTCGACCCGTCATCGACGACGATCACTTCGACGTTTGGCCATCGTATGTCCAGCGCGCTGCGGATCGCGGATCCCACGTAAGCTGCGTAATTGTGGTTCGGAATGACGACCGAGAGGCGCGGCAGGGTCGCCAGTTCGACTTCTGGCAACACTGCGTGCCCTGGTATCTCCTTCAACATTCGCCGCTCAGAATACTCGCGTTGTAAGTACGTCGCATGACCGCCGACAGAACATCACAGTCGACGGACGTCAGACACTTAGTCCAGGTGCAGCCTCTAGCACGTGTTTTCAAGCGCAAGGAAGAGGCAAGATTCCTCCTGCAATCCCGGGAACCATTTTGCCTGTCATTCTGTTGCCGCAACTGCAACTCTATCCTGCCGCCGACAACCGCGGCTTCTTTCGAGAGCTGGCCCCAACCATCATGGATGTGCAGAGCAGTGAAGATGCATGATAACCGATCTAGGCGCTCAGACGGTTATGTGGCGATATGTGTAGCAATCGCTTCATCGCTCCTCGCAACGACGGCCGATGCTCAAATTTCCGGCTTCGGTCGCACATCTCCTCCGATGTATGGCGGCTCCGGCATTTCCACTCGGCCTTCGAGTTCGATTCGACCGATGGAAGGTACTTTCGCTCCAAATCACACGACAGCGGACGGAAAGCTTTGCATATCGGTCAATCCGTTGACGCACCCCCAAGCCAACAATCCCAAGATCATCGAGCAGATCGTGCTGGTTCAAAACATTTGCGGTCAATCGATCAGGGTTCGGGTTTGCTACGCGGGAAGTTCCGACTGCATTGTCGTTCCGCTCGCAGGCTACCAGAAGCTGCAGAGACTATTGGGGATTGCGGCCGGATCAACGAACTTTCAATTTGAGTATCGCGAGCTCTATTGAGTCGTCGATTCAGACGAAAACCCCTGGTTGCACGCTCAAGAAATGTGCGCGTTGCCGCTTGAACCGACGCCACCGCATTCGGGATCGCCAAGATGGAACTGACGCTTCCGCGTTCACACGCGCTGCCTGTAACGATCTTGTTATCGCCGCATCAAAAGCGCACGACTAACCAATTGCTGCCCCGATTTGCTCGCTTCATTGATATCCAGCAGCGAAAGCGCTCGCGGTCGCGAGCGGGCGTACTGCGTGTCAAGCGATCCTGGTCTGTGCAGGTACAACTCTTGCAACGGCGGGGCGTGCAGTTCTTCAATGCGCGTGCTCGATCGTCAGCAAGCCTTGACCGAACTTCGTCGCAGTTGATTCAGCACATTCACTCACGTTGACCCTCGCGCACATGTCCCATCCCACCCAGGCTATTGTATTTGGAGGCGCAGGCTTCATCGGTACACATCTGATGACGCGAATGCTCGCTTCCGGCCGCTACGACCGAATCGTCTCAGTGGATATCGCGAAGCCCAGGGCGCACGTCGAAGGCGTCGAATATGTCCATCATGATGTCCGTGAGCCAATCGACCCGAAGCTCGGTGGCGGGGTGCCTGCCGATATCTTCAACCTCGCCGCGATCCATGTCACCCCGGGTCATCCGGATGGCGACTATTATTATACAAACGTGCTGGGTGCGGTGCACGTCTGCCGATTTGCGAGAGACACTGGCAGCCGGAATGTCATCTTTACCAGCTCGATATCGGTCTACGGTCCGACGGAAACCCCACTTACCGAAGATGCGACGCCAGTCCCCGTCAGTGCTTATGGGCGTTCCAAACTCTCGGCCGAAGCAATCCATCGCCTATGGCAGTCGGAGGACCCGGACAGGCGGCTGACCATCGTGCGCCCCGCAGTTATCTATGGGCGCTACGAGCGAGGCAATTTCACGCGATTGTCGAGGCTTCTCGAAAGGCGGGCCTTCATCTATCCCGGCCGAACCGACACCATCAAGTCGTGCGGCTACGTGAAGGACCTGGTCTCGTCGATGCTCTTCATGGCATCTCGCAACGACAGTTTGTCGATCTACAATTTCTGCTATGAGCACCGTTACACCATCAGCGAGATTTGCTCCGCCTTCTCTGAAGCTGCCGAATACCCAAAGCCGACGATAACGATTCCGGTATGGCTCATGAATCTCGCCGTGCTTCCATTCGAGGTGCTGCAAGCTGTCGGCATCAAGACCGGCATCAATCGTGACCGGATCAAGAAGTTGTGGTTTTCTACGAACATTCTGCCGAAGCACCTGATCGCAAGCGGGTTCAAATTCGACTACGATCTGGCAAGCTCGCTTGTGGATTGGAATCGGGAATCCTCCATCAAAGATTTTGATTGAGGTCTCGTTGGCTTGATCATTCAAGTGCCCGGAGATCGGAGATTCACCGGTGGAACTTCAAAGCCGACCCTCGCCACCATAGCGGACGAAACCAGACTCGTTCGCATTCCGGCGTCTCATTCGGTCGTAACCCTGAGACCGGATTCGCCTTGCCGGCGGCAGCTGCTCGATCCCCATCCTTGTCCGTCACACTCAGGCCGATATTGCATCGCAGAATTCGTGGCCGGTCGGGCGCTGTTCCACCGGGTCGGCACGCGGGATTCGGGCAACCTGCCCAATACATGGGCGAACAATGATCTTCTCAGGCGGCGTAAATTGCCTCGATCTTGAAAGTCGCTTTTTTGGCGGAGTTGACGGAGATGGCATTATGACGATTTTGCGGCGAGCGGCACCGACAATGGCCCGGCAGCGTTGCCGACACTTCTCTGACCAACAACGTGCCGAACGATCCGGCTAGGTGTTCTCGCCGAGGCCTCGATGCCATTGCTCAACTCTCGAGCGCCGCGATCTCGATCACCGCATCCGGCGTGTCGAATTCGACCAACGTGCAACTTCTACGCGGCACTTTGCAATTCACGAATTCAGCGCGGCGGCAAGGCCAGCCTGATGCCGCATTCACAGAGATTTAGGTAGGCGGGCCGGATGCTTCAAAAGATCACATCTCGCGAGATTGAAACCACCGCGCCGGAGGCTCCATCGCTGGAGCAGACCATCTCCTCTGCGCTTGCGCTGGTGAGCCGCCAGTATCCAGTAATGATTTTCACGCTGCTCCTGTGCATCTGCCTTGCCGGCGTTTACGTGTTCACGGCACCGAAGCGATATACCGGAACGGCCATCCTGATGATCGACAGCCGCAAGATGCAGGGCCTGCAGACGCAAGCGCCCGCGACCGGCGCAGACAACCCGATCGACTCGGCGATGGTCGACAGTCAGGTCGAACTTCTCAAGTCCGAAGCGATCGCCTCCAAAGTCATCAAGGACCTGAAACTTGCGGAGTCGGCAGACTTCATGAGCGACGGTGGCGGATTGCTCAGCAGCATCAGTAACGCGATTACCAGAATATTCTCCGAGTCGACCCCGCCCACGGAAGAGCAAATACTGCGCGCAGCACTCGCTCGCTTTGCGAGCGGCCTCAGCATCAAGCGCGTCGGCGTGAGCTATGTTATCGAGATCTCCTTTCAGGCATTATCGCAGGACCTGGCAGCGAGGATCGCCAACGCGGTCGCCGACGGCTATATCGTGGACTCGTTGGAATCGAAATATCAGGCCTCGAGACGGGCGGCGGTCTGGCTGCAGGACCGATTGAAGGAATTGCGGTCGCAGGCGTCTTCCGCCGAACGCACCGTTGCGGATTTCAAGGCCAAGAACAACATCGTCGACGCCGGCGGGCGACTGCTCACCGAGCAGCAACTCGCTGAAATCAATACTTCGTTGACGACTGCGCGTAGCCAACGTGCGGAGGCACAAGCTAAGCTCGAACGCATCACCGCGATATTGAATGCGGACACCGAAGATTCCAAGGTCATTCTGAATGAACTGGCGACTGTGAGCGAGACGATGGCCAACCCGGTCATCACCAAGTTGCGCCAGACCTATCTCGAGTACGCGGCCAAGCAGGCCGATTGGTCGAACCGGTATGGATCGACACATCTGGCGGTTGTCAATTTACGCAACCAGATGCGAGAAATCCGACGCTCGATCATTGACGAACTGCGACGCACGGCCGAGGTCTACAAGAGTGACCTTGAAATTGCCAAGGCGCGCGAGGAGTCCAGCCAGAAGAGCTTGAACGATACGATCGCGGTCTCGAATAATACCAGCCAGGCCCAGATCATCCTGAGAGATCTGGAAAGCAACGCTCAGAGCGCTCGCGCATTGTCGGACAACTTTCTGCAACTGTACATGGTCTCGGTTCAGCAGCAATCGTTTCCCGTTACTGAAGCGAGGGTGATCAGTCAGGCCGCGTCGACTCTTCCCAACAAGACGTCGCCAAGAACGACACTCATTCTGCTTGCGGCGATCGTGGGTGGGTCGATTCTCGCGGCTCTCGTCGCAATTCTACTTGATATGATGGATCGCGTCTTCCGCACCGTTTCGCAGGTCGAGCAGTTCGTGGATACCCGCTGTCTCGCTTCGATTCCGGTCATAGAGCAGGGTGCCGTCAAAGCGATTTCCGCTGAATCCGGCAAGGCCGCCTGGCGATTCGGTAAACGCGACAAGCCCAAACCGCAGCAGGCACCGCCGAGGTACGGAGCATCTGGCACGACGTTGCCACTACATGGGTCCGCGCCCGGGTTCAGCCATCAACAGTCACATCGCGACCGTCTGCTTTCAACCGAGGAGAGCGTCGGGCGGCACGTGATCAATGCCCCGTTTTCACGCTTCGCAGAGGGATTTCGGTCAATCAAGCTAGCCAGCGATTTTGCAAATTTCGGTGCAGGGTCCAACAAGGTCCTGGGGATTACCTCCGCACTTCCGAACGAGGGAAAGTCAACCGTCAGCGAAGCGCTGGCGCAGACCCTGGCGCAAAGCGGCTGCCGTACGCTGCTGATCGATGGCGACATCCGCAACCCAAGCCTCACCGCAAGGCTTACGCCGGCTGCTCAGGACGGCTTGATCCATGTCGTCATCGGCCAAGCCGACTGGAGGAACGTGGTCTGGATAGACCCGCAGACGAATCTACATTTTCTTCCTTGTGCCATCACATCCCGCTTCTCGAATTCGAGCGACCTTCTGGCCTCGCAACAGATGGAAGACCTGTTCCAGCAACTACGGCAGCACTTTGATCGCATCGTTCTCGATCTTAGCCCGCTGGCGCCGGTCGTCGACGTTCGGGCGACCAGGGGGTTGGCTGATTCCTATATCCTTGTCATCGAATGGGCGAAGTCGAAAATCGATATCGTCGAGCGCGTGCTAGGCGAAACGCCGGTTGTGCGCGAGCGGATGCTCGGTGCGGTTCTTAACAAGGTGAACGTGTCGGTGATGAGCCGCTACGATACGTACGGCGCAGCCTACTATCGCAATCGATACTACAAGAGGTATGGTTACGTCGATTGACGTCATATGCTTGATCCGGACCGGTGGGCAGCGCTTGCCCGATTTTTGACAGGGCCCTTGGATACAACATGAATGATTTGGCGCTAGCGCATGTCAGGTCGGCGCTTCTCATGGCGCGCTCAGTTCTGCTCGGTGCCGGTCTGTTGATGACGACGACTCCCGGTCGAGCCGAGCCGGTGCGTCCGGGCATTCTGAACTGCGGGTCTGGCATCAGCGCCGAGCAGCGTCGACGTTGCGACGAGGAGGCATTCAAGCAGATCGAGTCCGGCAGCCAATCGACACAGCTTGAGGGCGGATGGCGCCTAGTGAAGAGCAAGAATCCAGACGGCGGCGACGATGCCATTTCAGTGATGCATGTCGTCGATAGTGCCAAGTCGGATACGCGCCTTGCTGGTCTGAGCCTGCAATGCGGGAAGGGCGGCATCGAAATTGTACTCATTGTACTCGAGCCACTGTCCCGCTCGGCGCGACCGAACGTAGCCCTCATGGCAGGAGAGAAGCGCGCAGAGTTCCAGGCATCTGTGATCCAGGGCGGCGTGGCGCTCCTACTACCCGCCGACGCCTCGAAGCTTGCTGCCAGCGACTGGCAAACCGCAAACGAGCTTGCGGTCGAAATCGGGACTACACCGAGCGCGATCCGCGGCGCGGTGCCGATGGCTGGACTGGCGACGGCTCTCCGTTACTTGTCGCAGTACTGCTATGCTCGATAGCTTAGCTGGTCACGGAAACTGTCATGCCGGGCGAATCCCGTAAATCGACTGCATGTGACGAGTTGACAGGCCGCGTTGTGATGATGCGTCATAGTGGCAACTATCCGGCCATCCATCACCGAGACGACGGTGGCGTCGCGTGCTCGGCTATGCGACGCGTATCAATGTCCCACTCGCGCAATGCTGCGCTCCATTCCCGCTTCCACGTCTCACGGTTCTCCGATTGCTTATCGCTTCCTGGCTTTTGATCACATTGCTGGCCGCGACTCCGATCTTGGCCATCACAAGCGGCTCCTTCGCACAGCATGTGATTTCACTTGCTACTGCCTTGATGATGGCAATGGCAACAAGAGGTCCGGAGGCGCAAATCGCATCTGCCGCGCAGTTGCTGAAGCAATTTCTCCTTATATTCTTGCTTCCGGTCGTCTGGATGACGTTGCAAATCTTTCCGATGTCTTCGCTTGCGAACCCGATCTGGTCGGCGACTTCGATCGCATTGAATCAGCCATCGCTGCAGGGCCGCATTAGCGTTGATACGGGCGCAACGCTGCAAAGCCTGTTCCTCTATCTGGTCAATGTGTCGCTCCTGGTGTCAACCGTCATCATCACAAGGGATCGCCGTATGGCCGAAACGATGCTGTTCGTATTGAGCGCAGTGACGACCCTCATGTCAGTCGAGTTCCTACTCGGCCGGCTCGATTTATTCGCCGGAATCATTCCCCAGTCCGGCGCAGCTAAGAATCTGTTTCCGGCAGCTGCGGCTCTTGCGATATTGACAAATGGCGCGCTGGTCGCTCGGGCACTCGAACGCCACCTGCACCAGCAGAACATCCACAATCTGGCCTCGCCCCAACTGTGGGTCGGCGTTTTCTGCGGCCTGTTAGGAATTGCCGTAGCCTTCGCCGCACTTGCGGCCCTCGAACAACACACATTGGTGGCGGTTACTGGCTGCGGATTGATGGTCCTCGTGTTCATAGCCGCTGTCCGGCGCTTGGGATTTCGGTTTTGGCCCTCGGCTCTATTGTTCTTGGTCCTTGCAGCGATCGCCAGCGCGATGATTGTGCCGCACTCTCTATCCGGAAGCTTGGGTCTCGTTGGATTCGTCGGCCTCCCCCCGGAAGCAGTTGCGCCGGCAAGGCACCTGCTCTCTGATGCACCGACGTGGGGGAATGGTCTCGGAACCTTTAGGTTGACTTCGAGAGCCTATCAGCAGTTCGGAGCTGCGCTGGCAGACCCTCCCTCTACCGCAGTCTTGATGGCTGTCGAGGCGGGAAGATTGCCGAGCGCCATCCTGGCAGCGTTCGCCGCCCAGTTCTTCCTCGTTAGCTTTCGCGGCGCCGTCCGGCGAGGACGTGATTCCTTTTTCGCGGCCACCGCGGCCGCCGGCGTCGTCGTTGTACTCTGCGAGAGCTTTCTTGACTCAAGCCTCTCAAACCCCACGATTCAGGCGATTGTGGCGATGATGGTTGGAGTTGGACTTGCACAATCAGTGGGACGGACCAGTGGCGCCAACCACTCGGCGGCATCCGCGCACCGTAACACTAGCTTTATATTGAACTAATGCATCGACAATGAGTTCATCGGGCTCCTTTCGCATTCTTTTGATGGCGTTGGCCGTGACGGTCGGATGCTATGCCATTGTGTCGGCCGTGACGGCGCTAGGGCGGACAACATTTCCCGCAGATGCGGCCGAGATTGGGGCGCGGTGGACTGGAGATGCGACCTCAGTGTTGGGAACGCGCTCGCCGTTTGGATCGGAGCTGGAGAGCAATCATTCCTTGATCGGCGCGCTGCAGACAATTGAGTCCAGTCAGCAAGGGCCCACGATCCTACGATCAATAGCGCATACCGACGCTCTCAGCCGGGTCCGGCGGACGCTGTCGACCTCTCCTTACAATCCTGAACTATGGCTGGCGCTGGCGCTGCTTCAGGTCCAGCGCGACCCGCACGATCCGGTCGTGGTCGAGGCCCTGAAGATGGCATATTTCGTCGCACCAAACGACGCGCGATTGATGCCGGTGCGGATCGACATGGTGGCCCACTTCGACGCACTCGCCCTTCCCGATGTAAAGGACCTCGTACGCAATGATATTCGTCTCATCCTGATACGCCGATCTGGGTCGAGATCGGCACTCGTGTCCGCTTATCGGAGGGCATCAAAACTGGGCAAAGCTTTCCTGGAGGATGCCGTTGAATCGATCGACCCGTCCTTCCTGGCAACACTGCGCGGTTAAATTCGGACAGGACACGCCTGATGAAGTGCGGGGAGCCATCGGCACCGGGTGATGCCGGAGTTGACCGCTTCGTTCATAGGTTACAGATCTTCGATCGTTCAGGAAAAGGTTATGATTGGCGCGCTGCCGCGCGTTTTCTTTTCACGATCAATGCTCTTGCCGCTATACGGGGCGGTTCCCGCCGCCGGCGAACTCACCTAGCGCTCGCGCGATCCATAAGTCCAGCGCCAACCGTAGTGGTACGGAGTCCACAAACGACGGTCATTGTCGTAGCCGATATTTGCGGGGATTGGCGAAGGCGGGCGTGGGTGATCGAGACAATCTCGGGAACTCGTCGGCTGAAAGGAGCCTGCTGACGCTGCAACAGCGCTGTGCACCCTTTCCTTCCGCGGTTCCGACGGTTAACTTGATCCCATACTGCTGCATTTCGGTGGGGCTGGATGACGATACTTGCCATATTAAGCATCTGGCTGCTGCTCAACGTTTTATTCGTGCTCATCGTGGTTCCTCCCCGCGGGTCGCGATCGCGGCTCAACAGGTCGGGAACAATCCTTGCGCCAGCCCCGATCGAAAAGAATCAAGACCAGCTCGATAACAACGAAAAATTCTCCCTTCGCCACGCTCTCGGATCACTCGCGACGGGAATCTTTTTCGTCCTGATGCCCCGGCTGATCGCAATACGGGAGGTCATCGTGCGGCTATGGAACAGGACACGTAGGCATAAGGCCTAAAACTTGGTGATGAGCGCGACGACCTGATTCAAAGGCTCCAAAAGGAGCTCTCGCCTCAATCCGCATCTAGCTCAGCGCATATGAATGAGTCCGCGCCGCGCCCCGCCAAGGCCGCTCGCGCTGACCTAGTACGCCTCCTGGGAAATGACGGTAGCCGCCGTGCGCGCCATGATTTTCAGATCGAGCCAAATGCTCCAATTCCTTACATACCAAACGTCATATTCTACCCGCTTTTCCATCAGGTCGATGGTCGGCGTTTCGCCCCGGAAGCCGTTAACCTGAGCCCAGCCCGTGAGGCCCGGCTTCATGTGGTGGCGGTATACGTAATTGCTGATGATCTCGTCATAATAATTGTCGTGGGCAAGCGCATGTGGGCGTGGTCCGACCAACGACATGTCGCCGCGCAGCACGTTCCAGAGCTGGGGCAACTCGTCAATGCTGGTCATGCGGAGGAAGCGCCCAATCCTTGTGACGCGCGCGTCCCTCTTGGTTGCCTGAGTAATCGAGTTACCATTCTCGCACACGTACATGCTGCGAAATTTCCAGATATCAAACGGCTTGCCGTTGAAGCCGCGGCGCGACTGTCGAAAGATCACGCTCCCAGGCGAATCCAGCTTGATCAGAATGGAGACGGTGATCAGCACCGGCGCCAGGGCCACTAGCGAAAACAACGCCAGACCGATGTCGAGGCAGCGCTTCTGGAGACGTTCAAACACGCTGAGCGGTGGTCGCTGAATCTCGATTGCCACCGTGCCGCTGACCGGCAAAAACGGGCGCGATACCAGATCAGCGATCGAATTATCCGGCAAGAGACGGATCGGCTGTGGTACAGCGCGCAAGTGCAGTTCGAGTTGCTGCAACAACGGCAGCTCGTTCCAATCAACCGCCAACAGGTACTCCTCGACATCCGCTGCACGGGATTGGAGAATGACGTCGCGAATTTGCCTCTCCCAGCTGGTCCCATGGTTGTTAGCGGGAAGCACGAAATGGCGAACCACGTCGAATCCGTTCTTGCGCAGGTCCTTGAAACGGCTCGAGGTGAAATCAAGCGGCTTCAGGCTGAGCAAGGCAACCTTGCGATCGACCAATCGGCCCTTGGCAAAGTTCGTGCCGAGCACCCACTGCCACGCAAAGCGCAGGCTGAGCAACCCAAGGCCGCCAATTCCGGTGAAGACGAGGAACGTGCCGCGGGACAGATTGTCCGACGATTTCAATAGAAACGCCGCGACCGCAAGGATCGTCAGTGACACCAGCCAGATGATCACCGCTTTGCGCAATTGCCAGACCAGACTAAGCAAACGGTGCGTTGCATACACACCCTGAAAATAGGCGATTGCAACGAACACTGCGCTGACGATCAGTCCGGCGCCGATGGGCGCTCCGTCTCCAGATGACGGCGTGGCGACGCTATAAAGTTCCGACGCCAGCGCATAGCAGAGCAAGATCAGCAAAAGGTCGGCCGCGATGACGAGGAGCTGAAAAGGCTTCTGAAGAGCCGTGCCCCGTGCGGAGGACGTGGCATAGGTGCTATCAGAGCCATAAGTGGCAACAACCATTCGATCCTCTACGTGTGGAGAGTGCCTGGCGGTCATTGTGATGCTGAAGATTTACCGCTTCCAAACGAAGGGTGTTAAGTGATCGCAGCGACATTGTGGCGCTGCATGCAAAACTTTTGCGATGCACGAATGATGTGTCGCGTCGAAATGCGCATCGACAATTCGACGCGCGCTGAAAATCTCGTCACAGTGCTGACATATCAGCGACGCGCTGCCGCATTTTGAATCAAGTTCCATATCCTTCGCGTGATTTAACGGTCACGCGAGCGCGTCTTCGCTCATCTTTGAGACGCTCATCCTGTCGCGAGAGCGCGAGGAGTCACTTGCGGGAACATAGATGAATTTCAATCTGCGGATGCATCACGAAATTTGTAATGAGGCATGCATCTTTGCCGCGCTATGCAGTTCAGCACTGCAATTTCCGCGGACTGGTGGAACCCGTCGCAAGGGTAGGCAAGAAGTTCCGCCCTTCTTTTGGCGTGATCAAGCCGGACAACGAGGACCTACTCCATCCACCGCACATTGTTCGTATCAGATGGGGGAGTTCTCAGGTGCCGGCGACTTGGGGAAATTTCTCGACCACCTGATCGATTTTGCTCCATGATATCTTTCGCCCGACCACGTCGGCCAATCCACAAGCCGCACTTGCCCGACGGGATTCGCATCTATGCGATCTCGGATATTCACGGCTGTGCGCATCTGCTGCAGCCGATGTTGCGGGTGATCGACGCCGACGTGGCTCGCAGCCGCCCGCACTATGCGATCGAGGTTTTCATGGGCGATTACATCGATCGTGGTCCGGACACGCGCGCCACCCTCGACATCCTCGTCGAGCGGAGTCGCCGGGGAAATGCGGTCTTCCTCAAAGGTAATCACGAGGCATTTCTGGTGAGGGTGTTCGAGGACCCTTCACTGTTCGAGGATTGGATTGCCGTCGGCGGAACCCAGACATTGATGTCCTACGGGCTCGCTCCGCCAGATCTCAAGCGCGAAGAGCCAACATCGATTTTGCGCGATTTGATTCGCGCAATGCCGACTGAGCATCTGGAATTCCTGGACAATCTGCGGCTGAGCTTTACGTGCGGAGACTTCTTCTTCGTTCACGCCGGCGTTCGACCTGGCGTGGCGCTATCCGAACAGCAGGAGAACGATCTCTTGTGGATTCGCGAGGAGTTCCTGGAGAGCAAAAAGCATTTCGGCAAATATATCGTGCACGGTCACACGCCAGTGCGGCGCGCCGATGTGCGAAACAATCGCGCCAACATCGATACCGGCGCCTATGCGACCGGCAATCTCACCCTGATGAGCATCCAGGGAAGCCGCATGCTCGCGGTGTGACATGTTGGCAACCGCTTGCCATCTGCCAAAGCCCCTTCCGCGACGAGGGTCGAATGGGCCTCGGCGCCCAGAGGTGACCGCGCCTTGCCTAATTGAGGACTTGCCTAATTGAGCAAGCAGGGCTTCTGCAGCCGGGCACGCGTCTCGGCCATCCAATCGTTCCAGGCTCGCTCATGCTTGACGTAGAGCTCCAGCCAACGCGCGCCGTGCTCGCTCTGCCGCAGACGACGCTCCCGGTCAGGCAAACCGGCGGGCAATCGCGCATCCGGATTGTCCAGCGTTTCGAACTCGACCGTCTCCGAAATCGTCAGGCCGACGAGAACACGCTGTCCCGCGCCATCCACGATGTATCGCCGCGGAGCGTCCTTCTTGGGTTCACTCATCTCGTCATGCCCCCATTCGTTTCAGTGAGAACCCCGAGTGCCCCCCCGCGAGCCGGACAGTGCCTAAAAGGCTCGTCGGGCATGGCCGAATGTTGAGGTGGGAGTCGAGGTCTCACCGGAACTTGCAGCCCTTCGCTGGACGCGCCAAGCACGCAGCGCATATCCCAAGATGAGGCCAGCGCCAAAAATGGAAGCGGAGACAAATGCAGAAGCCATGGAGAGTCGTCCCGGATAGTCCGGGGACACATCAAGACCGAGCAGTGTGTCGACATCATGATTCTCGATGCCTCCCGGCGCCGAAAGATTGTTCACGCCTCGACTTCATGTGTGCATGCAAGGCGATGCCGTGTCCGATCATCCTCCCCCCATCTCTCATTTCGGCCGGCAACGATCACTCTTTCTATATAGAGAAGCCTTTGCGACCTTGCGGGCCGGGCCTTTATCGTCGAACAGGAGCACTTCGAGCTGACCTCGCCTCCCGCAATGGGAAATTTCGGGCCGATCGGTCGACCGATGCCCTTGCAACCGTCCGGGAGCCGTCGCATTATTTCGCATCGCATTTAGAAGGAATTCAATCCAATGAACTTCCGCGTGCTCATTCCATGCATTGCCCTGTCTGCCCTTGGCCTCATCTTGACGGCATCCGTGGCGCCAGCCGCCGAGCTCGCGCTTGGTCCGGCGCATCATCGGGCGGCTTCCGTCCAAGGCGGACTTGTGCTGTGGGATGATGTCTACCCGCCCGCGATCTATGGTCCTCAGCTTCGCCCGGTCGAGGAAGTCGCGGCCATGAAGGCGCAGGCACGGCCCGTGTCCCAGCGCTGGTGGGGATACTGGTACGCCTGGTAAATTCGAGAGCGCTTGGCTGAGGCCGAGCCAGGCTGGATTAACGACTGCCGCCACAACGGATAACCGGATGGCGGCGGTCTTTGTTTTGAGGCGCGCCGCATATGTCCGGCGGCCGGGGGGGCCATAGGGCCCCGAAGCCGACGCGTTCTCCAAAGCCTAGGTGATGAGGAAGTTGCCATTGTGCAGCGTGCCAGTGGCGTTTTGCAGGCTAACGTCCATATCACTGGCGCCATCGCCATCGATATCGATCTGGAGGTAGTCGTTGCCAGGCCCAAAACTCTGCAAATGGGCCGAAGCCTGGTTGGCGCCGAGGAGCGCCGCACTATCCACATACTCGATGTGACCGCCGGCGATGCTGATGCCTGAGAAGGTAAAGCTATCGTTGGCTGCGTCGAAATTGTGAATGGTATCGGCAGCACCGGCGGCGGAATCTGCGATGCTGACGAAACGGAAACTGTCGTGGCCCGCACTGGCGAAGATCTCATCCGCGCCCGCGCCGGCAGTGATCGTCGTGTTGCCGGACGTATTGCCGATGGTGATCCTGTCGAAATTCGCGCCAGCATTGATGTTTTCGACGTTGCTTACCGTGATGTCGTAGACGTTCGCGTTGAAGGTCAAGCTGTCATTCCCGTCGCCGAGATCGATCACGTTCGCCGGACTGCCGTTCAACGTCAGGGTATCGTTCGACGAGCTCCCGTTGAGCAGATTCACGTTCCAGAGATTGTCGAACGAATTGCTGCCTGCGGCGAGATTCAGCACGTTGGCTGTACCCTCGCCGAGATTGACCGTGACGCCGGATACGGTGTTCAGGAGTGTGACCGTGTCGTCCGATGGGTTGAGATTACCGGTGAAATCACTGCCGTTGAGGTTTTCGACCCCAACGATGCTGAGCGAATTCACGCCATTGGCGAGAGAAACCAGATCGCTGCCACCGCCCATGTCGATTGCGATGCCGTCGACATTGTTCGTCAAGCTCAAGGAATTATCGCCTGCATTGCCGTTGATGTGCTCGACACCGATCGCGGCAAATGCAGCGAAGTTTCCGTTGAGGACGATGGTGTCCTCGCCATTGCCGAGGTCGATTGCGACCCCGTTCGCAGCAGAGATTGCGCCGGTCACACTCAGAGTGTCATCACCCCCGGTTCCATTGACGTGATTGACGTCGAAGATATTCACGAACGAGTTCGCGCCGGCGGCGAGATTCATCGTGTTGTCGCCGTTGCCGAGGCTGATCTCCAGGCCGGTGACCGTCGTCGACAAGTTGAGCACGTCATTGACGCCAGGCGTCGCACCGAAATCGGATCCGGCGATCCCCTCGACGTCCACGAGGCTCAGCGTATTGGTACCGCCCACGAGGCTGAGATGGTCATTGCCGGCACCGAGGTTTACGACCAATCCGTCAGCGTGGTTCGTCAGGTTGACGAATTCGTCGCTATTGCTGCCGACCAGGTTCTCGACGCCGGCAAGATTGAGCGTGTAACCGTTGCCGAAGACGCTGCCGTTGAGCAAGACCGTGTCCGCGCCCCCGCCCCCCAGATTGATCTGATGGCCGAAGATGTTGCTCCCGATACGGAGATAATCGTCACCGTCCGTTCCGATGACGGGCGCATTGCCGGAGATCTGCTGTTGCGTCGAGAGATCAATCGGACTGCCCGAAGAACCCGACGACAGCAACACGATGCCGTCGCTGAACTGTAGCACTTCGGCATTGGTCAGGCTGTCGGTGCCGTCACGGCCCGCCGTATTGTCTTGAACCACAATCGGTCCAGGCGTCGTGACGGTGTACTGCGATTGCGTCCCGCTGAAGATCACCATGTCGGTGCCGGCGCCGCCATCGATCGTGTCGTTGCCGCCCTGGCCGGTGATGCCGTCATTGCCGCCGCCGGCACTGATCGTGTCGGCGCCGCCACCGCCGAAGAAGTACTCGTCATTTGAACTGCCGACCAATGTGTCGGCCAGATTGGAACCCTGGACGCTGTTGACGCCACCCGTGATGACGTCGGCGCCTGCGGCCCCGCTCACCGCTCCCGTCGAGAGATCGACGGAAACGCCTCCGCTTGCCTGGGAATATGAGACGCGCGTATTGCCGTTGCCGGTGATGGTATCGTTGCCGAGGAGGCCCTCGAACAAATTGAAGGTACCGAACAATCCGACGAATGTCGCCGCATTGTAAGTGTCGGCCTGGTTGCTACCGGTCGCGCTGTTGACACCGGTATAGGTGTCGGCGCCGATCGAGCTGCCGCCGGTTGCAGTCCCTGCCTGCAGGTTGATCGTTACGGCATCGGTCGCGCTGGCGTAGATGATGCGGGTGTTGCCGTTTCCGGTGATGGTGTCGTTGCCGGCCAAGCCTTCGAACTGATTGAAATTGCCGTTGTTGCCGACGTTGTTGACGGCGGCATTCTGGAAGCCAATCGCACCAAAATTCGTCGCCGTGAAGACGTCGTTGAAAGTGGTGCCCTGCGCGCCCTCGATCCCGCGGAACGTGTCATTGCCGATCGAGCTGTCGCCGCTCGCAGTGCCGGCCGTGAAGTCGATAGTTACCGGGCCGGTGGAGAAGTAGATATTGTTGTAACTGATAATGTCGAAGCCGCCGCGACCATCGATGGAGTCGTTACCGGCAAGGCCAGTGAACGTCTCGGTAGCTGCAGTGTTGTTGCTTCCGTAAATGACATCGTTGAACATCGAGGCCATCACGGCATTGACGCCGCTGAAGGTGTCGCTGCCGGTGGATGCGTCACCATTCGCCGTGCCCGCCAGCAGGTCGACGGTCACGAGACCGGTCGCATTGGTGAACGCGATACGCGTGTTGCCGTTACCGGTGATGCTGTCGTTGCCTCCCATGCCGATGAATTCGTTGAAGGTCCCGTTGGAGCCGGCATTCGTGCTGCCTGCACCGAAGCCGGTGGCGTTGAAGAGGTCCGCGTCGTTCGAACCGCGCACGGACTCGATCGATCGAAGCGTGTCGGTGCCGACCGTCGCAGCATCGCCCGTCACGGTTCCCGCAGCGAGCTGAACGTTGATCCCGCCCACGGCTGCCGGATCGAGCGCGTAGTCCGCCCGGTCGAAACCGGCCCGGCCATCGATGGAGTCGTTGCCGGCGCGACCTTCGAAGGTCTCCACGGTCCCCGGTCCATTGGCGCTGCCCAGCAACTGGTCGGCAAATCCAGAGCCGACGATGCCGGCAAAGCCCGAGCCAACCAGGGTATCGGTCCCGACCGAGCTATCTCCCGTCGCCGAATGCGCGGCCAGATCCACTGTCACGCTACCCGTCGCGTTGGCGTAAGAGATGCGCGTCAGCAGCGCACCCAGGCTGTTGGTGGCTCCCGTGATGTTGTCGTCGCCGCCGCGGCCCTCGAATTCGTTGAAGCCGAGATTCGTGCCGGCAATGCCGGTGTTGCCCGCAAAGCCGGTCGCGTTGAACGTGTCGGCAAAGCTGCTGCCGACGATGCCCTCGATGTTCACGAGCGTGTCAGTTCCGACACCCGGACCTGTCACCGAGCCTGCGGCGAGACTTGCGGTAATGCCGCCCGTCGCATCGGTATAGTCGGCGCGGTCGAAGCCGAGGCCGCCGTCGAGCAAATCATTGCCATCGAGGCCCTTCAGGCGATCGTTGCCGCCGAGGCCACTCAGGCTGTCGGCATAGGCTGTGCCGGTCAGCGTGTTCGCATTGCCGTCGCCAGTGAGGTTGACGCCTTGCCCCAGGATGAAATCGGCCGCCGTGAGGTTCGAGAGCGTCACGTTCGAGAGCGTCAGGCTGTCGCCATTGCCGAAGTCGATGACCGTGTTCAGCCCAACCTGAGTGGCAAGCGCCTGAACCTGCGCAAAGCTGGAGACACCCGCGACGCCCGTGAGGTCGATCTTGTCGGTCTGCGCCTGCAAGAAGTCGCCGATGGTGTCCGCGCCACCGCCGGTGGCGTAGACGAAGGTATCGGCGCCGAGACCGCCACCCAGGAAGTCGTTGCCGGCACCGCCGTTGAGCAGGTCGTTGCCGTTGTTACCGAACAACTGGTCGCCACTGGCCGAGCCGGTGATCGTGTCGTTGAAGTTCGAGCCCGCGACGTTGGTCACCCCTCCTGTGATGGTGTCGTGACCCACAGAGCCGTCGCCGTCCGCGGTGCCGCCAGCGAGATTGACGGTAACACCCGACGTGGCGCTGCCGTACTGGATCTGGGTGGAGCCGTTGCCGGTGATGGCATCGTTGCCGGAGCCGCCCTGGAAGAAGTTGGCCCCGACGAAGCCGGCCGCGTCGAACGTATCGTTGCCGCTGCCGCCGACCGCACTGTTCACCCCAGTGAAGGTGTCATGGCCGGTCGAGGCATCGCCATTGGCCGTGCCTGCCGCGAGGTTGATGGTCACGCCGGACGTCGCATTCCCGAACAGGATCTGCGTGTTGCCATTGCCGATGATGGTATCGTCGCCGCCCTGGCCCTGGAACGCGTTGAACCCGACGAATCCCATCGCGTCGAAGCTGTCGGCAAGATTGCTGCCGGTTGCGCTGTTGACACCCGTAAAGCTGTCGTGCCCGACCGAGGCATCGCCGCTGGCGATTCCGGCCTGAAGGTTGATGGTCACCCCGCCGGTCGCATTGGCGTAGATGATGCGGGTGTTGCCGTTGCCGGTGATGACGTCATCGCCGCCCAGGCCCTCGAACTGGTTGTAGCTGCCGTTGTTGCCGACGTTGGAAGCACCGCCCAGACCATAGCCCGTTGCGTTGTAGCTGTCGGCGTAGCCCGTGCCCTGAATGCCCTCGATCGAGCGCAGCGTATCGCTGCCGATCGACGCATCGCCGGTCGCCGTGCCCGCCGCCATGTCGACGGTCACGCCGCCCGTGACCGTGCTGAGGCTGTTGTAGATGGCAACGTCGAACCCGCCGCGACCGTCGATGTAATCGTCACCGCCAAGACCGGTGAAGTTGTTGTTGAAGCTGCTCCCGAGCAGCGTGTCCGAGAAAGTCGATCCCTGCACCGCATTGACGCCGGTGAAGGTGTCGGTTCCCTCGGTCGCACCTGTGGCACTGCCGGCGACCGTGACTGCATTCGTCGTCCCGACGGCGCTGGTCTCGAGGTCGACGCTGACGCTCGAGGCGGCGATCTGGTAGTTCAGGCGGGTGAAGCCGTTGCCGATGATGGTGTCGTTGCCGCCGGCGCCGGCGAAGTCGTTGAAGGCCCCCGAGGAGCCGACATTGGTCGCCCCGGCCTGACCGAAGCCGGTCGCATCGAAGGTGTCGTCAAAATTGGTGCCGCGGGCGGCCTCGACGTTGCGCAACGTATCGGTGCCGACGGTCGCATCACCGTTCACAACGCCCGCGGCCAGGTGAACGTAGATGCCTGACGTGGTCGTCGTATCCGAATTGTAGGTGACCTGGTCGTAGCCGCCGCGGCCATCGATATAGTCGTCGCCGCCGCGCCCCTCATAAGTCTCATAGGTGAAGGCCGCATTGTCGCTGCCATAGATCGTGTCGTTGTAGGCCGAGCCCCAGATGGTCGAGACGTTGGAGAAGGTGTCGTGACCGACGGAGGCGTCGCCGTCGGCGGTGCCTGCGCCGATATCGACCGTGACGGCGCCGGTCGCGCTCAGATAGGACAACCGCGTCACCGCCTGCTCCAGGGCGTTGAGATCGCCGATCACGCTATCGTCGCCGCCGCGCCCCTCGAACTCACTTTGACCGGCCGCCACGCCGGGCAGGCCGGTCGAGCCGGTAAACCCAGCCGCGTTGAACGTGTCGGCAAAATTGCTGCCGACCACCCCCTCGATGCCAACGAGTGTGTCGGTTCCGACGCCCGGCCCTGAGGCGACGCCTGCTGCCAGATTGACCGTGATGCCGCCGGTCGCGTCGGTATAGACGGCGCGGTCGAAGCCCGCTCCGCCATCCAGGAGGTCGCTGCCACCCAGGCCCTGAAGGCGATCGTTGCCGCCGAGGCCGCTGATGGATTCGGCATTTGCCGTTCCGGCGAGGCTGTTGGCGTCGTCGTCGCCGACGATCGGCGCGGCCGGCGTGCCGAACAGGAAATCGCTCGCCGTCAGGCTGCTCAGAGTGACGTTCTGAAGCGTGATTCCGTCACCGGAACTGAACGTGATGACCGTGTTCGGGCCGCTCTGCTCCGCGTGCGATTGCAGATCGGAGAGGCTATAGATGCCGTAGACTCCGGTCAGATCGATCCTGTCCTGGCCATGGACGAAATCCTGGATGAAGTCGAAACCACCGCCGCTCGCATAGACAAAGGTGTCTGCACCGGCTCCGCCGCTAAGGAAATCATTGCCGGCTCGGCCATCCAGGGTGTCATTGCCGCCGCCGCCGGAGAGGCCGTCATTGCTGGCGCTACCGACGATCGTATCGTTGAAATTCGATCCGAAGACGTTGAAGACGCCCCCGGCGATGGTGTCATGGCCGACCGAGCCGTCACCGTCAGCCGTACCCGCGGTGAGATTGATGGTCACGCCGCTGGTCGCGCTGCCATACTGAATCAGGGTGTTGCCGTTGCCGGTAATGCTGTCGTTTCCGGCGTTGCCCTGGAATGAATTGAAATTTGCGTTGACGCCGGTGAAGCCCGTTGCGTCATAGACGTCGTTGAAATTGCTGCCGATGGCGCTGTTCACGCCGCTGAAATTGTCGTGGCCGACCGACGTGTCGCCGCTGGCAGAACCGGCCGCGAGATTGATGGTCACACCGCCGGTGGCGTTGTTGTACTGGATCTGCGTCGTGCCGTTGCCGATGATCTGGTCGTCGCCCCCCTGCCCCTGGAACGAGGTCCCGCTCGGGCCAGAGAATCCGGTCGCGTCGAAAATGTCGGCAAAGTTGCTGCCGAGGGCGCTGTTGACACCGGTGAAGCTATCGTGACCGGTCGAACCGTCACCGTTGGCGGTGCCGCCCACGAGATTGATGGTCACGCCTCCGGTGGCATTGGCGAAAATGAGGCGTGTGTTGCCGTTGCCGGTGACGACGTCGTCACCGCGCAGCCCTTCGAACTGGTTGAAGGTCCCGTTGTTGCCGATGTTGTCCCCGGTCACGCCGTAACCGGTCGCATCGTAGGTATCGTTGAAGTTTGTGCCCTGAATGCCTTCGATCGAACGAAGCGTGTCCGTGCCGTTCGAGACATCGCCGGTGACGATGCCGGCCGCCATATTGACGGTGATGCCCCCCGTGGTGAAAAAGATGTTGTTGTAAGACGATACGTCGAAGCCACCGCGGCCGTCGATATGATCGTTGCCGGCAAGGCCGGTGAAGGTATCGTTGGTCGCGCCGCCATACAGGGAGTCATCGAACATCGATGCTTGGACGGCGTTGACGCCCGTGAAATGGTCGGTGCCGACGGATGAATCACCGGTGGCGATGCCGGTCACGAAGTCGACCTGGACGCCCGCCGTCGCATTGTTGAAACCGAGCCGCGTAAAGCCGTTGCCGGTGATGGTGTCATCGCCGCCATTGCCGGTGAACTCGTTGAACGTCCCATTCGAGCCGGCATTGACGCTGCTGGAGCCGAAACCGGAGGCATTGTAGGTATCCGCGAAGTTGGTGCCGCGGATTGCCTCGATCGCGCGCAGCGTGTCCGTTCCGATGGTGGCGTCGCCGGTCACGATGCCGGCTGCCAGATTGACCGTGATTCCCGTCGCCGTGGTCGGATCGACGTTATAGTCGACGCGGTCATAGCCGCCGCGGCCGTCGATATAGTCGTTACCGGCCAAGCCCGAGTACACTTCCGCGGTGAACATCGGATTGTTGCTGCCGAGAATCGTGTCGTCATGGGCTGAGCCCCAGACGCCGTTGAAGCCGGAACCGACCAGCGTATCGTGGCCCACCGACGCATCACCCTGCGCATAGCCGGCCGCGAGATCCACCGTCACCGCCCCGGTCGCGCTCACATAGGAGACGCGCGTGAGCTCCGCCCCCTGGCTGTTGGTATTGCTGATGATGGTGTCGTCGCCGCCCTTGCCCTCGAACTCATTGTAACCGACGGGGCTGCCCGGAACACGCGCGTCGCCGGTGAATCCGGCGCCGTTGAATATGTCGGCGAATTCGCTGCCGATGGCGGCCTCGATGTTGACGAGCGTGTCCGAATCCACTCCGTCGCCGGACGCGGTTCCCGCCGCGAGATTGATCGTGACTCCGCCGGTCGCGTCGGTATAGACGGCGCGGTCGAATCCTGGCCCGCCGTCGAGAACATCGTCACCGGCACCGCCCGTGAGATAATCCTTGCCGGCGCCACCAAAGAGAATGTCGTTCCCGGCGCCGCCGCTGATGCGGTCGTTGCCGTCCTGACCGTCGATCAGATCGCTGCCACCCCCGCCCGAGATCACGTCATCGCCGAGCGAGCCGAACTGGGCGCTGCCGACCGGCGTCAGCACGGCATTCCCGACCTGCTGGTCAAGGTTGTCGACGTAGAGGGTGGTGAGCTCAGTCACCGAATCCGGGTCGGAAAAGTTCGTCGCGGCCAATTGGTCGGCGGCCGCGCCTTGAGCGACCTGGCCGGCCTGCGCCAGTTCAGTGACATTCGTCGCCGACTGAATGCTGTCGTTCGCGGCAGCAACGACCTCGATAACCGTCGCGGCAGCCGCCGCATCGACGCCGGAGGACACTACCACGCTGTGTACCGTTTCTTGCGAGCTGAGATCGAAGGGCAGCGGATTGTCCGGATCGGCCTGAGCGGCAGCAACCGCATCCGCAATTGCGGATATGACGGTATCCGGCGCAACGCCGACGGCCGAGACCTGCGCCACCGTGCTCTGGACCTGGATGGCCGCCGCAAGCACCGCGGTCGCCGTTGGATCGCTATTCACCGCATCAGGCACCGGATCGTACGACCTCAAGTCGATACCGGTGAGGTCAAGGTCGAAGGCGGCGGCCACGGCGTTCATGGCCTGGTCCGCCGTCAGCGACGTACTGTCGATCAAGGCAGCGATCAACGTCGTCAGCGGCGTGATGACGGTGGATCCCTCCGGCGCCCTCAGCACGCCATCGACCTGCAGTCCCGTCGAGATGTCGACACCGCCGATGCTCACGAGCGGACCGGATCCGCCGGACAGCGTGAAGCTGCCGTCGGCCCGTGTCGTCGTGAACGCCTCGCCCGCATCGAGAATTCCGTTGTTGTTGGCGTCGGCAAAGACCGTGGCTCCGCCGATGTAGCCGTCGATATCCAACGCATTGATCTCGTTGGCGCCAGGCGTCACGGTCAGCGTGAGCTCGGCCGAGCTCGACGCCTGATGCACGCCGTCGTCGGAGGTGGCCGTGACCTTCAGTGTGAATGGGGTCGTGCCGCCGACGGCATTGTGCGGGATCAAGACGATCTCGGAGATTGAATCGCCGGTCACGAGCCAGGTGCCGTCCCCGATTGCCACGCCGTGCTCGACGTCAAACGTCGTCGGCACACCTTCGATCTTGACCGACAAGGTGCTGCCTTGGTCGACTTTGCTGGCCGCGACGTTGAGCGTGATCTCTCCGTCGGCGGCGCCAGATGCGTCCTGAACGCTCAAGCTCGGCGCGTCCTGCGCGCCGTGGATATCGAAGCTGATCTCCTTGGTCGTGCCGTCGGCCGACGTGACGGTGAAGGTCTCCGTCTTGGTGTCGGTGGCACCGAGATATTGGATCGCCGCGTTGTCGACCGAATAGGTGTAGTGACCGTCGGCAGACAGTGTCACTGCGCCGAGATTGCCCGGTGCCGTGATCACGCCGGCCTGGAATGCGGCCTGGCTCTGGTCGGGATCGCTGATGGACAGCTGCCCCGATGCCGTCAGCTGGCTGTCCTCGGTGACGTCGTGCTGTGCAGGATCACCTATCGCGGCTACGTCGTTGGCGCCCGTGATGTTCACCACGATATCGGAGGTGGCGCTGCCGTCGGCCGAGGCGACCGTCAGGCTGTCGGTGACGTGCTGCCCTGCGACGAGCGAATCCGATTTCGCAGGATCGAGCGTATAGGTCCAGGCACCGGTCGCTGGATTGAAGGTGAAGTTGCCGTACGTGCCGGCCAGGGAAGCCGGGGTGGCGAAATGGTCTTGGCCGCTGTCGAGGTCGTGCACCGCGAGTTGGCCCGACGCGTTGGGATCGCCGGCCACTGCGTCGGCAACGCCGCCGGCCTCGATCACCGAAATATCCTGGCTCCCAGACACGGTGATCGTGGCCGCGTCGTTACTGCCGGTGACGGTCACCGTGAGCGTCGACGAGCCCGTGCCTCCGTGGTTGTCGGCATTCGTGTAGGTGAACTGATCCGTTACCTGCTGGCCTTCGGCGAGCGCTTGCACGGATGCGCTGGAATTGTTGAGCGTATAGGTGTAGGCGCCGGTCGCCTTGGTGACGACCAGCGTTCCATAGGCGCTGACGACCGTGATCGTGGTGCCGTTGTCCGTGCCTCCCGCTACCGCCGATACGATGTGGGTGTCGCCGACATCGGCATCCGTGTCGTTTGCGAGCAAATTGCCGCTCGCAACCGTCGTCGCATCCTCCGTGACGGAGACGATATCTGCGACTGCGACCGGCGCATGATTGGTCGCGCCTTCGATGACGACCTCGACCTTCTCGATCGAGACGATGGCCAGGTTGAAGCTCCTGAACGCGTAGTCCGCGCTGCCATAGCGCACGATAAGCGCCTGGATTGCCGCAAGATCGGACCTGAACGAAGCCGAGTTCGCCAGTTCCTGCGTGACGACGAGGCGGAGCGTGTCCTGGCCTTTGCCGCCATCATAGATATCGCAAGAACCCACATTCTCCGAAACGCGGTAGATCAGGATATCGTTGCCATTCTCGCCGCTGACGATGTCACGACCCGCACCGCCGTCGATGATGTCGTCGCCGTTTCCGCCGCCGATCAGATCATTGCCCGTCCCACCGAGCAGCGTATCGTTGCCGTTGCCGCCGAGAATGACGTCATTTCCGGCGCCGCCATCCACCGTGTCATTGCCATTTCCGGCGTCGATCAGGTCGTTGCCCGCACCGGCATTTATGCTGTCATTGCCGTTGCCGGCCTGAATGAGATCATTGCCTGCCCCGGCGTTGACGATATCGTCGCCGTTTTTTGCATTGATGGCGTCAGCCGTGTTAGTGCCGGCGATCTGATTGTTTGCGTCGGTGCCGTTGATGATCATGGCGGTTCATCTTTCTCGATAGGGCAACAGGCATTGCTCGCGAGCGCGCGGCAGCGGCTTGCGTTATGCGGATGGAGAAATCTTCAATCGTCGATGGTGGAACGCGATATGGACGCGACGCGTAACGTCGTGCGGTCCCTCATGGTGAGCCCCTTCCGTAACCTCTTTGATTTTTCAAGTTCGCCGTCAGCCCAACGGCGCGAGTTGGAAATGAACTGGTCTTGTTATTGTTCTACTGAAGTACCGTTCGACGAGGCATCGTGATGCAGCGTCGAACGTCGAATTCGTATCGCGGACCGTCAAAAGGTTTTTGACAATTGCAAATTGTTTCCATTGTTGCGCGACCGCGTCAAGACAGCACAGCTGCTAACCTTAAGCAGGACGCGAACCGAACGGTGCAGCTGCGAAATTATGCGTTTCCGATTTGCGACGGCCGGCCATCTCACCGAGCCAGAGGATCGACGCATCGCGGGGCCACGGCGCAATCCGCACCGAAATGAAATCTGCGCGCTCTCCACCTGTCGCGATCGGACCAGATCGCCCCAGCTGCTGATAAAACGAATTGCTACCGTTGATAGCGCCGGCCCCCGGGCCGCGTCGCGTGCTGCAGACCGCACTGCGACACTCTGACGCGCCGAGGCGTCTCCACAGAAACAGAGCATGAGCGGAAACCGAAAACCTGCAACAAACTGGCTCAAGGCCTTAATTCCTGGATCAAAGGCTATTCCTCCCCAATGGAATAGCGCTGGCACGTCTCGACGCATGACCCGAATGGGTCATTGAGAGCTTGCTGGCGCCGCCTCACGGCGGCGATCTCATTAGACTTTCGTCGACCGCGATTCTTCAGGAAAAGCAGGCAGCAGGGCTTGCTTCGAGCTGCCGCCTCACGAAGCATCCTGGACCAGGGAAGCGCGTTCGAGGGGGCCCAGGGTCGGTTGTGGGCCTTCTGCACGGCATGCAACGAAGCTCGCCGGCTGCAACGAATGCCTTGGGCACAGCGGAGGGGCCGCTCTTGAGGACCAATAAGATAGACAATCAGGAATTGTCGAAGGTGATCGATCGGCTCGGCGAAGCCGCCGTGAATCCAGATGCGTGGCGCGACATCATGGATGACATCTGCAAGGCGGTCGGGGCGTCAGCGGCACTCCTGCTTCAGAGCGACATCAGGACCCCGGACGTTCCGCGCACCGAATCGATCGACGAAGGGACCCAGTTCTACTTCAGGAACAACTGGCATCTGAAGGATCCCCGCGCCAGGGGGTTTCCGCGCATGATGGCGGGCGAGGTCGTGACCGACCTCGACGTGATGACCCTGGAGCAGATTCGCTCCGATCCCATGTACAACGAGGTGCTATTTCCGTTCGGATACCGTTGGTTCGCCGGCATAGGCTTCTGGGCCGACACCGCAGCATGGGCATTGACGATCCAGCGAACGGGCCGCGAGGGCATGTTCGAGACCCGCGACAAGCAATTGCTCGCGCAATTGGCGCCGCGCCTCACCGAGACCGCCACGCTCGCGACCGCCGTCGGCAGGGTCGCGCTGACGTCGATGACCGACGTCCTCAGCCGTGTTCGTCAACCTGCATTGGTCCTCAACCGAGAGGGAATGGTCCTGCGCACGAACGAGGTGGCCGACTGTGGCTTTGACGATGAGATCCGCATCAGGGAGCGGCGTCTCGTTCTGCGCGACAAGCAGGCGATGACGAAACTCGATCAGCTGATCAGCTTGATCCGGTCTACGCCTGACGCCATCGCTATCCCCGCCTCTCCGATCCTCATTCGTCGGACGACAAAGCCACCGGTTGTCTTACGCATACTGCCAGTGGACGGCGTCGCGCGTTCCGTCTTCCTCGGAGCGCGTGCCGTGCTGATCCTATCCAACCTCGTCCCGCGCGCTGCGCCAGACCCGGCGCTCATCGGCCAAGCCTTCGACCTCACACGAGCCGAAGCTCGATTGGCCGCGCTGCTTGCAACTGGCGCATCGATCGACAGCGCCTCCGAACACCTCGGCATTTCGCGCGAAACGGCTCGCAATCACCTGAAAGCGATCTTCTCGAAGACGGGAGCGCACCGCCAGTCGGAGCTGGTCACTCTCGTTTCTCAACTGGCATGAGCGGGACGTTACTATCAACGCTGCAAGACTCTTCGGCGTCCTCACAGGTCGCTACAGGTCCAGCTGGCTGCGCAATGCGTCACGCTCTTCAAAGAGTTCTCGGAGTCGCTGAGCATTGTCGGATTGCATCTCCTGCCATTCGATGCGATCCTCCGCGGTCCACAAGTAAGACTCGCGATTGAATCGGTCTTTTTCTGCCTTATCAAATTCCATGTACAGTTTGATATCGCACTCAACTTGATCAAGTTGCTCTCGAAGAGTTCTTGGCATCAGCCGTTCCCTCGGCTCTGCCTCTAGCCCACTTTTGATCTTTGACGCTATCGGTGCGGCGATCAATAGGCCTTCTTTCCCCACGGATGATACTCTCAATCTTATTTAAAGTTGTGTGGTCGGCGTGGCTCTCTCTGCGTCAATCCTTGGCCCGAACGATCAACAAGTCGGGGCCTGTATAGGCCGCCTGTTGATGAACGCGTCACTCTAAGCTGCCGTAGCATTGTCCAGAATCATTCACTTACGATTGCAACGTATGCAAAGTGAAGAGTGATCGGTGTTTTTGAACCGTCCAATATGATACGGAGGCTTTTGGGATGATATCCAGCACCAATCAAAGTCCCAGTTCTGCCAGACAACCGTGGCCCGGCAGATGGTCTTACCTCGATGCGAGCGCCAACAGTAAATTGCTCTTTGATTGAGAGAGAATCTTGCATCGCTGATGCCCGCACCAAATTCCGGGTTTACTCGATCCAGGCTACGGCTTCTTGGTCGAAGCGCCGAAGACGCTGGCTTGCCATTTCATCACCAGGCGCGGTCCAACAAGGATTTCCTCGTCGACGACTTTTGCGGACTCGCGAACCAACGGCAATAGTGACCTCGCTTAGTAGCAAGCGTATTTTGCCCCCGGCCTGCATCCCTTCTTAGCGCCCTTGGCTTTGTCGGGTGTGTTTTGCTGGGCCAGTGCTGGAGACGGATAGAGCGGCGCGACGGTCGAAATAGCGAACAGAATTATGACTGTGAGCATGATCGATTTCATCGAAGATACCCCTTCTTGACCCGCACAGATTTATCTGTCATTTTAAATACGACGCATTGATATAAAATATTTAAAAAGACTTCTTCAAGAGCTATTTTCAAATATCGTACTCATTCCCGCCCGGATGGAAGATGATGGACGAGAAGATTGTCCGTTTGCGCACATATCAGAAGAACATAGATCGGTATGTGCGCCTGCTCGAAACGACGCTGACCGAAGTTGAACGGCAGTACATTGAGAGGCGCCTGACCGAAGAACGATCGGCTATGGCACTGCTGTCTGCCTCGCCGCTTCAGATGGCCATCGAGGCTAACGTTGCCAATCAGGCATGCAATCGCCAGCCCAGCTTCAACGCCGCAGAATAGAGCTAACATCGGTCAACCGAGATCCGCTGTGCAACTGCCCCGCAAGTGAGGATGCACAGAGATCCGGGCAGCGACGAATGCACGAATCTGCGCAAGCGGCTGCGGTCCGCAACTCTACGTCAGCATGGCCGGAATCGGGTCCGGTGCCAAAGCCGGTATTTTTTGGTCATTACATCCGTGACGCGCGCGCCGATGCTCTGGGCCTGCTGCTGCTTGCACTAAGCTGAAGGACAAGCTTGGCAGCGGTTACCTCTCTGATCGGGACTTAGGTCAACTAACCTTCGGATGTGCCTCGGAGCGCAATTTGAACAGCCTTGCGAATTCGCTCACTTTGGCTGGGGGCGATGCCATCCAAGTGGTAAATCCGGCATAGCAGGCCGTTGATGCGCCTTACGATAACGCGGTTACTGGAATGTCGGTTGCGCGCGCGCACCAACTGACGCCGCACCTCGATCAGGTCAAGGCGACGAAACGCTCTTGATCGTACCATGTGAGTTGGACCTTCCGCACGGGTGCCAACGCTCTCGTTTGATTCCGGGGTCGAACGATCATGGGCTTCAAACAGATTCCGACGCCGACCGCACAATCTGTTTGCAGTTAATTTACGATGTGTTATTAACACAAAATTAATTAATTTCAATTTCCGAGTGTGGGGCACTATTTGAATACCCCATTAAACCAAAATCTCGATGTTGCCGGATCTGAGGTCGCTTCGGAGTCCTTCAGCTTACCTGAACCTCGCCCAGCCAACGCGCTCATCATTCCTGACGCGCATCTCTTGTTCTCGGGTGAATATGCACGTTCGGGCCATGATCTCATCATTTCCGATCCCAACCATCGGATCACGATCCCCAATTACTTTCTCGGTGAGAAGCGTTCGCCGCTCAGCTCTGCGGACGGCGCACTGCTCGATGCAAGAGTCGTTGAAGCTCTCACCGGCTACCAAACCTTTGCTCAAGCCGGAGGAAATGCTGCCGCTGGAAAGGTGATTGGCCATGTCGCCACCATAACGGGCAGCGCGAGCATCGTTCGCAACGGCGTTACTATCGAGGCGAATAACGGGGACGTCGTCTATCAGAACGATATCGTGCAGACTGGAAGCAGCTCTACCCTCGGCCTCGTTCTGATCGACGGCTCAACGTTCAACCTGAGTGCCAACGCTCGCTTCATGTTGAACGAATTGGGGTATGAGGGGCAGAGTAGTGCGAGCGGTACCTTAGTCAGTCTGACGAGTGGCGCGAACCATTCGCTGTTCACTCTCGTCCAGGGCGCCGCCAGTTTCGTCGCCGGCCAGGTTGCCAAAACGGGTGACATGCAGGTCGCAACGCCTACCGCCGTGATCGGAATTCGCGGTACAGCCGTCCTTCTTAACGTCGATGCAGTGGATGGACAGGTCTCGGTTTCCGTTGCTGATCAGCAAGACGGTCAGGTTCATTCCGTACAGGTCTTCAAATGCGTCCCAACGAACTTGCTTCAAGGTGTTTGTACCGCGGGGGATCCAATCGGGATAGTTACCAGCGACGGCCCATCGATGACCATCACGCCAACCGCGAATTTCGAGGTGATCACCCAAGCCGTCAGTAAGAGCCCAGGCCAGGTTGCGCAGGAATTCAACGCCTTTCAGCAGGTGTTAACGACCTACGATATCGGGAAACAGATCGCTCCAGACACTCCGGCACCTAGCGACGGCAAGCGAGGAGACGTCGATACAAAATCACTGCAGAAGTTCGCTGGGAGCCCGCCACCATCACCCACCGAGGCTCCGACTACCGTTGTTGCGGACGACGTCAAGGGCCAAGCTGGTGGCGGCTCGATCACTCCAACTTTTGCGCCCCTCGCCTCCATCACGGGAGGTTCTGCGTCCGCATCGAAACCGCTCGTCCCCACTTTGGATACAACGCAAGTTATCGCCTTGGTTTCGTTGGCGCCTGTAACTATCGCCAATGCAGGTGGCCCAACCAATCAAGGAGGCCAAACGATCAGCGGAACTGTCGACGCGTCCCTCGTTGGAACGACAGTGACGCTGTACGATACCTACAATGGTGTCACCACACAAATTGGAAAGGTGACCGTTGGCTCCGGCGGTGTTTGGAGCACGGCAGTCACTCTGGCAGGAGATGGCGACCACAGCATCGTCGCTTTGGACGCTAGCGCCAACGTTAGCACAAGCGTGCCCGTTGTTTTCACCCTCGACACGACGGCGCCCACCGTCGCCATCACCAGCGCGGGCGGACCGGTGAACCAGGCGAGCCAGACCATCACCGGCACGGTGGGCGTGGCCGATGCCGGCGCCACCGTCACCGTCCTGGACGGCACCACCGCAATCGGCACCGCCACCGTGCAGGGCAACGGCAGCTGGAGCAGCACGGTCACGCTCAACAACGGCCCGAACTCGCTGACCGCGCGGGTGAGCGATGCGGCCGGCAACACCGCGACCAGCAGCGCGGTGGTCTACACGCTCAGCACCACCGGCCCGACCGTGACCGAGGCCCTGGTCGCCGACACCGGCACTTCGGTCACCGATCACGTCACCGCCAACCCGGCGCTGAGCGGCACCGGCCTCGCCAACACCGTGGTGCATCTGACGATCGATGGCGTTCTCAGCACCGCCACGGTCACCGCCGATGCGCAAGGCGCCTGGTCGTTTACGCCGAGCGGGCTGGCCGACGGACCGCACACCATCGTGGCGAGCCAGACCGACAGCTTCGGCAACACCGGCTCGGCATCGCTGGGCTTCACCCTGGACACGACGGCACCGAGCGGCGGCACGCCAGATCTGACGGCGGGCTCGGACAGCGGCAGCTCGGGCACCGACAACATCACCTCGGCGACCTCGCCGAGCTTCACGGTGGCGCTGAGCCCGGCGGCGGCCATCGGCGATACGGTGCAGCTGTTGCTGGGCGGCTCGCCGCTGGCGCATCCGGTCACGCATGTGATTACGGCCGCCGACGTCACGGCCGGCAGCGTCAGCCTGACGGTGACTGCCGGTGATCTCGGCGCCGATGGCGCCAAGCAGGTGACGGCACAGTTCAGCGATGCCGCCGGCAACAGTTCGACGACTGCATCGCTGAGCTTCACCCTGGACACCACGGCGCCCGCGGTCGCGATCACCAGCGCGGGCGGGCCGGTGAACCAGGCCAGCCAGACCATCACCGGCACGGTGGACGTCGCCGATGCCGGCGCGACCGTCACCATCTTGGACGGCACCACCGCGATCGGCACCGCCATCGTGCAGGGCAACGGCAGCTGGAGCAGCACGGTCACGCTCAACAACGGCCAAAACTCGCTGACGGCGCGGGTGAGTGATGCGGCCGGCAACACCGCGACCAGCAGCGCGGTGGTCTACACGCTCAGCACCACCGGCCCGACCGTGACCGAGACCCTGGTCGCCGACACCGGCACTTCGGCGACTGATCATGTCACCGCCAACCCAGCGCTGAGCGGCACCGGCCTCGCCAACACCGTGGTGCATCTGACGATCGATGGTGTTCTCAGCACCGCCACGGCGACCACCGATGCGCAAGGCGCCTGGTCGTTTACGCCGAGCGGGCTGGCCGACGGACCGCACACCATCGTGGCGAGCCAGATCGATCCCTTCGGCAACACCGGCTCGGCGTCGCTGAGCTTCACCCTGGACACCACGGCGCCCACCGTCGCGATCACCAGCGCGGGCGGGCCGGTCAACCAGGCCAGCCAAACCATCACCGGCACGGTCGGCATCGCCGATGCCGGCGCCACTGTCACCATCCTGGACGGCACCACCGCAATCGGCACCGCCACCGTGCAAGATAACGGCAGCTGGAGCAGCACGGTCACGCTCAACAACGGGCCGAACTCGCTGACGGCACGGGTGAGCGATGCGGCCGGCAACACCGCGACCAGCGGTGCGGTGGTCTACACGCTCAGCACCACCGGCCCGACGATGACCGAGGCCCTGGTCGCCGACACCGGCACCTCGGCGACTGATCATGTCACCGCCAACCCGGCCGTGAGCGGCACCGGCCTCGCCAACACCGTGGTGCATCTGACGATCGATGGCGTTCTCAGCACCGCCACGGTCACCGCCGATGCGCAAGGCGCCTGGTCGTTTACGCCGAGCGGGCTGGCCGACGGACCGCACACCATCGTGGCGAGCCAGACCGACAGCTTCGGCAACACCGGCTCGGCATCGCTGGGCTTCACCCTGGACACGACGGCACCGAGCGGCGGCACGCCAGATCTGACGGCGGGCTCGGACAGCGGCAGCTCGGGCACCGACAACATCACCTCGGCGACCTCGCCGAGCTTCACGGTGGCGCTGAGCCCGGCGGCGGCCATCGGCGATACGGTGCAGCTGTTGCTGGGCGGCTCGCCGCTGGCACATCCGGTCACGCATGTGATCACGGCCGCCGACGTCACGGCCGGCAGCGTCAGCCTGACGGTGACTGCCGGTGATCTCGGCGCCGATGGCGCCAAGCAGGTGACGGCACAGTTCAGCGATGCCGCCGGCAACAGTTCGACGACAGCGTCGCTGAGCTTCACGCTCGACACCACGGCGCCCACCGTCGCGATCACCAGCGCGGGCGGGCCGGTCAACCAGGCCAGCCAGACCATCACCGGCACGGTCGGCATCGCCGATGCCGGCGCCACCGTCACCATCCTGGACGGCGCCACCGCGATCGGCACCGCCACCGTGCAGGGCAACGGCAGCTGGAGCAGCACGGTCACGCTCAACAACGGCCCGAACTCGCTGACCGCACGGGTGAGCGATGCGGCCGGCAACACCGCGACCAGCAGCGCGGTGGTCTACACGCTCAGCACCACCGGCCCGACGGTGACCGAGACCCTGGTCGCCGACACCGGCACCTCGGCGACTGATCATGTCACCGCCAACCCAGCGCTGAACGGCACCGGCCTCGCCAACACGGCGGTGCACTTCACCATCGACGGCAGCCCGATCGCGGCGACGGTGACCGCCGATGCGCAAGGTGCCTGGTCGTTTACACCGAGCGGGCTGGCCGATGGACCACACACCATCGTGGCGAGCCAGTCCGACAGCTTCGGCAACACCGGGTCGGCCTCGCTGAGCTTCACGCTGGACACGACGGCCCCGGGCGGCGGCACGCCAGATCTGACGGCGGGCTCGGACAGCGGCAGCTCGGGCACCGACAACATCACCTCGGCGACCTCGCCGAGCTTCACGGTGGCGCTGAGCCCGGCGGCGGCCATCGGCGATACGGTGCAGCTGTTGCTGGGCGGCTCGCCGCTGGCGCATCCGGTCACGCATGTGATTACGGCCGCCGACGTCACGGCCGGCAGCGTCAGCTTGACGGTGACTGCCGGTGATCTCGGCGCCGATGGCGCCAAGCAGGTGACGGCACAGTTCAGCGATGCCGCCGGCAACAGTTCGACGACTGCATCGCTGAGCTTCACCCTGGACACCACGGCGCCCGCGGTCGCGATCACCAGCGCGGGCGGGCCGGTGAACCAGGCCAGCCAGACCATCACCGGCACAGTGGACGTCGCCGATGCCGGCGCGACCGTCACCATCTTGGACGGCACCACCGCGATCGGCACCGCCATCGTGCAGGGCAACGGCAGCTGGAGCAGCACGGTCACGCTCAACAACGGCCAAAACTCGCTGACGGCGCGGGTGAGTGATGCGGCCGGCAACACCGCGACCAGCAGCGCGGTGGTCTATTTTGTCGGCGTGCCCGGCGCCATTCTCGGCGACGCTGGCGACAACACCCTGACCGGGACTGCCGGGAACGATGTATTCCAGGGCTTTGGCGGTAATGACATATTCAACGGCTTGTCGGGTGTTGATCGCGCGGCCTATGTCGACGCGACCGGGGGCATTACCGCCGATCTGACGGCAGGGACCGTGACGGGTCCGGGTGTCGGCACCGACACTTTGATCGGTATCGAAGCCATCCAGGGCAGCAACTTTGCCGACCATTACTCGGCGGTCGGCTTCAGCGGCAATTCCGGGGTCCCTGGTACCCCAATTGGCTTCAACAGTTTCGAAGGCATGGGGGGAGATGACATCATCACCGGCACGGTCAATCCTTCCGGCGAGAGTCTGACTCGCATTTCCTATGTCAGTGCGACAGCGGCGGTCGTCGTTGATCTAGCCGCGGGAACGGCGAACGGCGATGCATCAGTCGGCAACGACACCTTCACCAACGTCAACTCGGTCATTGGGTCGGCATTTGGAGACACGCTGCGGGGCAGTGACAATCCGAATGGCACTTTCGAGCAATATGACGGTCGTGCCGGCAACGATCTGATCGATGGTCGCGGCGGCTACGATTTCGCCATCTATAACAACGACGCCGCCACAGCCACGGGCATAGCCGTCAATCTTGCAACCGGAACCGTCACTGGCGATGCTACGATCGGAACCGACACGCTGCGTTCAGTGGAAGCCGTCCGCGGCACCAACTTCGCTGATACTTACGATGCCACCGGTTTCAGCGGCACCAGCACCAATGCCGGATCGAGCGGCACCTTCAACAATTTTGAAGGCATGGGCGGCAACGATACCATCATCGGAAATGGCAACACCCGAATCCAATATACGCAATCAAGCGCCGGCGTGACGGTCGATTTCCTCGCGGGCACTGCGATCGGCGATGCCTCGGTGGGGACCGATACATTCACCGGCGTCAACGCCGTCATTGGCTCGATGTTTGCCGACACCTTTTCGGGCAGCGGTGCCAACGAGAACTTCATGGGCCTTGCCGGCGATGATTTTATCGACGGAAAAGGCGGCTTCGACACGGCGCAATATGCCAACCTCACCTTCACGACGGGTGGGATCAGCGTTCACCTTGCAGCTGGAACGGTGACAGGCGATGCCTCGAGCGGCACCGATACCTTGCGTTCAATCGAAGCCATTCAGGGCACTAACTTTATCGACACCTATGACGCGATCAATTTCGGCGTCACGGGAGCTATCGATCCCGCTACCGGCCTCCCCTATGCCAACGTCGGCAACAATGGCACCTTCAATCAATTTGAGGGAATGGGCGGTAACGACATCATCACCGGTAACGGCAACACGCGTCTGATCTACGCCAATGCGACCGGTCCGGTGACGATCACTTTCAGTCTCAATGGCTGGACCAGCAGCACCAGCGGCGCGTCGGGGACCGTGACCGGCGATGGGTCCGTAGGCACCGATACCTTCTCCGGTGTCGGCTCGGTATCGGGATCGTCATTTGCCGACACCATCACCGGCTCGAACAATCCGAACAACACCTCGGAAGACTTTTCGGGGCGCGCCGGCAATGACTTCATCGACGGCAAGGGTGGGTTCGACAGAGCCTTCTACAACAACGACGGCACGGCTTCAGGTATTCAAGTCGATCTGGCTTCGGGCGTGGTGACCGGCGACGCTGCTATCGGAACGGACACCCTTCGATCGGTCGAAGCGATTCGTGGGACCGCCTTCGCCGACACTTATGTCGCAACCAATTTCGGCGCCTCCGGGCCGAATCTCGGCGATTTCGGTACTTTCAACGAATTTGAGGGGATGGCCGGCAATGACACCATCACGGGCAACGGCAATACCCGCATTGCATTCTACAATGCCCTGGACGGGGTGACCGTCGATCTCGCCGCAGGCAGCTCCCACGGGACGGCCTCCGGTGACGTCGCAGGCACCGGGATAGACACGTTCACCGGCGTGAATGCCGTCCGCGGCTCGTCGTTTGCCGACGTCATCCTCGGAGATGCCAATGCCAATACGCTCGACGGCAGGGATGGCAACGACCGGATCGATGGCCGTGGCGGTGCCGATACCCTGACTGGCGGGAACGGCTCTGACACTTTCGTCTATGCCGATGGCGGCGGAGCAGACACCATCACGGACTTTGACCGCAGCCAGGGCGACACCATTGATCTGACAGGTTTGTCCGGCATCTTCACGTTCGCAGACGTTCAATCGAAATCGACGTTGAGTGCTGGCAATACCATCATCAATTTTGGGAGCGGAAATACTCTGACGCTGATGGGTGTGACAAGCCTCCAGCAAAGCGACTTCATCTTTCCGAACGCCACCAACGGCACCTCGGGCTCGGATGTGCTGCTCGGAACGAGCCAAGCGGATGCAATTTACGGGCTTGCAGGAAATGATCGGCTTCAGGGATTCGGCGGCAACGATCTGCTCGACGGCGGGGCCGATTTCGACCGCGCTGTCTACACCGATGCCACGGGCGGAATCTCCGTCAACCTGGCGGCGGGCACGGCATCCGGTCCGGGAGTGGGCACCGACACGCTCGTCGCGATCGAAGCTGCGATTGGCAGCGATTTCGCGGACACGTTCAATGCGGCCGGCTTCGCGGGAGCCACCGGTATTCCCGGTACACCGGTCGGGTTTAACGAGTTCGAGGGTCGGGGCGGCAATGACACCATTCTAACTGCCGTGAACCCTTTGGGCGCGGCTCTGACGCGGGTTTCTTATGTGAGCGCCACCGCGGGTGTGACTGTCGATATCGCAGCCGGTACGGCGGATGGAGATGGATCCGTTGGTCACGACACGTTTGTCGGCTCCGGCATTATTGCAGTCTGGGGCTCTGCGTTCGCCGATACCCTTTTCGGAAGCAACAATGGATTCGGCACGATCGAGGTCTTTGCAGGCTTCGCTGGCAACGATGTGATCGACGGCCGCGGCGGCTTCGACCGTGTCGACTACAATAACGATCCGACCACCACGTCAGGCATCACTGTCAATCTCGCGGCCGGCACCCTGACGGGAGATGCCACGGTTGGTAATGATACACTGGTGTCGATCGAAGCTGTCCGCGGCACCAATTTTGCCGATACCTACAACGCCTCCGGGTTTGGCAACACCAGCACGAACTCCGGATCATTGGGGACCTTCAACGAGTTCACCGGCGAGGGCGGCAACGACATCATCATCGGCAACGGCAACACGCGCATCGGATTCAATAATGCGACCGCGGGCGTTGTGGTGGACATAGCAGCCGGCACGGCTACCGGGGACTCTTCGGTCGGAAGCGATACGTTTACCGGCGTCAATGCCATCATGGGCACGATGTTCATCGATTCCCTGTCGGGAAGCAGCACCAACGAGACATTTACCGGACTTGGCGGCAACGACACGATTGACGGTCGCGGCGGCTTTGATACCGCCAGCTATCACAACATCTACCTTTCAACCGGCAGTGTCACCATTGACATGGCGACCGGCACGGCTACGGGCGATTCCTCGATCGGGGTTGACACGCTGCGCTCGATCGAAGCTATCCAGGGAACCAACCTTGCCGACACCTATGTGGCAACGGGATACGGCCTCGCAGGCGCTCTTAACGTCGGCAACAACGGCACCTTCAACCAGTTCGAGGGACTTGGTGGTGACGATTCGATCACCGGCAACGGCAACACGCGTCTGATCTACACCAATGCGACCGGTCCGGTGACGATCACTTTCGGCCTTAATAGCTGGACCAGCACCACCAGCGGCGCGTCGGGGACCGTGACCGGCGATGGGTCCGTAGGCACCGACACCTTCTCAGGCGTTGGCTCCGTATCAGGGTCGTCATTTGCCGATACCATCACCGGCTCTAACAATCCTAATGGCACCGCGGAAGATTTTGCGGGTCGCGCCGGCAATGACTCCATCGACGGTAAAGCTGGCTTTGACCGAGCGTTCTACAATAACGATGGCTCGGCTTCAGGTATTCAAGTCGATCTGGCTTCGGGCGTGGTGACCGGCGACACTGCGATCGGAACGGATACCCTTCGATCGGTCGAAGCGATCCGCGGGACGGCCTTCGCCGACACCTATGTCGCGACCAATTTCGGCGTGTCCGGGCCGAATCTCGGCGATTTCGGTACTTTCAACGAGTTTGAGGGGATGGCGGGCAATGACACCATCACCGGCAACGGCAATACCCGCATTGCATTCTACAATGCCCTGGATGGGGTGACCGTCGATCTCGCCGCCGGCAACTCCCACGGGACCGTCTCTGGTGATGCCGCAGGTACGGGGACAGATGCGTTCACCGGCGTGAATGCCGTCCGTGGTTCAGCCTTCGCTGACTTCATTTTCGGCGATGCCGGCAACAACACATTGGATGGGCAAGCTGGAAATGACGTGATCCAGGGGCGAGGAGGCGCCGACACGTTGATAGGAGGAGCGGGAAACGACCAATTCGTCTTCGCCGCGGTTTCCGACTCCACGGTAGCAAGCCATGATACGATCAGTGATTTCGTTCATGGTGCGGACCTCATCGACACCTCGGCGATCGCGGGAGTGACGAGCGTCCAGGGCCTGCTAAGCGGGAGCGCCCAAGTCGCCGCGCATAGTATCGCGTGGATTCAGAGCGGCGCGAATACGATTGTCTACGTCAACAGCTCGGGCGCTGCACAGAACCAAGGGTCGGCGGATATGGAAATTGTTTTGACCAGCGTTACGGCGAATACTTTGACCAATCAGGACTTTCTCTTCCAGATCTAACGGCGCAATTCTTTGCTCCTCGGAGATCGAGGGCGTCCCGCTAATCTGAGCCCGGTCGTGACGCCGCTAGTCGATGCGCTGGATCGGTACGTCATCGTGCGCGCGGAGCCGCCCGCCCAAAAGCGTAAAAGGGACCGGGGATCAAGTCCCTGCTTTCAGGGAATTTTGCAGGGAAAAATGCCCGCCGCAGGGGCGCCACCGGGCATAAAAATGCGAAATGGGCGTTGAAATCGCAGGCATTGCGTCGCGATGCATTAAAATCGAAACAGGGAAATTCCGCTGATGATGAGGGAATGTGCTCGCGTCAAGCAGGCAAAACGTCTTGCCGCTCTTGCAGGGGGATTGGGTTGGCTCTGTGCCCCACGAGCGCGACCATGGCCGATATGCCGTCGGCAATGAAGCAAGACCACATCCCGAAGTGACAACGCTTCCGACGGGTCAAAAGCAGCGGCCCATGCGATCATGGATCGGCGACCGCTCTTCCGCCGAGAGCTGACACACGACTACTTAGGCGCGTCGCAACGGCTCGCGCAACTCAATCTGAGTTGGTCGCTGTTGTTAGAGGCGAGACATCTCCCCGCCGTGGCCGCCATGGTTCGCAAGCAACCCCATCCCCATCGCGATCGTGGTGCTTCCAATAGCCTGGCTCTCCGCGCCTCGCGGGTGCTAGGCCGACCAAGCGGGCAAAATCACAGTTGGGGGCGGACGCGATGTGTTTGAGCGTGATCGTGACCGACCACGGGCTCGAAACAAGGAGCCAAATAGCCGGATATGCGGCCAAAATGGCAGCGGCTGCGATCAATGCCGTGATGGCCCATCGCAGCTTAGTAGAGTGCAGCTTAGTGGTACGATCATGGCGCGCCGATACCGCGCGAAAACGACGCTGTAAGTTGCGCAAGCGCTGCTCCGGGCTAGAGCCGGGACGAACGGGATTGGGGGGAGGAAGGTACGACATCGGCTAGCTTGGCCAAGCAAGCGACCGTAAGGACATGGAGAGTGCACTCCATTCTGCCCGTTCTGCATAGCGCGGCGTCAGAAGGAGCCGCAGGCAAATGAAAGAAATTGGCGCCTCAGACGAGGGACCGGTGAGCCGAGGATGGCCGGCTTCAGGAGTTCGAAATGCCGGATGCTTCATGACGGAGGTGGCCAAAATGATCTAGAAACGACATGCATTGTAACACGAACTAGCGAGGAGGCGCCTGGGAGCGCGCTTTGCTTGTCTCGGATTGCAAAATGCTTGATTTGGATCGCCCCCAAGCCTCCATCCCGAACAGATGCACAATCTGCCTAGTTAGCGCCCGGCGCCTTCAGCGGACCACGCCCCATCTCACTCGCCGAGGTGGGCGACTCGCCCGTCTCAACTTTCTTTGACGCCGAGAAAGTCCGCGAGTCCCGCCTGATCGGTAGGCGCAAAATGCTGATCATGAGACCGTAGACTTACGGGTGTCATGCGGTCTGGCACCGGACCATATCGTTGAGCTGACGTTCTATTACCGAAAGTGCAATCGCCTCCGCCGATCTGTGTGCCATTCGCGCCGCTTGGCGCTGTTCGTAAACGGGGGCGACATTTGCAGCATGGAGTGCGCCAATGTACCGAAACAGAATGCCGCTCGAAGAGCTTGCTCTCGATCTGCTTTTTGAAGCCTTTGGTGAGCATCGATACAATCGGACGCCCGAGGAATATCAGCACCTAGCCTCGCTCATCCCCCCTCTTAAGCAGGCCTCTTACCTGGTAAATCAAGGCCTCAAAAAGCTCAATGAACAGGGCGAACAGCGATCATTCTGCCGTTTCAAGCCTGGCGATCTAAAACCTCGCTATGAGCCGTTTCCGAAGAAGATCTCGATTGAGACCCTTCGCAAGGCTCTCATCAATGCGGGCTTCAGAGACGCGAAATGGCGCAAGAAAACTTAACTAACGGATTTTCCTAAGCTTTTATAAAATGTCGCTGCGCTCTACCGAATCGCGACTCGCGGCGGCCATTGTGGTGCATATGAACTGCTCCTTCATCCACAAGGAGCAGCAACATGACGCTCGATCGAACGATTATGGAGGCCGTGAAGAAATTACGGCCTAACAGGCGTAACGCCCGCACTCATTCGAAAAAGCAAATCAAGCAGGTCGCGACCTCAATCATCAGGTTTGGGTGGACCTACCCCATTTTGGTCGATGAGGATCAGCAGATCATATGCGGGCACGCCCGTTGGGAAGCAGCCAAGGATCTCGGATTAAAGGAGGTCCCCGTCCTAGTCATGCGGGGTCTGAAGGAGGCTGAGAAGCGCGCACTGGCGCTCGCCGACAACAAGGTTCCCGCGAACGCAGGCTGGGATCGCAAGCTCCTCGCCGAAGAGCTCGGGGACCTCGCATCGCTGTTGCCGGACTGCAATCTCACCCTCGACATCACCGGGTTTGCGCCGGCCGAAATCGACGGGCTGATGCTCGATTTCGGCAACTCAGAGCATGATTCAGCTGACGCGTCCTGCACGATCGGCGAGCAGCCCATCAGCTGCAGGGGCGAGCTGTGGCAGCTTGGTGCGCATCGCGCGCTGTGTGGCGATGCCTGCGATCAGAGCGATTGGGCGAGGCTGATGGGATCCGATCGGGCCAGCATGCTGATCGCGGACGCACCTTACAATGTGCAAATTTCCAAGACGCTCGGCCGCGGCAAGATCAAGCACCGCGAATTTTCGGTGGCCTCCGGTGAAATGTCGCCGCCCGAGTTTACCGATTTTCTCACGCGCTGGATGCGCCTGGCCGTCCAATTCTCGCACGACGGCTCACTGCACTTTGCGTTCGTCGACTGGCGCCACATTGGCGAAATGCATGCCGCGGGGCGCGCCGTCTTCGGTCCGCTGCAAAATCTGGTGGTCTGGAACAAAACCAATGCCGGCCAAGGCAGCTTCTACCGCTCACAGCACGAGCTGATCTTCGTCTACAAGAACGGCGATGCGCCGCATCTCAACAACGTCGAGCTTGGCCGCCACGGCCGCAACCGCTCCAACGTCTGGACGTATACCGGCGTCAATACATTCCGCCAAGGCCGTCTTGCCGACCTTACACTTCATCCCACGGTCAAACCAGTCGCCTTGGTCGCGGACGCCATCAAGGATTGCACGCGTCGCGGCGACGTTGTGCTCGATCCATTCTTGGGGTCGGGCACCAGCCTGCTGGCGGCGGAGCGCGTCGGCCGCAAGGCCTATGGAATGGAGATCGATCCATTATATGTCGATGCCGCAATCCGCCGTTGGCAGGACGTCACCAGGCGCGATGCGATTCTTGCCGCCACCGGACAGACGTTCGATGAGGTCACTGCTGAGCGTTCCGCCGCAAGTCCGGAGAGCAGCACATGAGCCGGCGCGAGCGATCAGGCCCGCACCGCGGCGGCACGGCGGGGGAAAATCATGGCGACGGTGTTGGTTACCGCCGTCCACCCCGCGAGCACCAGTTCAAGCCGGGGCAATCCGGTAACAAGAACGGCCGACCAAAGGGATCCAAAAACGAGGCGACCATCATCAACGAGCTTCTCAACCGAAAAATCGACATCCGTGAAAATGGAAGACTGCGCAAGATCACCGTGCTCGAAGGCATCCTGACCAGATTTGCGGAAGACGCGCTGAAGGGCAAGGACAAATCGGCCGCCTTCCTCCTCAATCGCAAGCAGTTGATCGAGTCCAGCGAACAGCCTGCAACGCCGCTGCTCGACATCGACGATCGCAAGGTTCTGGAATTTTACGCCGCACAGCTTTGCGCGCAATTCAAGAAGCAAGGAGAATCCGAATGACCACGCACGACTTTGCATTGTTCAGCGCCATCCTGCGCGCTGACTTCGTCAGCTTTGTCTACCGCTGCTTTCTCCACCTCAACCCCGGTGCTGAATTCCTGCCCAATTGGCATATTCAGGCAATTGCCTATCAGCTCGAGCGTGTGCGCCGCGGCGAGCTGACGCGTTTAATTATCAACATGCCGCCGCGCTACCTCAAATCGATCACGGTTTCGGTGGCATTTTCGGCATTCCTGCTTGGGCTCGCACCTAGCCGCCGCATCATTGCCATCAGCTACGGCGATGAGCTCTCGGCCAAACATGCCAGCGACTTCCGTTCCATCGTGCATGCTGAGTGGTACCGCCGCGCGTTTCCGAACATGCGCATCGCGCGCAGCACCGAATCCGAGCTGATCACGACCCGACGTGGCTCGCGCAAAACGACATCGGTTTCCGGGACGCTGACGGGGCTCGGCGGCGATCTGATCCTGATTGATGATCCGCAAAAGCCGGTTGATGCGCAATCGGAGGCGCGCAGAACCGGCATCAACCAGTGGGTGACGAATACGTTGATGTCGCGGCTCGACAACAAGCAGACCAGCGCGGTGATCTTGGTGATGCAGCGCGTTCATCTGGACGATCTATCCGGTTTTCTGGCCAGTTCATCCGATGAGTGGGAGGTGCTCAGCCTGCCCGCGATCGCCGAGACCGACGCCGCGGTCCCGATCGGTCCCAACCAATTCCATCTCAGGAAGGCCGGTGACGCGCTGCATCCGGCCCATGAATCGATCGAGATGTTGCGTAAGCTGCAGCAGACGCTCGGGCCCGACGTGTTTGCGGCGCAGTACCAGCAGGCGCCGGTTCCGGCCGGTGGGGCCATGATCAAGCGGGATTGGTTACGATATTACGACGATGCTCCTCCACGAGATGTGCTGGGCTGCCGCATCATCCAGAGTTGGGATACGGCCGCCAAGAATGGTGCGCAAAATGACTGGTCGGTGTGTACAACCTGGCAGGTCGCGGACGGCAATTACTACCTGCTTGATCTTGTTCGTGGTCGGTTCGAGTATCCCGTCCTCCGCGACACCGCACTCGAGCTCGCCAGGCGCTTCAAGCCCCACGAAATCCTGATCGAAGAAGCCTCCACCGGAATTGCGCTGGCCCAGGAGCTAGGCGATCACGCCGATTGCTTCGTCAATCCGATCAAGGTCGACCACGACAAGATCGGCCGCGTATACGTCCAGCAGGGCAAATTTGCCGCCGGACGGGTGTGGTTTCCAAGGAATGCGCCGTTCCTGGCCGAGCTCGAGATGGAGCTATTGACCTTCCCGCAGGGCCGTCACGACGATCAGGTCGACAGCATCAGCCAGGCGCTTGCCTATGAGGACAATGGCTACGATTACACGTTCAGTTGGCTCTAATTCAGTTGGCTCTAATGAAGCGCGTTGCCGCTAGGCTAGCCTCTCCATGACCCAGTCGTGCAGCCCGAGCCGCATGATGGTCGCACCGAGCTCGCGACCGGTCCAGACGTGAATATCAGCCCGGTCGTCGGGGGCGCTCAGCGCCCCCTTCGGCGAATGGCAAATGAAGAAGAACCGGTCGAACTGCTCGGCGGCGTCCGTCCGCCGGATATAGGCGTCCAGTGTCTTTTGGTTGGCGGCAGATTTAACCTGGACTGCGGCCCGCTCGTTGATCACCGGGTGCTCCAGCTCGAGGTCGACCAGCTTTTTGGTGCCACCGAGCATGGAGACCCGGTTCCAGCCACTGCGCGCAAAGATGATGTCAACGAGGGTTTCGAAATCGGCCCAGTGCAGCAGCCGCAGGGCCTCGATCGTCACCTCAATCAGTGCGGTCCGGATTTGGCTGGCCTTCGCGACGATCGGCTCCTCGATGCCATTGATGCGCCGTAGCAGATAGTCGTGCGCTTTGACGGCGCAGATCGTTCGCCGATAGCTTGCGACCTTGGTCAGCTTGGTGCTGAGCGAGTTTATTTTTAGCGGCGTCCCATTGACGTCGGTGTTGCACCACCCGCCGATGGCTTTTCTGAAGCGCTCGCCTGCCCGCGCTGGATCAGGTTTGACCCAGGTGACCTCTGGCTCGGCAAACGTCCACCACAGATGATCGCGCGCGAACGTGATCCAAAGACACGCTTCGTCCAAATCGTAGAAGTCGGCAACCTCCTGCGCGTCGCGCGCGGCGGCCTGCGGCGACCGGCCAAGCGCAATCAGGTGGGTGATGATCTTCGCCCGGTTGCCTTCACGGGCAAGTTCGTGGGTCACCGACCCATAGCCGAAGTGCAGCTCAGCGCGGTCCAGGCTGTTCTCCCACCGGCCGCCAGCGCCGAGCTTGATGTACCGAACCGTCGTCGCTGAAACCTTCATAAGGTGCCCCGTGGCTGTACCACTGATAGCTCGGCCAACCAAAATTATCCGGTTTTGGGATAATCCAAGTTCAGGATCAAGTTGACCGCCGCCGATTCTCTGGCCCGGCGGTCATGCAAAAGTCCCTGAGATCCGCGGAACATGCCCGCCTGATCGAACTTCTTGTCGCAGCGCGACAGAAGGCCGGCATCCGCCAGCATGCTTTGGCCAAGAAGCTCGGACGGCCGCAATCGTTCATTGCTAAATATGAGGGCGGCGAACGACGGATCGATGTCGTAGAATTTGTCGCGATCGCCCGAGCGCTGGGCGTTGATCCCGTGAAGCTGTTCCGGGAATTGCTGTCGGCTAAAGCTCGTGGTTCTGCTCCCAAGCGGCCCACGCGCTAAGCCCCATCAGGCTTTGGCGGGCGGTTTTAGGAGCTCTGCCGCGGCCATGGGGGTGGTGCGGACAATTTCCAGAACGAAGCCAAGTGACCAGCGTCAACCTTTAAGGCTGAGCGCTCGAAGCGCCCGCCTCTGTTGCACCAAAGCGGCCCGTTCGTAGCGCTCAAGCCCTTTAAGACATTTTAGGTCTGCCGGAAGCGGCCCGCCCAACAGCGCCGTCAACTTCTCCTGCCGCAAAGTGCGGAGGCGCAGCAGCGCGAGCTTGGACCGTGCAAGTACCATCGCCGACTCCGGTGTGACCTGATGCCCGAGCCCCAAAGCAATTGCGACGGCGAAATTCTCCGTCACGGCAGGATCGCCACTCCGCGCCAACCCATGGCGCAGCGCATTTTGGCTGGACCTCGCCTTTCCACCCGCCGTTTTCGGGCCGGTGCTGCGCTTGGCGTTGCTGCGATTGGCTTCGATTTGTCGAATTGACGCCATGTCCGAGCTCCTCGGCTTTTGCTGATTGCGACACCCGGAGAACTCGCTCCAATGCATTGAGATATCAAGATTTTTCGGGGCGAAAGAACAGCAAATTTGCTGCAGAAAGGACTGGCATTCCCGCGCAAAAGGAGCGTTACTGATCCGACCGGGCCTTGGCCGTTGGCCCCGGTCGCTCTCCTCCCCGGTGCGGGGCTTTTGGTGGTGCGGCGGCAAGCCGCGTGTGCCAAACCAAGGAGAGACCCGGTGATCCCGATTTCAACCGACGGCGCCGAGGCGCCCCACTCCGTCATCAGGTTCAGCCCGCACGACCGGCGCGCCTTCATCGGCGGCTCGGACGTGCGCATCATCATGGGCGACGATCAGGACGAGCTCATGCGCCTGTGGCGGGAAAAGCGCGGCGAGATCGCGCCCCAAGATTTGTCCCGCAACCTGGTCGTACAGCTCGGCATCGCCACCGAAGCGCTCAACCGCAGCTGGTACCAGGCCGCCACGGGTCAAACGATCACCGACATTCAGAAACGGATGCGCCATCCCGTCCACTCCTGGATGGCGGCCACGCTGGACGGCATGGTCGCGCAGAGCGGCGCGGTGTTCGAGGCCAAGTTCATGCTGCCCTGGGCCTTTACCGAGGAGGCAGCGGCCGAGAAGCACATGGCGCAGCTGCAACACAACATGTGGGTGGTCGCGGCGCGCTCGGCGGTGCTTTCGATCATCACCGGCGGCGGCAAATGGGTGGAGATCACCGTGCATGCCGATCCGCTCTACCAGCACCTGCTGCTGACCGCGGAAAAGAAGTTCTGGCGCTGCGTGCAGAGCGGCGAGCCGCCGCTGCTGTTCGGGATCGAGACCCCGCGCCCGCGGCTCGCGGCGATCAAGGTCGTCGACATGACCGCCTCCAATCGATGGGCCGAGTGCGCGGCGAGTTACCTGCGCACCCGGGCGGCCCATGGCGAGCACGAACTGGCCAAGACCGAGCTCAAGAAGCTGCTGCCCGAGGATGCCAAGGAGGCATTTGGCCACGGCGTTCGCGCCAAGCGCTCCAAAGCCGGCGCGATCAGTTTTGATCCGGTTGAGACGGGGCGCGTCCATGCACCAGGCCAGTGAGCATATCGGGGCGATCGCAGCCGCCTTGGCCCGTGCGCAAGCCGAACTGACCAACCCGGAAAAGACCCTGACCGGGATGATCCGCTCGCCGTTCCTGCGCGATGACGACCGCACCTTTCGTTACGCCTCGCTGGCGAGCGGCCTCGACATCGTGCGCAAGACCCTCAGCCAGCAGGAGATCGCCACCATCCAGACCACCCGGGTCGAGGCCACCACCGGCCACATCCATCTCACCACCCTGCTCGCCCATTCCTCCGGCGAGTGGATCTCGTCGGACTGGCCGGTCTGCGCCACGAGGGACGTCGAGGCGCCGCACCGGATGGGCGCGGCGCTTACCTACGCCCGGCGCTACGCCCTGTTCGCGCTGGTCGGAATTGCCGGCGAGGATGATCTGGACGCCCCGGACGCGGTGGCCAGCCCGCCGGCAGCAGAGCCGCAGGCAACCGCGGGCGCGAACCCCAAACCCGCCAAGGGGATGCTAAACCGCGCACCGGTGCTGGGGCCGCCGCAGTCCGCCGAGCTCCGGGAGCAACTCTTGCGCCAGCTCGCATCCCTAGCCGCCAGCGAAGACCTGCTGGCCTGGGCCAAGGCCAGCCTGCCGCTGAAAAACACCCTGCTGGAAGGCGACGCCCGGGTCGTCGAGGCCGCCTATCAGGCCAAGCTTGAGGACGCCGCGGGTCCCGCGGCAGCAGCGCCGCTCCCTGCTGCGGACGCCGAGGCCGCGCTGCAGCCAGCGCTGCCTGAGACCGGGCTTGCCCATCCCAAGGAGCCTGCCCGCAAGCGCAGCAAGGCGCACCTGTTGTTTGTCCGGCAGCAGCCCTGCCTCGTCTGCCAGCAAACGCCGTGCGATGCCCATCATCTGAAGTTCGCCCAACCCAGAGCGCTCGGCCGCAAGGTCAGTGATGAGTTCGCCGTTCCGTTGTGTCGCGCGCATCACGAGGAGCTGCATCGGCACGGCAACGAGCGCGCTTGGTGGACCAACCTGCAGATCGCGCCGTTACCGGTCGCGCAGGACTTGTGGGCTGCGAGCCCCGTCCACGGTCCGGCCGACGCCGCGGTCGGCACCGCGCCCGGTCCCGCAAACCTTGGTTCGGAGGCCGCATCCCGATGAACGGGCCCTTCCAAACGGCGCGCGAACTGACCGCAACGGCGCTGCCGGTCGAGTTTGAGGCGTTGGCGCCGCCGCCCCTGCTGCTGCCCGGGGAACACCTCGAACATTACCAGGCCCTGCGGCAGGCGATCTTCGCGGACCTTGCGCCCCGATCCGCCATCGAGTGGCTGCTCGCAATCGACGTCGCCGAACTGTCCTGGGAAATCCAACGCTACCGCGTATTGCGGCACAAGTTGCTCGAGACCTATCGCCAAAAGGCGATTGAAGCGTCCCTCCGGCACATCGACATGGCCGGGATCGCTGCCGACTTCGAAGATCAGGCCGAGTACTATACGCTGCAAAACGCGTTGAGCTGGCGCATTGATCCCATCGCTGCGACCGAGATCGACGCGCGCCTGGCGTCCTATGGCTTCGATGCGCACGCCATCAACACGGAGGTCTACGTGCAGGCGCGCGACATCCTGGTCCTGTTCGAGGGCCTGCTCAACGCCGCACAAACCAAACGCATGCTGCTGCTTCGCGAGATCAGGAATCAGCGCTTCGCGGCTGGACCGATGCCCCGGCCGCGCTGAAAGATCAGATCGAGGTCCCAAGCGCGAGCTCTCCATTCCGGCTTGCGCTCAAGGATAGCTTCAGTTCGATCGCGGTCCGTCAGAGGCAGGAAGCACACGATCCAACATGCACTGAGCTGGCGGCTCGATCCGATCCTTCATCCGACATAGAGGATCGCCTTTCCACCTACGGCTTAGACCAACACGCAATTAGCATGGAGGAGGTGTGTACGCGCAAGCACCAGATACCTTCTTCGAAGGCCTACTCTACGCCGCGCGGCTCGGAGTTGCTGCTTCTCAAGGAAATCAAAGGCCATCGAAGCCTTCTGCAGCTCAAGGCAAATCTTAAAGGTCAAGCATCCAAGCGCGCGAACAGCGGTTAACGTGCAGCGTCCTAAGCGCCGATCTCCGCGAATGCCCAGCGCTTTTGGTCCATTTGCCCAAAGAATGGGCGGCCACGTCGCGTCGGCGCCTTTTCCCAAAGTGCAAGCTATTCGGGTTCGGAGATTCCAGCCAAATTCCGGTCTTTGCGTTGCTGGACGGCGGCGTCCCCGCTATGAGGAAGGTGACTCGACTTTATCGTATTGCAGGATGGCTGGCTCTGGGGCCACTTACGCTCGTGACGCTTGGTCCCGTTCATGACAAGACCTCAAGCTAGCTTTTCCGAACCGCCCTGTGCGTCCAGTCCTGCTCGTGAATGGAAGCGCAATTCTCCTTGAGATTCTGCAACTACTTGCGCCCGACGGGCACGGTCGCCTAGTAGATGCAATGACCAAGATTGCGGGAGCTTCGTCGGGCATAATGCTGACTCGCCTCGCGCTCAATTCTTGGCAAGCAAAATTGAGAAGCGCGCCTGCGGTGAGCACTGTCATCAGGCGCAGAGAGCAGGTTCAGCTTTAGCCGATCACATCGCTGCTGCGTCGGCTTGATCGCCCGGTACACTCACTTTGCCGGCACTAGCCTGAGCCTACTTTGGCCTTCAAAATGTCCGGCTCCGTTAACATTAGCGGCCAATCCGCTCGAAAATTTACTCTGTTTCAGGTAGCCCCGATCAAAGGTATTGGCTAAGAACACCTGCCAATATCGACGAGATTTGCATGACCAAAAAACGCGCACTCATTACCGGTGTTACGGGACAGGACGGGGCCTATCTGGCCGAACTTCTTCTACAGAAGGGATACGAGGTCCATGGCATCAAGCGCCGGACCTCGCTCTTCAATACCGACCGCATCGATCACCTTTACCTTGACCCGCATGAGCCCGACCCGCCGTTCCGGTTGCACTACGGCGACCTCACGGACTCGTCGAGCCTGATCCGGATCGTCGGGCAGGTGCAGCCTAATGAGATCTATAATCTCGCTGCCCAAAGCCATGTTGCCGTTTCGTTTGAGGAACCGGAATACACCGCAAATTCAGACGCCTTGGGCGCGCTTCGGATTTTAGAGGCGATCCGGATCGTTGGCCTGGAGAAGAAGACGCGTTTCTACCAAGCCTCGACGTCCGAACTCTATGGTCTCGTGCAGGAGATCCCGCAAAAGGAGACGACGCCCTTCTACCCGCGTTCCCCTTACGCGGTCGCCAAGCTCTACGCGTATTGGATCACCGTGAACTATCGTGAAGCCTACGGCATGTATGCCTGCAATGGCATCCTGTTCAATCACGAATCTCCCGTCCGCGGCGAGACCTTTGTCACCCGAAAAATCACGCGCGCCCTGGCGCGGATCCATTTGGGCCTGCAGGAACGTTTATATCTCGGTAATCTCGACGCGCTCCGCGACTGGGGACATGCCCGCGATTATGTTGAGATGCAGTGGTTGATGTTGCAGCAGGAGAAGGCAGAGGATTTCGTCATCGCTACCGGCAAACAACACTCGGTGAGGGACTTCGTCAACGTCGCGGCCAGCGAGATTGGAATGCGAATTCGCTGGGAAGGCGCGGGGGTCGATGAAAAGGGATACGATGCCAAAACTGGAAAGTGCGTTGTATCGGTCGATCCCAGGTACTTCCGACCGACCGAGGTCGAGACGCTTCTCGGTGATCCTGCCAAGGCGAAACAGAAGCTCGGCTGGGAGCCGAAAACGTCGTTCGAGAGCCTAGTTCGGGAGATGATGAAGGAGGATCTCGAATCCGCGAAGCGGGACGAACTGATCAAGCAGCACGGCTTCCGCTACTTCGCGCGACACGAATAGCCTGTCGGCGGGTCGTCATCGCGATTGATGAGAAGCAAGTACGCGCTCTCGCGGCGCTTACTGTTGGCTGCTCTTGCCCAAGCGACGTCATCGGTGTCATCCCTCTTTAGGGCAAGCGAACCGCATCTTCCACCGGCAGTGGGGAATGAGGCGTTAGAGACCAGACCGACGTCTCGCTGCTCTTGCCAAGACCCCAAGGTTTCCGAGCAGATGTCTTGCTGCTATCGCCGCACTCTTGCCTTCGGTGACTTCCTGGAGCTTATACTCAAAGTAGTCGGGCAAGACGCGATCCAGATCGAAGGGGCTGGTTAGCGACGAATAACCTTCGGGACAACAATCGCCGCGACAAAAAACGAGAAGGTTCTGTCGATACCAGGGCCGAATTCGGCTGTCGTCATATATCTGCGGTCGGACGCAATCGAAGGCGCTGTAACCATGTCCGCTGAAACGTTCTGCCCAGTAGGATGGCCACTGCTCGTTCAGGTGGTTTCTACCGCCTTGCCCTTTGACTGCAGCAGAGAACAGTACGATTGGTGCAGCGGCCACGAGCGCGGAAACGAACTCATTCGCGCTACTCTCGGGCAAATGCTCGGCCACCTCTAACGAACACGCCAAATCGAACTTGCGGCCGATATCGGTGATGGATCGAAGGTCCATGGATCTGAACCTTTCCGACGGAATTCTGAGCTGATCACGAGGCACATAGTCGCCGTCAATTCCGAGATAATCGCTCACACCGTTCGTAGCGAATTCGTGCAGCCAGGCGCCGACACCGCAGCCGACGTCAACGACCGAATTGACTTTGAAAAGTCGAAGCACCAGCGGGACGATCACCGACGCAGATTCGAACGACCCGCCTGACTGCTCCGCGAAGAACTGCGCACCGTAATGCTCAGCGACAGACTTCTCCATATCAACACCTCCGGACACCCAACCCGCCGGACAACCAAGGCTGCGCCATGCCGGCGCATAACGTCAAGCCCGTCATCCATTGGAGTTTGCAGCAAAAATGCGACCTGTGCGATCGAGTTCCGCACTGCCACATTTGTGGTACGCGACCTCGGCTCGCGGATCGCACTCTCAACTTCGGGCGCTGCAATAATGCGTGCTCTATCGCGGCGATACGTTCGGGTGCTTTCGGAAAAGGCCTTCCTCCGTCTTCAATTGATCTTTCATCGACTTTGAATCTCCCGGGCATCATCGCGGACTTCGTCGAATGCGTCGCCGCTTTGCCGCCATTGTTTCCAACGGAACACTGGCGTGCTTAGCATAGAGCGGGTTGACCTCCCTTCATGTGGAGGTCAAATTGCCGGGTGGGCTGTTCAGGGCGACAAGCACGGGCGAACTCATTATGCTCACAGCGCCGCTACGCTTTGCCGGCCGATTGCGCCGCTACATTTCCCGTCGCCTTTACGGCGATCCCGACTCCTATCTTGAACTATGTTCCGGCGTGATTCATGTCGGGGCAAATGCTGGCCAAGAACGAGACCTCTATGCCCGACACAAACTCAAAGTGGCGTGGATAGAACCTGTCCCGGAGCAATTTGAAAAGCTTCGACAAAACATCCGTTCGCTGCCTGACCAGCGGGCAATCAACGCGCTGATCGCCGATACTGATGGCAAGCCCTATACTTTCCATGTCTCGAACAATGATGGCCTGTCATCGTCCATTCTGGATTTGCATGATCACAAGGACATTTGGCCGGATGTGCACTTCGTCCGCGACATAACGATTCGTTCTTCGACGTTGAAAACGGCTCTTGAAATGTGGCAGGTCGATCCCGGGCAATACAATGCCCTTGTGTTGGACACCCAGGGCTCGGAGTTGCTGGTTCTGCGGGGTGCGCAAGACATCTTGCGGCAATTCAGATTCATCAAGGCTGAAGCGGCGGACTTCGAGTCCTACCGGAATTGTGCGACCGTTGATCAAATACGCTCCTATCTGAAAGCTTTTGGCTTTCAGGTGAGACGCGAGGACCGGTTTGCGAAGCGTGCATCTGGTGGCGCCTATTTCGACATCTTGTTCGAACGCGTCTAAGGCTGAGGTCACCGAATAACGCCAACCTGCCGGCTTTGGTCGGAGCGGATATTATCTGCAGATTACTTCTTCGCGCCTGGCGGGTCAGGTCCGACTTCTCCTTCGCGTATCCGCCGACACTAGCCCTTGCCTCGCCGCCGCCGCACGAACATCCGAAAACGGACAAACTCCCCGAACGAAATGCGTGGTACTGATTGTTCGCGCGTTTCCAGATGCAATGTGCACAGCAATAGACATGCAGCCCGTATCGCGAGCGGCGACCCATTTCAGAGCTGATGTCGAGGGGCTAAGGGCGATCGCAGTTCTATCGGTGGTCGCCTTTCATTACGGAGTTCCGGGCTTAACCGGCGGATTTGTCGGTGTAGACGTGTTCTTCGTCATATCCGGCTTCCTGATCACGCAACTTTTGCTTCGGGAGATAGCCGCGACCGGGAAACTCGATTTGCTTGGCTTCTATGGTCGCAGGGCTAAGAGACTCTTGCCTGCCGCCTTCGCGGTCACGCTAGCGACCTTGATCATCGGATACTTCGTGCTGGCGCCCTTTGAACAGAAGGAGATGGCCAAGTCGGCCGCAGCTTCAGCGCTGTATGCCGCCAACGTTTGGCTCCTCCGCCAATCCATGAACTATTTCGCCCCCGAAAGTTCACTCAATCCCTTCCTTCATACGTGGTCGCTTTCAGTCGAGGAACAATTTTACTTGGTCTGGCCCGCGTTTCTCCTCATTGTCGGTCGTTTCAGCCAAAAGATCATCCTGCTAGCTTTGCTGATCGTAGTGTTCGGATCGTTCGCTGGCTGCATCTACCTGACCTACGGCAAGCAAGCTTGGGCGTTCTATCTCGCGCCCCCTCGGGCGTGGGAGTTTGGAGCAGGAGCTCTGATCGCAACAAGACCCTTCGAGCGCTGGGCAAAGCAGCCTGGCTCGAGTTCGATCGTTGGATGGTTGTCCTTCGCACTTCTCATCCTGTCATTCTTTGCTATCGACGGCTTCATGGCGTTCCCGGGAGTAGTTGCCGTTGTTCCGGTGGCAGCTACGGCACTGCTGCTGCTCACGGGGAACAATCCTGCTGGACCGTCGGCTTTGCTCAGGACGCATCCGTTTCAGTTCTTCGGTGCCCGGTCCTACGCCATTTACCTCTGGCATTGGCCGGTTGCAGTTCTTGGTACGGTGCTTGTTGGCAGCACGGCACTCGCCAATTGCCTTTTCTTTGTTATGACAATCGTTCTCTCGTCGCTCAGCCTCGCCTGGCTCGAATACCCCATCAGAGCTAGCCACTGGCTGGCACAGCGATCTGTACGATCAATAGTCATGGGCGGCGCCGTTACGTTAGCCGCCACGGTTGCCGGCATCCTTTCGTTCGCCATTGCGCAGCACGTCACGAATGCCGCGCAAGCGAAGATAGTTGCTTCGACTTCGAAATATTCACTTTCGAGCGAGAGTGGTTGTCTGGCCGGGTTCACCACACAAGGTCCCATCCGCTGCGTGTTTGGCCCATCCAGCTATACAAAGACAATTGTGCTGTTGGGAGATTCTCACGCCGATCAATGGACGACCGCGCTCGCGGCTATTGCCGAACAGAGAGGATGGCGGCTTATTACCTACCTGAAGGCCTCGTGTCCTATCGCTGATATCCCGGTTTCCAAGGTCTACAGTTTGCGACTTCGCCGGCTCTCGCCGCAGTGCGCAAGCTGGCGCGAGCAGGCAATCGCCATGATAAAAACTCAAGATAGCCCGGACGCGATACTGTTGGCGCAGTTTTCGAGCGGAAACGTCAAGGGACCATTCACCAATCTGGGACCTCACGCAGTGAGCATTGAGACCTGGGAGCGTGGATTATTTGGAGCGCTCAAGGAACTCGAACCGGTCAACGCCAAGCTCATTGTGATCCGCGACAATCCCACTCCTTACCACCCCGTCGGCAATTGTCTTGCTCGGGCGGAATGGCGGCGCTTACCATTTAGCACCTGCAGTCGCAGTCTTTCGCTCACTACAAGCAACGAAGTGTTCGAAGCGGAGCAACGCGCCGTCTCGTCCATCAACAACGCGCGCATGATCGACCTAACATCGTCGATTTGCACAGGCTTGGTATGTCCGGCCATTCGCGACGGCGTCGTTGTCTATAGAGACGCAAACCATCTCACGGTTGGTTTCACACTAGTGCTTATGGATCGTCTCGCCGCAGAACTAATAGCCGCCCTCTGAGGAAGATCGTGTCGGTCAAGCATCGCAGCGAGCGAGACTGCGGTATGAGTGCTCATCGCGGCGCTTACTTCCGGCTAGTCTCGGTCGACAAAACTATCGCAGCGCAGCTGGTTGAGGCCAGGCACCTCAGGGCACACGAACCGCATCCTCCACCGGCAATGCAACGTTGTCGTTAGCGCCTACCGAGCCGCTTTCCTCTTTCCCAGTTGAGTTGGACTCGCCTGCCATGACTTCCGCCCACCGCCGAACGATGGTCCACCGATCCCATCGCTCGAGGGCGCGCTTTCGTCCTTCATCGCCGTAACGCCGGCGGAGTGCGGGCGACTCACTGAGCTGGCAGACCGCAACTTCCAGAGCTGACAAATCTCCCGGCGGAATCACGAGACCGGCGCCGGCCACTTCCACCGACAGCCCCGTACCTTCTTCGGCCATCGCGATGACCGGCCGCGCGGACGCGAAGATCGCACCAAGTTTCGAGGGCAACACCAGATCGGCCGCCTCGGCCTTCTGCGGAATGAGATGAAAATCGGCCGTCGCCATCAATTCGTTGAAGCTCTCGTTGGGCTGAAGTCCAAAAAAATGGACGTTGGAATGTCCGGCGCCCATCTGCTCGAGCCTCGTTTTGTGCGGTCCCTCGCCGGTAAGAATAAAGTGAACATTTGGATGGCTTTGCTCCAATCTGACCGCAGCCTCGATTACGAGATCGAGCCCCTGCTTGTTCGACATCGTTCCAGAGTAGAGCGCAACAATATCGCCCTCGCCGAGGTTTAACTGCCGGCGGTATTTTGTCATTCGTGATCCGGGGCAGACCGTGCTGGTATCAATCCAGTTTCTGACCTCAAGCGCTTTGTTGGGCGCTAGCCCTTTGATGACCAGGCGCAGCAGCATCGCCTCAGAAATAGTTGAGACGCGATCGAATGATTTGAGGATTGCAGCTTCCGTTCTCAACATCCACTTGCGCAGTGAATGGTTGCGCAGCAGACCAAGATCGAATGCCGCGTCCACCTCGAAATCCTGCACATGAAGCCATGATTTTGCGCCGACGCGACGAGCGACGAACGAGACGAAGGCAGCCGACATCAGCGATGGCGCGACGGCGATCATAACGTCGGGTCGCCAGGATAGCGCCTCGAAGAGGACCGGCGCCGCGCTCGTGAGCGCGAACGAAGAGTGATGGACCAGCCGTTTAGCGCCCGAGGGATGTCCGGGCACATAAATCGGCACACGTGTTACTCGAACGCCGTCAACATCTCTCGGTCTGAAGTACGACGATTTGAATGCGGGGGGGATCTTCCAGGCCGGATAATAAGGGGGCGCCGTAACGACTCGAACTTCATGACCGTCGGCTGCCAAGCTTTCGCAGAGCTCGGCGTTGTATTTCGCAACGCCGATCAGATCTGGGGCATAGTTGATGCCCACCAAGAGAACACGCATAAAGCCCCGCCCAAGTCAAAGTTCAGAATAAAAAGCTTTGTTGTAGTCCAAGTAGTCTACTCAGCGCGTTGCGCTGACTTCCAGATGACGTCCGTAGCCTTCCAAGAAATCTGCGTAGGCCGTCGCGAGACCGGCCTGCAAAGCGACGTTCGGTTGCCAACCAAGCCCGCGAATTCTCGAGCTATCCAGCAGCTTGCGTGGCGTTCCGTCAGGCTTGGAGATATCGAACGCCAGCTTGCCTCCGTAACCCACGACTGCCGCTACGGCCGCCGCGAAGTCTGCGATCGATAACTCATCACCACTACCGACGTTTATCGGCAGGTCGCTCGAATAATTCTTCAGAAGGAAAACGCAGGCATCGGCGAAATCGTCGACGTTGAGAAATTCGCGGAGCGGCGCGCCGGTGCCCCATACGGAGACGCTCGGCGCATTGGCGATCTTGGCTTCGTGGAAGCGCCGGATCAGCGCTGCAGGGACGTGACTATGGTCCGGATGATAATTGTCGCCGCGGCCGTAGAGATTGGTCGGCATCACCGAGATGAAATCATCGCCATACTGCCGACGATACGCCTGGCACATTTTGAGGCCGGCAATCTTGGCGATCGCATACCACTCGTTGGTCGGCTCAAGCGGCCCCGTCAGCAATTCGCTTTCGGCGATCGGCTGCTTGGCGTGCTTGGGATAGATACAGGATGAGCCGAGGAACAACAGGCGCTGCACGCCAACCGTGTGACTTGCGCGGATGACGTTCAATTCCACCGCAAGATTGTCGCAGAGAAAGTCGACCGGGAAACTGTTGTTGGCTGCGATACCACCGACCTTCGCAGCGGCGTGCACCACCACGTCGGGACGATTGGCCTGCAGCCATTTCAGCGTGGGCTCTTCCTTTGTGAGGTCCAGTTCACGCCGGTCGGCCGTCAGCACAATGCAATTCTCTGATGCAAGCCTTCGGACGACAGCTGATCCGACCATGCCGCGGTGACCCGCGACAAAGACACGTTTGCCCGTGAGATCGTAGGTTGAAACCCCTGTCATCGTATCCTCTAGCAGCGGCCGGTTGGCCGGATCCACTCCCAGGAGATCCAGCCACCGCCGCCTTAAGCAATCACGCTGCCGATGCAGCCCCGCCGATCTGGTAACACAACCTTCACCATGCGAAAGCCTATCCCGGCCCGGCAAAGATATTCATGGTGAACCTGCGCTGCGCGCACAAAAGAGCAGCACTCTGCGAAACAAAAATGAGCAAGGCAGCCGCATGAGCTGTGCGGCTGCCTTTAAATCTTTGCAAGAAACGGCGGCCGCCGCTGCTTCAGCCCAAGCTCAATATGCCCGACGTAGGACAGGACCGACAGGCGCGCAAACGCGGTCCATGTACCAGCCATAGGGCGTCTCGACCCGCACCAGGGGGCAACGGCGCACCGGCACATAGCGATATGGGTACGGCTGCGCCCAGAACGTAACAGGCGTCACCTGGCTCTCGCCCGTGAGCAGGGCTGCCGGTGCGGGCATCTGCATTGCGGCGCTTGCTCCGCTCGCCGCGCCGAGGGTAACAGTTGCGGCCAAAAGACCTGCTCGCATCAACGTCTTAAACATCCAAAAAGCTCCTCGCCCCTGCGGATTTGATCCTCGTGCTCGTCAGACCCCAGCCGGCCGACATCGCGGTCCGCAACTAGCCCAAATAGTGAACCGAACTTTACCAAGGCGATCGGTAGAAATGCAACCGATGCCACGGCGGCCAAAGGCCTTTTGGGTCGATATGGCGCATAGGTGTGGCTTCTTGGTCCTACTTTTCCTCGCTCCAGGCGCCCGGGGCAGCGAGGTCGGGTGAACGGCGGTACACATCCCGGAGGAACTGGTAGTTGACCGTCTGAGCCAGCGGCACGTCTTCCTCGCCGAGCTTGGCGAAAATGAGAATATCCCGGAGCGTCCGCCAGCGGCTTTCGTCGTAGTCGCCAATACGACCGCCCGTCGGCAGCACCAACGGCCGCTGCTGCTGCAGCTCGAATTTCAGCCGCTCAGGGCTCAGCCTGGCCGGGCCGGCGCCGGCGAGAACGGGCACGCTCCGTGCATAGTCCGCATAGGTAAATTGCCATCCTCGAATGAGGCCCTGAAGGATGTCGGCAATCATGGATGGCTGTTCATGGACGAGACCATTGCTCGCGAAGTAGACCAAGCCAGGGACATGGATGCCGTAGTCTTGCGGCTTGATGACATTTAGCTTCACGAAAGCCGAACTGGAGGGATCGGGTTGCTCGTCGATTGCGGTGATGATCGCATCCACCTCCCCGGCCCGCAGCGCCTCGAAGCTGTCGCGGCCTGGGACCTTGGTGATCTGACTCCGGGGAAGCCCGAGCTGCGCCATCATCGCATCGAAAACGACATCTCCCTCACTCGCCCTGCGGTATCCGACCCGCTTTCCGACCAGGTCAGCCGGCCGCCGCAATCCCGAGGCTTCGAGCGTAAAAATCGCGACAGAAGTATCGAGAAAGCTCGCAGCAAACGCGGTCACGGGCACGCCACGCCAGCTCGCCAGCAAGAACTTCTGGCCGCTGGTCACGCCGATGGCATGTTGGCGTGCAATGGTTTGGACGAAGTCAGGATCTTCAGGCTGGGCCGACACCTCAATGCGGGAGGAGAAGTATCCCTGTCTGGATGCCGCGAGTTCGCCGGCAAACCGCGCGCCATATGGCCCGTCCAGGAGGAGCTTGACTGCGGCGGCCCTGGAAGCTGTCGGAGCTCGCATAGGCGCCCTATCGGGACGAAGAACGAGGAGTACGGTTCCTACCAACGCGACGACCGCAAGGCCAATGGCGAGGTACCGCTTCCCTCTCGGCCGAGGTCGCCGCCGGGACTGGGTTCGAGGCAACGAGAACTTCCTAACGGGTTGTGAAATTTAACATATCAGTCACGAGGCGAGATGGGCTACAATGCAGCTTGTGGGGTAAGGTTAATTTTTCCTTCGCCTTGTTCTAACAGCGATTTTGACCGATAGCACGGCGCGTTCGGGCAATGAATATTGCGTCAATGGGTTTGGCAGGATGACTTTTCTTTCCACGCGACCGGTGCCCGTCGCTGATTCGGCGAGGGAAATTGGCGCAGTGGTCGCACCAATCGCATCCACAGCTACAGGCTTTGCGCCGAGCTGGTTGCGCCCTGTGGTTGTCGAGCGGTCGATGGCCGTGATCGATGCGGCGCTGATCGTGGTCAGCGGGATCGGCTGCGCGGTCGGCTATCACGTCGCAACCGCCGGTACGCTCGGCAAGGCCGACGTCTATGCGGCGGCGAGCCTGCTCGTTGCGATCAATTTCGTGCTTCTGACCATCGTGCAGCAGGGCTACCGGCTGAAGGCCGTCACCGACTTAGGCCGCACGTTCCGGATGACGCTGACGACGTGGACCTTTCTGTTCGGCGCGCTGCTGGCGATCGCCTTCACGATGAAGGTCAGCGACGAATTCTCCCGCGGCACCACGATCTCGTTCTATCTGGTCGGCCTCGCCGTCCTGCTCGCCTGGAAAACCGCCGCCGCGCGCTGGACCGCGCATGCCTTGCGCACCGGCGCCTTCGCCAACGGCCGCGCGATCATGATCGCCGAGTTCGGCCTTGCCACCTCGTCCAACGCGGTCGACGACCTCGGCCAGCACGGCTACCGCCTGATGCGGGTGATGGAGGTCCGGCCCAAGGAGCTCGATTCGCCGCTGCTGCTGTCGTCGCTGGCGCCGCGCTTCGAGGAGCTGATCAGTTACGCGCGGGAGAACCGGATCGAGCACGTCTTCCTGCTGATCAACTGGAGCCGGCAGCATGCGATCGACAGCATTCTGGACGTGCTGAAGATCCTCCCGCTTCCGGTGCATCTGGTGCCGGACGCCAACACGGCGCGCTTCCTGCGCTATCCGCTCGAAGGCACCGGCAACACCTTCACCGCCGAGCTGCGCCGCGCCCCACTCTCTTATCGCGAACGCGCGCTCAAGCGCGCGCTGGACCTCGTCGGCGCGAGCCTTGCGCTGCTGGTGTTCGCGCCGGTGATGCTGGTGACCGCGATCGTGATCAAGCTGACCTCGAAGGGCCCGGTGTTCTTCCGCCAGACCCGCCACGGCTTTGGCGGGCGTGCGTTCAGGATCTTCAAGTTCCGCACCATGCGCGTGCTCGAGGACGGCCCGACGATCGTGCAGGCGCAGAAGAACGACCCGCGCGTCACGCCAATCGGCAAATGGCTGCGCAAGACCTCGATCGACGAGCTGCCGCAGCTCCTCAACGTGCTCAAGGGCGACATGTCGCTGGTCGGCCCCCGCCCGCACGCGGCCGCCCACAACACCGAATATGAGCAGATCATCGGCAACTACGCCTTCCGCCACCACGTCAAGCCCGGCATCACCGGCTGGGCCCAGGTTAATGGTTATCGCGGAGAAACCCGCACGCTCGAGCTGATGCAGAAGCGCGTGGAGCATGACCTGTGGTACATCAATAATTGGAGCTTGTGGTTGGACGTGAAGATTGTACTTCGAACTGGTTTTGCAGGCTTAGTTAGTAAGGGCGCATATTGAGATGGGACGACACGTTTCCTACGATACACAGACGATAAACTCGCCCAATCCGATTGCTAGATTTGCGCATCGAACGCGGGCCTCCCGATCAGTTGCTTTGGCCACCAAATATCTGCCGAAGGGCGGAACGATTTGTGATTTCGGAGCCGGCACAGGGCTATTCTTGACGGGTCTAGGCGACAGCAGGCCCGATGCCAAGTTATACGCTGTTGAACCTTATATGCCGGCATCAGCAGACACGAGGATTCGCTATGTTTCCGATTTTAGTGGTCTTTCTGAGAAGTTGGACTTGCTTGTCTGTTTTGAGACCTGCGAGCATTTGTCCGACGATCAATTGAACGCGTTCTTGGAGGAGGGCGCAAAATCACTTCGCTCGACCGGGACGCTGATCGTGTCTGTACCGATCATGATGGGCCCAGTACTTCTCCTGAAGGAGCTTAACCGAGCATTCCTCTTCAGAAGAAAGTCCGACTACTCACTCAGCGAATTGATTGCGGGCACCTTTGCCCGCCCAGTTGAGCGCGCAGCCAATCGCTTGCCGACACATAAAGGCTTCGATTTTCGCTGGCTTCGTCAAATGATTTCTCAGTACTTCACAGTCGAGGAGGAATTCTATTCCCCCCTCCCTCTGCCTTGGTGGGCCAATTCCCAAGTTTTCCTAGTATGCCGCCCGGGCGCAAGTTAGTTGATCGTCGGCGCTTGTGTTTGACTGATGTACTCACACAGCATTTCGACAATCGTCGCGCTTGTCCGACCAACAGCTTGTTGATCCATCTCAAGTACCCCACCCGTTCATGAATCTCTTGGCGATCCGAGTTGGGACATCCTTGCGGGCCATTGGCCGTGCCTGGGGGTCCGCTTCAATACCTACTCCCCGACGCTTCATCGTGGCGATCGGCCAGATACCGCCACCCGTGGATGGGCTTGCCTATATCACGTCAGAATACATCAAGCTCCTTGCGGAGGATCACGAGGTCACGGTGCTGAACATCTCGCCGAAAGTGGCCAAGCGCGGCGTCACGTATCATTTGTCCAGAACGTTCACGGTTCTTTTTGCATCAGTGCATCTCGTGTTGAATGCGTGGAGAGCCAATCGCGCGTGCTACATGCCATGTCAGAGCGATTTCGGTCTTGTCTACACTATTTATCTTCTAGCCCTCGCGCGTCTGTTTAAGTACCCCACCTACCTGCATCATCACAATTTCGGATACATCAACGAGAAGCGGCGAATCATGGCACTTGCTCTTCGTGCAGGCGGCCCGCAGGTCGTTCACATCTTCCTGTGCGAGCGTATGCGAAAGCGCTTCAGCGAGACCTATCGGAAGCCCGAGCGGTCCCTCGTGATTTCGAATGCGGCGTTCGTCTTACCCCAAGCCAATCAAGCCCATCCCTCGCCTGGCGCGCCGCTCAGGATTGGGCTTCTGAGCAATCTTAATCGCGAAAAGGGCCTTTATCTGTTTCTCGATCTATTGCGCGCGGGGCGCGAGCAGGGCTTGAACATCCAGGGAATGCTTGCTGGACCGTTGGATGAACATAGGGACGGGAGCGCCGTCGAGGCAGCACAAAAAGAGCTTGGCGAGTCCCTCAAATATGCTGGCCCCCTTTACGCTGATGACAAACTCAGGTTTTACGAGTCGATCGACGTGTTTGTGTTTCCGACCATTTATGCCAACGAGGCGCAGCCGACAGTTATTTATGAAGCTCTTGCCGCGGGCAACCTCGTCATCGCGTACGAGAGAGGCTGCATTGCATCGCAGGTTGGAGAGAAGGGCCTAATCATCCCGCAAAACGAGCCCTTCGTGCCCTCAGCCTTGGCTTGGCTGCACGATCTTCACGCGAACCGCGAGAAACTTAAATCTCGAGTTTCGCTGGCCAAGAGCACGGAAGATATGCACGCCACAGAGAGGGCAAGGGCGCGGGCGGCTCTGGCGCTCCCTTCCTCGGTCTTATAGTCGCGCCAGAGATTTTTATGAAGATCGCGATTTGGCACAACATTCTGTGGTCCCGCTACAAGGCCGTCGTCTTTTCTTCGGTCTACCGCCAGGCCCAAGCTACAAATATCAAAGTCAACTTCTATCAGATCGCCGAAACGGACACGAACCGAACCAGCCTGTCCCCGGTGGATCAGAGCTGGCACCAGTATCCATTTACGCTGCTGTTCAAAGGAGCATCATCGGAAATTCCGGCCCTGAAGCTGATGTGGAAAGCAGCCAAATTGACTTGGCGAGATCCAGCCGACGTGACGATCCTCGCAGGATATGAACGACCCGTTGTTTGGATCCAAGCTCTTGTCCTGAGCCTGAGAGGTCGCCCCTTCGCGTTGTTCTGTGATTCCACACTTTTCGACCAACCCCAAACCTTTTGGAAAGGCATAGCCAAACGCATCATCTTCAACTGGGCGAGCGGGATATTTTCGTATGGTATACGTGCCAAAGAGTACGTGAACTACTATGGTGTTCCAAGCAGCAGGAGCTTTATTCGATGCCAGGCGGCGGCTTTGCCAAGGGAATACTCAGCGCAGCTTGCTCTTGAGGAACGGATCACAAGCGCAGACATCGACAGCCCTCCGCGATTTCTGTACGTAGGGCGCCTTTCTACCGAGAAGTCTCTGGATCATCTCATTTTGGCATTCAAGCAGGCACTTGGATCAAACCCTCGTGCGCACTTAGTCATCGTAGGAAAAGGGCCTTCAGAGCCACAGCTGCGCAAACTTGTTGCAGAACTCGGCATTCAAGAACAGGTTCTCTTCGAGGGTTCAAAGTTTGATTCTGAGCTCTTCAATGAATATTCGAAGGCGACCTGCTTGGTTCTGCCAAGTCATGGTGAGCCTTGGGGCTTGGTCGTCAACGAGGCTCTTAGTTATGGCTGCCCGGTGATTGTTAGCCATCGTTGTGGGTGCGTTCCAGAATTGGTTGTCGAGGGGAAGACAGGTTTTTCCTTCGAATGGGGCAACGTGGCGCAACTTGCCGAGCGCATGAACGCTGCTCCTGCGGCTTTTGCCGACATCGCGAATACTGCACGAGCATGCCTTGATCATATCGCGCGGTTTAACCCTGATTTAGCCGGCCGCTCTATTCTCGACGGATGCAAAGCGATTCAAAATGCTCGGCTCACACGTAAGTTGAAGGACTGAAGGCGACCGAATGACCTACATACAATATGGCTGTGGCTACTCTGCTCCTGACGAGTGGTTGAACTTTGATTCCTCTCCAACGATTCGGCTGGAGAAGCTGCCACTGGTTGGACGATTTGTACGCAAGAACGCGATGCGTTTTCCCGAGAACATCGTGGTCGGAGACATCGTTGCCGGTCTTCCCGTGCCAGACAATTCTGCTGACGGTGTGTACGCTAGTCACGTCCTTGAGCACTTGGCTCGAACGGATTTTGAGATCGCACTGCGAAATACGTTCCGGATACTAAAGCCCGGCGGGCTGTTCCGCTTAGTGGTGCCAGACCTCGAGGAGCGGGCACGTCGATACCTTCAACAACTTGACAGCAGCTCCTCAAGCGCAAACGATTGGTTTATGCGAGCAACATATTTGGGGCTGGAACAAAGACCTTCGTCGCTGGTCCAAAAAGTCAGTCGAGCCTTAGGCGGCAGTCTGCACCATTGGATGTGGGACTACGTCTCAATGCACGCTCAGCTTGAGCGGTCGGGTTTTGTCAATATTCGCCGATGCTCGTTTGGCGACAGCGGCGACGGTATGTTCAAATTGGTTGAAGAGTCCAAGCGCTTCCACGATCCGGTTAACCAGATTCGAGAGCTCGCCGTAGAAGCACAAAAGCCTAGCAGTTAAGAACTCAATCAATTTGACAGGTTGTCTCGCGAACTCTGCTGGTAGACGCGGACAGAGCGTACAAATATTGGATCTTTACCGCTTCCGATGACCAACACCATGTGATGTCGATCAATGAGAGAGAAATCAAGGAACTCCTCCATTCGATCGCGAGTGGACGTGAGGCTCGTCCAACAATGTTGCGGGGCAATAGGAGCACCATTTAAGAACGTTTGAATGCACCCAGGTCGGTCTACGGAGGAAGAGGTCCAAACGCCTACTATGGTCTGCCAATTGCTCCAGTCGAGAGTAGGAGGAAACGCGCGGGGATAGGGCTTAAAAGTGTTGGCGCGCTTACAGAACGGACGATGGCAGACTTGTTCGTCCAGCTTTAACTCACCATGTGGGATGTATCGCCCATACCAATCGATCCAGCCGCTGAGAAAAGCTGGCGGCTGCACCTTGAAATACTCAAGTATGTCCCACTCGACAAAGTGTGTGAACCCAGGCTCTTTGCCGGGCCATTGGTCCGCCCCGCTTCCATCTAAGTGTTCCTTTGACATCGCCCAGAATGAAGGATGCGGTTCACTGGATGATCGCGGACTGGGATCAAACCTGAGGGTAACCTCTACGCAAGCCCCCCCCCCAAATGCGGTGCCCACGAAGCCCGACGAATTTGACGATCGTGCTGCTGAGACAAGACTACCATCGAGCCCGCCGCTGGCCGAAATGCTTCCATCCGAACGCAATCCAGAGAGACGTCTGTTGGGCTTAGTATTGAACCAATTCCAGCGATACCACAGGTATCCTGGGGGATAGGTCCCGGCCTCGTCGAAGTTCTTACCTCGCTCCGCGAAGCCGCTATCGAAAGTCTTAGTGATATAGCCGATCGCACTGCAGGGGGCGGGCACTTGCGCGACCGCGGGAGTAGCCGCCACCGAAAGCGTTGCGACACAGAATAGCCACTTAGTGTTTCTGTTCATAAGGGCCTCTCACTTCCTTTGGGAAGTAGCCATGCCGAGTAGAAGAAATGCGCTTCACGTGCGCGCTTTCGATCCTTGGTCAAGAATCTGATCGCGCGCCGGGTGGCACGCTCAAGTTGGGGCCGCAGCTGCTGACGAATGAAGAACCAAGACCAGTAGGCGAACCGCGCAACAATGAATGCTCTCCTGGATAGCCCAATGTAGTCTCGGTGCATCATCTTTACTCGCTCATACTCTTCTCGCTTACGGGATCTAAATTTTGCCGAAACCTGATCTTCCCGAATGCGAAACGCTCCGAGTCGCTTCTTAATCCACCGCCCTCTTCGTCCCCAACGAAGGCGAAGAAAGAAGGCATAATCCGTATAGAGCCGCAACCCATACGCCTCCTCAGGCAGATACCGAGTAATGGCACGCTTCCAATACACACAATCCGAATACAATTGCCGATAGAAAAGAAAATGATCATGATCGGAGAGTCCCCGTATGGTTGGGCTATAGTAGTAGCCTCTATCTTCTTCTCTAAAGGCAACGTCATCCGAATAGACAAAATCGATGTCGTGAGCCGCGAAGGCGGCCCGCACCTCGGCGAACGCTCCAGGCATAACGATATCATCCGCATTTAGCCAAAAGACAATGTCTCCACTCGCGAGACGAACCCCCTTCTGCATTGCATCGAGCTGCCCATGATCGGGCTCGGACACGATTTTGATACACAACTTTGAGGAGAACGCTGATGCCACCTCCAAAGTGTTGTCAGTACTGTTCCCATCAACGAGGATCACTTCAACGTCGTCAGCTCCTTGCGCTAAGACAGACTGGAGTGTTGCAGCAAGGTACGGACCTGCGTTGTAAGAGGGTATAATCACGCTAATTGAATTAGCCCGACGAGTCATGGGCGACACCAGAATTTGCGAGTGGTTGAACGCGATTGCATGAGCAACGCGACGAGAACTATCAGAAGTAACGCCAAATGGGCTCCAACTCTCAACCATAATGATTGAGTTGCGTTCACAACTAACACCGGAATCCACGCACCGATCACGAGCACTACGCTACCGACTACGGAGGCGAGCACCTCAGCACCGGCTGAGACCCGAGCTTGAAAAAACACCGAAAGGGGCGCTTTTGCGAACATAATGGCGCCCGCCACAATCGACAACACAAGCGGCTCTGCATCGATTTGGTACTTGCTAGGCAAGAGCATCAAGATCAATGGGCTCATCAGAATGAAGACGATTATCCCGAGAATACTAACGCCAACAGCTGCAGCTCCCGCGCACAATGCTAAACGCAGCTGATGTTCTTCACGCGTCCTACTGAGACGCCGTAGTAGCAAAGGGCCAAATATTCCAGGAAGGAACAAAACAATGTTATAGAATTGATTACCGATTGCAAACGTAGCAGCTTGCTCCGCGCCGCCATTGACGAGCAGCTGTCTCTGCAAGAACCAAAGCCCAAACTGGAACGACAAGGAGCCGCAGAATGAAAGCAACGAGAAGATCAAAATGCTCGTTCCGCTGCGCTTCAGAAATTTTCTAAGCGAATCAACAGCACCTCCAAAATCGTAGTGAAGCCCACCGGAAAGAACCATAAATATCGATGTAACTCCGCCAATCGTCGCTGAAACAGCTGCGAGACGAAGCGCCTCCACTAGAGAGACGTCAGACATCAAGGTGAGTCCGAGACAAACTGTCGAAGTAGTCATAAGCGCAGCCAAGGCGCTTTGTACGTGCCGCCCGCGTGCAATCAGCGCAGCTCCGGTGAGTATCTGCAAGCTGTTCATTCCCGTGAGTACAATGAAATAAACCAACTCTTCCGAATTGAGAGAAACATCGGGGAACGCGAACGAATAGGAGGAGGCCGAGACCAAAGCTGAGAGCAAGATTGAACTCAATACAGCACCAACTAAGATTGTGTTCTCAAGCTTCAGGCGCGCCCCCCCCCCCCGGGCGAGAACGACTGTTATCGGCGTTGGGAGGTTCAATGTGGCAAAAACGACAATGACGCTGGTAGAAGCTTGGAGGAAGGCATAGATCCCGAATTCCGCGGGGGTCATGGCATGAGCGAACAGCAGAACGCTGACAAAGCTAAGCGCACGTGCCAACATGCTAAGCGCGAAGTAAATGGCAAGTAGGGGCCGCATCGTCTTCTGCAGTTAGCGCAGCTGTCGCGAAGGAAGCGTAATTGACAAGAAGAATATTAGAAAGGACGGGTAGATATTTTGGAGCGCCGCCTCGACCGTTGCAAAAGCGACCGTGACGCTGCAAGCCGCCACAATGAAACTTAACAAGATCATCTCACTTTCGCCGAAAGAGCGCTGTCGAGCAATCCGCTGCGCGTAGGCAAGGCACGCATAACACGCACTCAGCAACAGAACAACAAACCCCGCCGCTCCTATCAATCCAGTCTTCGCTAGATAATTTATCAAGACAGAATGGTAATATAAAAGGAAGTTCTTGTCGGCGTTTGGGTCGTCTACAATAAATGCCGTCCCCAACCCGTTCCCCACAATTACATTGTCCTCAAAATCCGAGAGACCTAAACTCCAAATGGCTAGGCGCGATTGCGTAGACCCAGCGTACTGATTTTCTTCAATCGAAACCGGTATTGCTCTAGTGGCTACGGCGATTGGGAGACTAGCACATACAACCATTGCGCCCGCGAACGTTAGCCAAGGCAGTCTTATAGAACGCAGCAGGACACGAGACTTAACCAAGCGGAACGCTGCCATTTGACAAAGAAGAGCGGCAGGAAGGGCGATTTCACCTGTCCGTGAGTCCGCCATCACGATTACAACTGCGCTGAGTACAGCAAGTAATCCATCTCGAAGGCGAGACATTTTTCTTGCTTTCGTAAATAGTGCGGTTGAGGTGAAGACCGTCGCGACTAGGCTCGCCAGATAACTGAGTATGGCAGGATGAGGCGTGAGCCCATAAAGTCGTGGACGAATTCCCATCGCCCGGTAAGCACGCTCCGGTGAGATAAAACTCAACAATAGCGAGCAAATTACAAGCGCCGCGATCACGAACAAAAGAGTCCGGACAACCCGTATCCGCTGAGAAAAGGGTAATGTTCCAACGAAGATCGCCAAAACACCAGCGCCTAGAATTCGAGCAAAGATTGGGAACGACGATTCTAGGGCTCCGCTGAAAGGAATGGTGAGGCCGATCGCGCCAACAAATGCGATGATCGACCAACACCGGCCGACGCCGCTCAGTGAGACAAGGGGCGAGATCATGCACATCGTAATAACGATGATCCAGCGCATCGCCGCCGCTAGACTCGGGCCGCTCTCGAAAAGCTCGGGTTCAATAGACCACGAAACGACGAACGACGCGCAGAGGAGAGCAACAGCCCACCCGCCTCTCCGCTCATGTGGAGCACCATGGGCCGAGCTGTGCGTGACCACTGCGTGCTGTGCAATCATCTGGAGCAAACCTAATTGTTCAGCGCCAGCGCCGAGAGGTAAGTCGAGGTACTGACGGGCGCCCGATAACGCCGAACAAAGGGCAAGAGCGGCACACGCCGTCCGAACACCTCAGAGATGTAGACCCTACGATCCATCTCGTTCCGGTGACGAACGGCCCAGCGAAGCGCGCGTAGACAGCCGAATGGAAGCAGCCAGAGGGGCGCCCTAATCAATTCTCTGCGCAGATAGTTGGCCGCGGTGAATGCAATATGACGCGCGGGGTGCCGATTGATAACGGATTGCGCGTGGAAAACACGTATCGAGGGAGCGCTGCGGATTTCATATCCAGCATCCATAATGCGCAAAGACCTCTCCACCTCCTCACCCTGACGGTGGAACTCAGTGATGTAATCACCTACAGCAGCTATTATCCCCCGTCGATAAACGTTGCCGCAACCTGTGTAGTTTCGGAGCAGCTTAGACTTTGAATCCACCGGCCAAACATAGTTTTGATTTGGCACCCGAATATTCAAGCCGGCGACGCCCGTCCGCGGGTGAGCCCGCATGAACTCCACAATTTCTGTCAGCGCGAGCCTATCCTCCAACCAGCTGTCATCATCCAGATTGAGAAGGAACTCGCCTGTGCATAGCGCCGCACCGAAATTGCGAGCTCCTATCAGTCCCAGATTCTCGGGCGTGCGGACATAGGTTACGTTCGGAAATTCTCTAACAACATCGAGGATTGTCGACGTTGGTGTACTGTCATCGACGACTATGATCTCCTTGTCGCCGTAATCCTGCGCCACGGTGTGCTGCAGTGTGGTGCGCAGATCTTCCCCGCGCATGTAGGACGGGATGAGTATGGAAACACGACCAAGGACACAACGATCGCCTTCATTCGTGCGAGCATCGCATTGCTCCAAGCTCACCGAGGGCGCAACGGAAATACTGGTCACTTCTATATCCAATTTGGACAACAACAATCGGCTCACTCGCGTGACCTAGGAAAACCTAGGCGCTTTATTTCTGGTAGATCTTGTAGCGAAAAAAACTCATATTTCGCATCGTGCCTAAGATAGTGTCAGCTCTCTTGTACGGCTGTAACGTGACTTCATTGCATCGTTCCGAATTGTAGTAGCAGATCTTAGTATGCACTATCTTGGGACAGTTGTTCTTAATACTAACCACGTGATCCATCATATTCGGATTCACCACCTGCGGACGTGCCGCAGCTTCCACGTCAAGACATGGCCGGCCCAGTGCATCACGAACGGGTGGCCCGTTCGATTGCTCGGCCTGTCCTTGCATCATGAATTTTGACTTGCTCGAACTCGCATCCGCTGCCTGCGAATGAGCAGCCATCGGCGGCAGTTCAACTGCGAGAGCAACCACTAGAGCGATACTGCATCTAAGTTGAGCGCACTGCATCTTCATTATCTCCAAGGCCTGTCGTCGATAGCAATGCCCGGTATAGTCAGCTTGATCCCATCAGCGGCAAGCCGTTTAGAAAGGCCCTGTCTGGACAGAATGTCAGCGGAACCGAGGGCTGCGAGCAGTTGTTCGCGGTGCGGCCACCCAACACCCATCAGATTGGCCGCTGCTTCGTCGATAAAACCATCATCGACCATCTTCTCAAATTCCGAGAGCACCTCGGATCGCATGGCATCACTAAAGGCCGGAAAGGCCGCTAACGCCAGCCGGTTGCGCCTTAGTGCTATCCAACCTTCATAAGGTCCGGCAGTGTATGACTGATCAAGATAGCGCATGCTATCGCTGCCAAAACCGCCACGAGCAATTTCTACGGAATAGAGCAGCAACCAAAGGAAAGAATCCCCTGGATTGACCTGTAGCGCCAACTTCAGGTCCCCTAGTGCGACGGAGATGCTACGATCGGCGTCCTCCGAACTCTTGCGGGCCAACGCTTCTTCGGCGAGTCGAAGCTGAACAAGTGCTCTGACACGCGCAAACTCAGGCTGCTCGAACGCAGCAGCCCGTTGGGCCTCGATCATAGGCATTACGTTCGCGAGAGCGCTCGTTTGGAACCTATCGTCAGCAATGATCCGGAGAGCAACAGCGCCGCTTGGCAGCATCCGCAAGAACGATGGCAGCGCGACAGCCGACCAGTGCAAACCGGCAAGTCCGCCGGCGAGCAGTAGGCCCCGCAGTAGGAAGGGCACATAGCGCAGTCTACTCAACATACCCGTAACGGGCATAATATTTCTGATAGTAGTAGCGGCCGTGATAGGACTCATAACGGGCGAGCGCCTTGGTATCGGCCTTATTGAGGACGACGCCAAGCAATTTGTCCTGGATCTCCGGCGAGCCGCGCAGATTGTGCCTGACGACGTCGATCTTGGTACTGCCCCACTCCACCACGAACACGTAGGAATCGATGAAGGAAGAGGTGACGCGCACGTCCACCACCGGCGCCATCGGCGGCATATCCAACACCACGTAATCAAATTTCGCGCGGAGCTCGGTGACCAGCGCGTGCATGGCCTTCGAAGCCATGATCTCGTTGGTGTGCAGCAGCTTCGAGGTGGTGCCTGCCGGCAGGATCGAGAGCTTGGTCTCGGGATCAATCACTAGCGCGTCCTCGAGCCGAATCTTCTGCGCGACGACATCGACGAGGCCGAATTTCGCATCAGGCACCAGTGCGCGCGACAGGGAGGGGTTGCGCAGATCGGAATCAACTAGGATAACGCGCGCCCCACCGTGCGCCATCAGTTGAGCGAGGTTGGTCGAGAGCGTGCTCTTACCCTCGTTTGGCAGGGTCGAGGTAGTCGCTAGAACGCGGTTTTCGCGCACGATCGCGTTGAGGTCGACCGCTACCTTCACCGAACGCACGGCTTCCGAGAAACGCGATAACGGGTTGTCGACAACGTAGCGCAATAGATCGGGCTCCGGGTTGCCCTTCCTCGGGAGCTTGCTAGCAAGCATCCTGTCACCGATCCTCGTGGCTGAGGCCGCAGCGCCGAGCGCTGGCAGGATTGCAATACAATTCGCGCCAAGGACGTCCTCGACCTGTCCGGTGGTACGGAATACCTTGTCAGTGAGTTCGCGAGCGATCGCAACGCCGAACGCCAGCAATAAGCCCCCCAGCAAGCTCGCGGACAGGATGATCAGAGACTTCGGATAGCTTTTCTTCAGCGGCGTAGTCGCCGCGCTGATCACCCGCGCCTCCGTGATCGGGAATGACTGCTGCTGCACGCTTTCCATGTAGCGCTGCAGAAAGTTGTCATACATCGCCTGGTAGCTCTGCGCGTTGCTCTCGAGCTCGCGGAGCTGGACCTGCGCCTGGTTTGTCAGCTGCGATTCCGAGACGACATTGGCGAGGCTCGACTTGATGCTCTCCTCGCGCGTCACCGCGATGTCGTAGTCGCTCTTGTAAGATTCCTGGATGCGCTTCAACTCGTCCTGGATGTTCTTTTTGATCTCCGCCATTTGCCGGCGGAGGTTGACGGCGGCCAAGTGATCCGAGCCGTACTTCATCGACCAGATCGATTCCTTCGAGGCCATATCGACATATTGGCCGCGCAATTTGACGATCGTATCGTTCTTCAGCGCGTCGGCGACGTTGGCGTCCGGGACTTCCTGCTTCTGGATGTCGTTCATGCGATCGAGCCGCGCCTTGGCTTCGGCGGTGGCCGCATGGGCCATGACAAGCTGGCTGTTCACCTCGGCGAGCTGCTGCTCGTTCATGAGACGGCCGCCGGTATCGACGATGTTGTTGGCGGTCTTGAAATCCACCACCGCCTTCTGCGCGGCGGAGGCCTGGGTGCGCAGCTCCTTGATGCGGTCCTGCAGCCACACGCTGGCGCGGCGGGTGGCCTGGTATTTTGCCTCAAGCGTGTCGACAATGTACGCGTCCGCGATTGCATTGGCGATCTTCGCGGCCTTCGCCGGATCCTTCGAAGTGAAGCCGATTTCCATCACATAGGTGAGCCCGAGCCGCTTAATGGTGCGATTCTTCTCGAAGCGCTCCAGTGCCTTGCGGGTCTGCTCGAACTCGGATGGCGCGTGACCCTCCGAGAACAGTCCGGAAACGGCGCCGATGACCGTGCCGAGTAGGCCGCCACCGGCACCGGTGAATTCGGGGTCGTCGATCAGGTGCAGGTCGCGGATCACCGCGAGGCTGATGTTCTCCGATTTCAGGATCTCGACCTGGGTCTCCACCGTCGCGGAATCCACGGCGATATCGCCGAGCACCGACTGCTGCTGGAACAGCTGCACCTTGCGGGTGTCGATCACCATCGAGGCGGTGGAGGTAAACTGCGGCGCGGCGGTGAAGAGATACAGCAGCGCCAGGATCACGCAGGCCGAGACGATCGCGACCATGGTCGGGAACTGGCGGCGAGCGATCTCGACATAGGAGGTGAGCGTCTGGGCCGGTGAGTCATCCGCGTCGGCGTAATCGCGGTTGATCTCCGACGACGGCTTATTCACCTGCAGCATTGTGCAATTCCTGAAATCGTCCAGCGAAAGGTTCTGGAGGATGGTATTGGGATGAGAAAGTCACGCGAGCAAAAGCACTCGAAAGAACCGGCAGTTGAGGGCGAATATAACACGCGGCGAAACGCGACTGAACTCAATTGATGCAGCGCAACGGCGTGCGCACATTATAATTTGTGTGGAAGCTTAACGGTCGAAACGCAAAACGGCGCCGCAAAGCGCCGTTCCGCCGTTAGTCGGTCCAGCTGGACCGCTCCTTCAAGCCCGTCTGCGCTTAGCGGCGCGGGCTGGTGCTGTTGGTCGTGCCACTGACGCCGGCGTTCGCGTGCGGCGTGATGGTCGTCGCATAGTGCAGGCCGCCGAAGGTGCCGAGGCTGCCGCCCTGTCCGCCGTTGGCGAAGCCGCCGCCGACCGGGCCGCCCGCGCCGGATGAACCGCCGCCCGCGCCGCCGCCGGTCGCGGCGATCGCGACGTCGCCGGTCGCGGCCTGGTAGGCGGCGATCACGTCGGGGTTGCCGATGCCGGCGATCGCGGTCTGGATCTCATTGGCGAAAGCCGCATCGCTCTGCGCCGCCATGCGGGCGACCTGGGCGAGGCCGCCGACGATCGCGCGCATCTGGTCCTTGGTGGTCGCGGGATCCTTCAGAAGCGCGATCAGGCCCGGGAGCGTGGTCGGATCGGAGGCGCCGAGGTCGCGCACGCGCGAGATCAGCTGCGGGCCGCCGGTCGGATATTGCTGCAAGAGGCTGTTGGGCGAGGCCTTGAACTCGGAAACGATCTGGGCCGGCAGCTGGCGCTGCGGCGGATAAACGGCGGCGCTTGCGGCTGAGGTGATCGTCGCGGCGAGGGCCGCGGCGGCAGCCATGCGAAGCGCAATCCTGATAACGCTCATAAATAGACCTCCAAAAAATCAGCTGCCCCGCTTTGCTTCCTCGGCCCCGGGCAAATGGCTGTGCAGCGCGGAACCTATCCGAAGAGAAATGAGCTGTCCACTTATTCTAAAGACTTCGTAAACAGCGCAACTGCTTCAAATCTAGACACTTTTATGAAGCTGAGGCATTCGCCGCGCCGTTGTGTCAGCGGTTGAGGTGCGGCCCTCGCCTCGCCCGCCGGTAGCGACGGCATCGCTTGCGGAGCGGCCCTCCCGGGTCGAGAAGGATTGCGCCAGGCCCGCGCCGAAAAGCGCAAAGAATGGAATGCTGTAGCCGGGCACCTGGAGCGTGAAGTCGAGGCACGAATGCAGCAGCGACAGCGTCGCGGTGGCCGCGGCAGTCAGCGGGATGATGGCGTCGCGCCGTCGTCCGAACACGCCCTTGGCCAGAACGAGCAGCATGATCGCCCAGGCGAGCGCAACCAAGAGCGCCATCGGAATGCCCACCTCGGAGGCAAGCTCCAGCGGCGTCGAATGCGCGGCATCCCAGATGCCGCGAATCGAGATGTTGGGACTGCGATAGGGCGGGAAGGCCCATTGGAAGGTGCCCATGCCGGTGCCGAACAGGGGATTGTCGGCGATGATTCGAAGCGTCGATTTCCAGGCCTCGACGCGGCCCTCGTCGACCAGGCCCTGGCTGTCGAACCGGCTCGAGACGCGGCCGCCCAGCAGCTGCAAGAGGCCGAGCGCGACGGCAAGGCCGGAGACGAGCGAGATCCAGATGCCGGTGCGTCGCGGCAGGTCTTTGCGGAGGAACAGCGTGAACGCGACGATCATCGCGAGCAGCGACAGGCCGACGCCGGCGCGCGAGCCCGTCATGAACATCGCCATCAGGCAGATCAGCAGGCAGCCAAGCTGCGGCAGGATCTCCTTTGGCGGGATCGTGCGCAGATCGAGCGACAGACGCCGCCATTCGATATGCCGCTCCGGCAGGCGGCGGCGGACATCTTCCAGGATCAGCAGCATCCAGATCACCGCGCAGGAGCCGAAATAGGCCGCCGCCGTGTTGCGGTTGATGAAGGTGCCGGTGACGCTGCCGAGATAGGCCGTCTTGTCCCGCCACAGGATCATGGTCGGCTCGATCAGGAACGAGAGCACACCGTAGAGCGCGTAAGCCGCGCCCGAGATCGCGATCACCCACAGCAAGCGGCGCGCGCGCTCGCGATCGGCACCGACGGTGATGCCGGGGACGATGGCGAGGACGTTGGCGAGCGGCGCGCCGAGCGCGAAGAACGCCTCGTTCTTCACGATCGAAGCGGACGGGGCGATCGGCACGCCGAGCAGATCCGACGCCTGCTTCCAGATCGGCTGGAACGGCGCGAGGAAGGGATGATCGGACAGCTGCTCATGCAGCACGAACGCGTAAGCGGCGACGATGACCGCGATGCCGGCGAGCAGCCCTAGATGCGGCCGGCGCAGTTCGCGCGTCGGCGCGAAGATCACCGCGAATCCCAAGCACAGGCACCAGAACGCGATCGACAGATCGTTGGTCGAGCCGAACGGAAACGGCGCGCCGGCGACCACGAAGAACAGGATCAACGTGGCGGGCAGGCTCCACGACCAGCGCATCCTGGACCAGCTTATGTTGGGAGGCCAAAGGCGCATCGTCGTTCTGGAGCGAGCTTTGCTTTCGCTTCTAGAGGAAGCAATCAATCGGATAGATCTTCAGATCAACGTTGAGGCGGCTGTTCCGGGTCTGCGCCCGGAAGGCGTAGAATAGCCCAAGACTGTCACTCCCCGGCTCGAGTTTTATGCCAGGGGTTAATTCATCCGGTGGGACCAGAAGGCCGATGTGCCGGTTGATGGCGGAAATCTCAATCCGCCCCTCCCCCTCACCGAACCGCCCCTCGAGCCGGGTGACGGTGACCTTCGGCAGCCCGCGGCGCTGATGGCAGACATCCTCCTCCCACAGCTTGGTCTGTTGGACCAGCGGTTTGCCCGAGCCATCGGGGACGACGATCTCCGGGAAAGACGGGCGCAGCATTCCAAAGAACCGGCTCTCCTTGGAGTTCGCCGACAGCCGGACCGTGAACGAGAGCTCGCCTTTTTCTCCGCGAAGGCGCGACAAGATCGGCGCATCGGGTTCGGCGGAGACTATCACGTCGATGCGATGGCGAACACCGAGCTCCCCTGCAGCAGCAAGGGCCTGCCCGAACGGTGCAAGTCCGACGGCAGCAGGGACGAGAGCCAGAAGACGCCAGAATGCTCGAAAGCGCATGAAGCCCCTTGCAACACTGCGGGATGACCGATGACCGGCGCGACGTGCTCAGTGGCGCCTTGATCCAAATCCCGAACTCCTAGCCGCAGCAGAACCGCTTCGATTGCTAAACGAAAATGGCACCGGGACAAAGCCCCGGTGCCATCGGTTTTGGTCGATCAAGTCGGCGTCTTACGGCGCCGTCTTGATGTTGTTGCGGAAGATCAGGATATCGTTGGAGAGGTTCACGGCATCGCTGCCGGTCGCCATGATCACGCGCAGGTAGTTCAGGAACTTGGCAACTTCGACGTTGCGCGAGTTCGAAACGTAGATGATATCCTGGTTCTTCATCATGACCTTGGTGGCGAGGAAGAAGCCACCCGGATCGCGGAAATTGACCGCGAAGATGACCGGGATCGTCTCCGACGTGTACTTGCTCACGTCGATGCCGAGCTGAGCGGCAACCTCGCGCGGCTCGCGACGGTAGAGATACACGGCAGCCGGATCGGCCTGGCCATCCAAGAGACCTCCGGCCTTGCCGACGGCTTCGCCGAGGTTGATGCGCCATGCATCGAAATTGAACTCGCCGCTCTGGCCGCTGGCGCCGAACGCCAGGAACTTCTGCTGCTCGCGATAGACATAGATGCTGTCGTCGGGGCGAACATAGATGTTGTTCTCAGGCGTCATCACGAGATTTTCAAACGGCACGGTAGCCCGCCGTCCGGCACGCTCCAGCATGACCCAGGTCTCGAAGCCCTGACCCTTGATACCGCCGGCGCGGGTGATCGCATCGAGCACGCGATCCTTCGCACCCGCCGCGCTCGCCGGATAACGCGCCGGCGTATTGACCTCGCCGAGCACGCTGATGAGCTGGGTCCGCTGCGAGGACATCGCAACTACAACCTGCGGCTCGATGGCGCGGTTGGATATCTTTTCAACGATGGCTCGCTGAATCTGAACCGCTGTGAGCCCCGCCGCCTTGACCTGACCGGCATAGGGCACGGTGATAAAGCCGTCATTGTCGACCGATTGATCCGGGATCGTCACGAAATTACCCGGACGGACGCCGGCTTCCGCCGGGATGAACAGACCACCGGCGGCAGCTTCGAAGATGGTAACGCTGACGACGTCGCCGATGCCGAACACGATGCTGGCCGGCGGCCGCTTGTCCGTGAAGGCCCCCGCGAGCCCCTTGGGCTCATGGGTGTGCAGAATCTTCACCGTAGCCGGATTGATCGGCACCAGCTCATAGGCCGGCGCATTTTCGGTCTGGATCTTATTGTTGACGTCATCCGTCAGCGGGCCCGAACCTGGATTGGTTGAACACGCCCCGAGCGCTAGAGCGGCCGCCAGAAATGCCGGCTTGAATACATAAGTTTTGGCAAAGGAATGCATGAATCGCGCCCCAAGAGACCCCAATTACCGTCGATTGGTACGGCGGCGCGGGCGGTGCGACAAGGGTTCCCTAGTGGTTAACGGTGCGATCAGTCGGCTACTGTTGCGTGCGAGCCACTCTTTGGGGCTTAGTTTAACCCTTTGTGACTATTTGTTGTATTTCGTGTGCCCGGTCGGCGCGCAAACCGCCCAAGTCAAGGCGCGGTGTGGCGAGCGCGACGCGTCTTGACCTTGCCGCCGTCTGCTAAGGCTGGGCCTGTTAAGAGTAGGACCCCCGTGTCTGGCCTCCTTCTGATCCCGCTGCTGGCAGGTTCCCTCCTTGGCGCCGCTGATCGCCCATTGCACGGTACAATACCTTGCGCTGACAGCGCCCGATCCACCTGCCACGGCCCGGCTGTTGTTGAGGTCGCCGCCGCCTCCTCCGTCTGGAAATTCAGCCGAACCCAAGGGACGAAGGACGGCGAGAGCTTCGCCGCCATCATGAAGACGGCGGACACCAGCCAATCCGATCCGGACTTCGCCGGCCTGATCGTCCGTTGCGCGCCGAAAGGCAAGATCGACGTGCTGGTGGCCTTGATCCGGCCTTTCCCGCCGCGGAGCCATCCTATAAGGTCACGATCGCCGCGGCCGGCGGCGGCACCTTGACCTTTGATGCCAGCATGGCGGCCGCGGGGGCCGCCGTGCTCTTGCCCGATGAGGTCTCGGCCTTTGCCGCCGGAAAGTGGCAGACGACCCCCTCACTGTCCGTTGCCGTCAAGGAAAGCGACAGCGAGATCAAAGGTACGGTGGCCCTAAACGGACTGCGGGAGGCCTATCATTCGCTGCTGGCAAATTGCAGCCAATAGGCCAAATTTAGCCATACAACTTAAGGGTCTTTTTAGCGGGGGAACCTAGGGTCCGGAGCACGGAGAGTGTTTCGGATGACCGCGTTTTTGATTTTCAGCTTTCTCGTAGGTGCCGTGCTGGGCCAACGCTTTCGCGTCCTGGTGCTCCTGCCGTTGACCTTCGTCATGGTGCTCGCCGCCATTCCGGTCGGCTTGATGGTCGATCTCACCGTGGTTGAGAGCCTGAAAGACGTGGTGTTGGCCGCCATCGCCCTCCAGGGCGGCTACCTCTTTGGTTCAGGAGCGCGCTTTGGCCTTGCTGCCGCGCGTACCACCCGCGTATTCGCCCGCCCGGTCAAAACCGTCCGCTGATGGCGTCGGACTGACGCTGCGATGAATCTTTCGCGAGCGCGCGAAAGGTGAAGACCGAGCTGTTGTCCTGACAGAGCTCTGTTTAAAAACCCACCGACCGCTTGTATGGTGACCTGACCGTTTCAGGATTCCCTTCGAGCGCGCCGTTTGTCCCTCGCTTATTTTGCCCTCATCGTTTCAATCGTCTCAGCTTCTGCTCTCGAAATTGCCGGCGCCAGGGTCGGTGCGCAGCTCGGGACGATGGCCGCAGCGCTGAGCTTGCTGGCGGCCGCTTCGGCCGCGCGGAAGGCCGACTACGACCATTATGTGCGCGCGGCCGCCTGGGGCCGGTGGATCCTGCTCGCCATTCCGCTGTGCATCGCGGCCCAACTCGTCCCTCTTCCGCTGAGCTGGGCGCATCCGATCTGGGCCAGCGCTCACGACGTCCTCGGTGGCCTGTCGCTCGGGCCGATCACGGCCGATACCGGCTTGACGGTGAACGCGCTGCTGCTGGCACTCGCGGCGATCTCGTTGCTCGGCGTCACCATCCTGGTGGTCCGCAACCGCGGCCGTGCCGAGCTGGTTCTCTTCGTGCTCAGCGGAGTGACCGCGGTCTCCGCCTTGACCTTGGACTTGCATGGGCTGTCGCCGGCCGTTGCGGCAGCCGCGCCCTCTGACTTCACCACGACTTTGGCCGGCTTCGGCCTCATGCTCAATTTAGCGGGCATGCAGCTCGCTGCTGAACGAGCCGAAACGCATCACTCGGTCCTTCGCTCGATCGCGATCGGCCTTTGCGGCCTTGTCGGAGCCTCGGCCAGCGCAGCCGCGATCTTTGGGTTTTCCGGAACGAACAGCGCGATCGCAGCGGTCTTTGGCGTTGTGCTGATCCTGCTGATCCTCGTCATCCGCAGGCTCGACCTCTCGCCGTTGGCCGCGGGCGCATTGTCGGCGGCAGCTCTGATCGGCGCGACCATCATCCTGACCTTCCTCTTCGAGAAGAGCTCTGGGCCGATCCTCATGCGGCTCGTCCCGGATGCGGGAGGCGAGACGAAGGCCGCCCTCGAGCGGATGTTGGCCGACACACGCTGGTTCGGCGCGGGGGCAGGAAGCTTTTCGGCCGTCGCGAATATCTATCAGAGCGAGGCTGGCACGACTTTGGCTGCGCCCTCGGCGGCCATCGCCGTCTTTGCGGATACGGGATGGATCGGTTTGACCGCCATGATGGCAGTAAGCCTGATCGCTCTGGTGCGCCTGTTCTTCGGCGCGCTCCAGCGCGGACGCGACTCGTTCTTCCCAGCGGCGACCGCGGCCTGCGTTCTCTTTGCACTCGTCCAGAGCTTCGCCGGTCCGGGACTGCTGCGCCCGGCAGCAATCCTGTGTCTTTCGGTGATCGTGGGACTGGGGCTGTCGCAGAGCGTCAGCCAATCCTCATCACGATAGAACGCCGATCATCAGACGGCGCGATCGCCGAGTGACGCCCAGTAGTTCGGGTTCTTGGGTGACTGAATGCGGACCCAGCGATAAGGCTTCTTCGACCACGGCAGGATGTGGCCGGAGAGATTGTCAAGCACGAGATCGCCGGAGAAGGTGCGCACCACGACCACGAGATGGTGCTCGCCCCAGGTCGTCACGACCTCGCTGAGCAGCACCGAACGCGCCGGAAAACCCTTGGCGATCAAATCGTGGCGTTTTGTCACAGCGTAGTCGTTGCAGTCGCCACTCGCCGGATGCAGCAGCCATTTCTCGCCGCGCAGCCCCTCCAGGTTGGCCTCGGGACGGATCGCGGTGTTGATCCTTTGGTTGACCTCTTGCATCTGCGCCAGCCGTTCGGCCGTAAGCTTCAGACGACCGCCCCTGAACACGATCTGCTGCGGCCGCGGCCTGCACTCGTCCTTGTACTTCAGGCAAAAGATGGTGAACGCCATCGGTGCCAGAGTCGGCTGATCGAACTTGATGTACTGGATGGCACCGCGCAACCCCAAGGGCGCGCCGACGAAGGCGGCTTCCGCTCTCTGCTGCAACCCCGCAGCAACGACGATTGCGGCCACGGCCGCCAGGAACTTTACAACTTTGCGCATGTCGCGCTCCCCTTCTTGTAGGAAAGGACGCTACGCGAGACCTCTTGAAATACGGCTCAAAGGCCACGCGATCCTTTAATCAAAATGCGGGCGCGTTGGTTGCAAACAATTAAGAATATCGATGTGTGACTGGTTCTGCTAAGAGCGGTCACGACGCTCGTGACGCTGGATGCGATTCGACCGACCTGATGGGCCTTTCCTCACGCTTTCGAAAGAAGACCAAGCCTCGGCTTCCCGACGGCGTTCGCGTCTATGCGATCGGCGACGTGCATGGCCGCGCCGATTTGCTTCAATCGCTGTTAACCGTGATCGACGCCGATCTTGCCCGCTCGGCCCCCCAACGAGCCATTCAGGTCTTTCTCGGCGACTATGTCGACCGCGGCCCGGATTCGCGCGCCGTTCTTGATCTCTTGATCGCGCGCTCGAAATCACACGAGACGGTCTGCCTCAAGGGCAACCACGAAGTCTTCCTGCTCGAAGTCCTCAAGGACCCCGCCCGCTTGCAGGAGTGGCGCCACTATGGCGGCCTCCTGACGCTGGTCTCCTATGGCATCAGGCCGACCATGAATCCGTCCGCGGAGCAGCAGGTCGAGCTGATCGAGGAATTGAAGCGCGCGCTCCCGCCCGAGCATCTCGCCTTCCTCCAGCAACTGCCTTCCTCCTTCACCTGCGGCGATTTCTTTTTCGTTCACGCCGGCGTCAAGCCAGGCATCGCGCTCGATCGCCAAAAGGATGAGGATCTGCTCTGGATCCGCGAGGAATTCCTGGCCTCCGAGGAGCGCTTCGGCAAATATATCGTTCACGGTCACACGCCGGTCAGCGCGCCCGATATTCGACCAAACCGCATCAATATCGACACCGGCGCCTACGCGACCGGAAACTTGACGCTGTTGACGATCCAAGGCGATAGTCTGCTCGCAATTTAAGAGTTGAATGTCGGACCCGTCGTCGGCTCGCGCTCATAGGCCTCGTCAATTCCACCATGAATCGCATGATCCTGCTTCGCGTCATCGGCATCTTGACCGCAATCGTGCTGGCGCTTCACGCCGGCATGGCGTTCTACGGCGATCTCATACGGCCGAACTTTCGTGCGAGCGACTTGTTCTCGGGCGAGATTCCGCCCGACAAGGCCAAGCTGGCGGCTGCCGGTGGCCTTGCATCCTTTTCATGGGATGGCGAGCTGCTTGCGAATTACGCGGCAGCGATGGCCGCTGACTTCCTTCACCACCCTGCCATCGACGCGGGCGGCAGGGCCAGCGAGAACAAGGCAGCTCAAAGTGCCGTCGTGGCCGCCTTGAAACTATCACCGATCAGGCCCGCGCTATGGCTCACGCTCGGCACGCTACAAGCTCAGGCCGGCGAGGCGGTAACGCCTGCGGTGAAGATGTCTTACTTGACCGGATCGGTGCCGATCGACGTTGCCTTCTCTCGCGTTCAGACTGTGACGTCGAGCGCGGCCGCGACCGATGAAGAGATCAAGCTCCTGGCGCAGTCCGACATCCGGTCGGCGCTGGCCAATCGCTCTCGTTACGAGCCCCTGCTGATCGCGGCTTATGTGCAGGCGACGCCGCAAGGCAAGTCGCTGCTGCTCGAGACCACGAAAGTGACCGACCCCAAATTCAACGAGATCATGCGGCGATACTGAACCCGTGCGAGCTTCGTTGCCATCGCTCCTGGGGCTGCCGCGAATTCCTCAGCGCACCGATTTCGGGTTGACCGGCACAAAGTCGTGATCGCGGCGCGGTTGCTCGGATCGCCCCTGGTAGACGAACATGCCTTTCTTGGTCGCGACGATGTCGCCTCGTTGCAAGCTGTCGTCGTTGAGGAGACGTTCGCTCGCGACAAGGTCCGGATCTTCCGGAATCGGCTTGTAGAGCTCTGGATGCTCCCGCCGCTCGCGCGAAACCTCCTTGGCGCGGCGCCGCGCGTCCTCGATCCGCTGCCGCCATTCGTCGCGCGTGATCTCCGGCTCGCTTGGCGGAAGATAGTCGTTGATCGAGGGCTCCGGTTCGGTCTGAGCGAGACACAAGGACGGACAGGCAAGACTAAGGCCGAGCACACCGGCAACGATGATGACCGCCTGAGGCAGCTTCCCAAACCGCTTTTCACAGTGGCCACGTCGACCCGTTCGCACGCTGATGACTCCAGGCAGAGCGACAAGGACCGCCATTGACCAATATCCTCATCTCCAGCTTTTCAGTCTATACCTTTGCCGATTGCAAGAAAGCCAATTCGCGGGGCAACCTTTCCACTTAGCTCGCGGGGATTTCAGCACCTGGGGGCCTTCGGCGCCGTCCTATCAAAAAATTGAAAAACAACCCCATGCACAGTAGCCGGCACCAGTCGGATCAATGGGTTACGCCTTTTCCGAAATTCGGTCGTCGGGCAAAACAGGGGCAGGATGGCATGATCCGGAAAGGGGCCGACGGATGATTGATGTATCTGAGATCCGCGTCATTTGATCGGCTTGAGCGCAAACGCTCTGTTCTAAGACCTCGTTAGGTCATTGCTGTTAACTTCGGCACACGCTGGTGGAGTGGCCGAGAATGCGTGCGAGACCGTTATTGCTGTTAAGTATTGCCGTCGCGGCTTCCTTCATGTCTGGCCTGACGGCGCACGCCAGTCCCGTGTGCATCAAGGAGCGGACGCCGTTTGCCTTTTCGGAAGATTCAGTGAGATGGACCATGTCGATCGCGCCTGGGGCAGATTGCATCCAGGGACTGCGTTGGTCGTATATGCAGATTTTCAACGTGTCGGTCGTGAGCGGGCCATCATGGGGACAATTGGCGGTGGTCGGGTCCGGCTTCCGCTATTCGGCAGGAAACGAAACGCCCGGCGCCGACAAGTTCACGCTGGTGATCTCGGGCAAGAGCCGTCATCATCGCGGGACATCGATCCTGGAGGTCGAGGTAAACCCGCAATAGCTGTCTCACGACGCCACCGAAAGGTTGCAGGCAGGGCTAACGACGGCTCGACCCGCTGCCCCGGGTTCTGTTCCCGTGATAGGGGTGAGCGTGTCCGCCCCTCGTCACGGGAGGCTCGATTCGACTCGGAATATTTGGCGTCGCTGTGGAGGGCGAGGGCTGCGACGGGTTGACGATGATCACGTTGCGATTGGGCGTCGACGGATCGTTGACGCCCTGGGCCCAGGCGCCGGCAGGCACGACAAGCGCGAGTGTGATCAAGACTAAGCGTTTCATGCGAGATCTCCCGAGCAAGAACGTCAGGGAGGCGAACACCGTTCCTTCACGGCTGCTTCACGGTTCCTTGCGTGACCTCACCGAGGCACGGCAATCAGCTTGCCATCCCGCCAGACGCCTTGGACCGCCCTTCCGGCAGGAAGGCTCCCCGTCACATTTCGGACGGCGGTCGGCCGCGACGCGGCCTGGATGGTCTGCGCCTTTTTCGTGGGCGTTGTGATGATGCTGGAGCTGGTGGTGTTGGCCTGATCCTTGACCCCTTGCGCCGAAGCGGGCTGAACCAGGAACGCCAAAAATGTGATTGCTGTCAAAATGCCGCGCATCGTCAAACACCGGAAAGAGGAGCTGGGCGAAATGTCACAGGTTTTTGCCCAAAAGCAAGCTCTTCGAGACATGTGCGCGCAGGACCCAGGGATCCGGGGATGAAAAAGCCTAGCGAAACAGCTGTATCCGGGGTAGTTGATCGGCCTTGATGACCGAGCCCGGCGACACTGCAGCCAACGCGGACGAGATCAAGGCTGGACTTGTCCGCCTGTTATCAGGGCGGATCCGCGAAATCTCCGACGACCCCGGGCAGATGCGGGACGTCGTTTACGAATTGGCCCGCATCAGGCTGCTGGAACAATTCAACCACGCCGATGCGCGGGAGGCGCGCGCGCTCCAGCAAGTGCTCGAACGCGCCATCCGGGAGGTCGAACGGTCCTTTGAGCGAAGCGAGCCGTCCTCACCGGCAAGGGCAGCCGCCACTGTCGTGGCGAATTCTGCGCCGGACAACGCCCCTGCTCCGCCGCCCATTCCGACGCCGCCGGCCATGGCTTCGCCAGCCCCTTCGAAGGCCGCGGAAACGCCACGCGGACCCGCGGCACCGTCAAGATCGCTGGACCAACTCAAACGGAGCGGCGTCTTCAAATCTCTCGTTCGATTGACCGCCATCCTCCTGGTCATTGCGGGCGTCGGGGCCGCGGCTGCCTATTGGTCGCGATTGAGGACACAACCGACCACATTGTCGCAGGTGGCGCTGCCGCTCGAGCGCGCACCCAAAGGCCCGGAATCTCAGCCGGCTGTCACTCCGACTCCCTCGGTGGGCGAAACCGTTGAACGGACCCCGAATAAGGAGCCGACGCAAGCTGCACAGCCGTCGATGCCTTTGCCGACGACGTTCGGCGTCTACGCCTTGAGCGAGGGCCAGCTCCATGAGCTCAAGCCGGTGCCCGGAAAGATTCCGGACCGGCGCGTCGCGATCTCGGCAGCCATCAACACGCCGAGCGCAACCACATTGATGGGCGGCGACGTCAGATTCATCGTGTTCAGGCCCGACGGGGGTGTCGATGCGAGCGGGACCGAAGTTCGGGTGGTCGCGAAGGTCTCCCGGGCGATGGGCGTCGATGCCACCGGGAAAGCCGCCATGGTCAGCGCCGGCGATTCCTGGGTCATCCGCAGCATGTCGTACCCCTACAAGGTAGGTCCGGTCGAAGACCAGTCGAGAATGCTGTTGCTCCAATCGGAGCAAGACGGCTTTACGCTCGCCCCCGGCCGCTACGTCGTGGTGGTCAAGGGCATGGGCTACGACTTCACGGTCGCCGGAACGGTCACTGATCCCAATCAATGCGTCGAACGCATCAATGCGGCGAACGGCGCGTTCTACTCGCCCTGTCCGCCGCCCCGACGCTAAAGCGCGATGAGATCAGGATGTATCGTCATCGCGCTTTAGGTTGTTGTTTGAGCATGATCTTTTCGGAAAACCGCGGCGCACTTTTCCGGATCATGCTTTAACGCATGATCGGTTCTGATTGAATCAGAACCGAAGCTCTAGACTAGATTCTAGTTTTGACGCGTTTTCTTCACGCGAACCGGTATCCACTTCGCTCGAAAACGCTCCGGCCGTAGCCACCCTGTTCTTATTTCGCCGGCTTGTTGTCCTTTGGTGCGTCCGCCGGCATGTCGTCGACCTTGCCATTGTTGGCAACGCATTTTTGGAAGTATTCGCGCTTATCCTTGGCCGTTCCCTTGGTGCTCCCGGCCGCGGGGTTGCCGATCTGTCTGGGCGGAAAGGCCTTGGCCATCGCCGCATCGCATGCGCGGGCCACTTCCGCCGTGATGGCCGAAGCCGTCGCCGGCGCGGCCAGCGTCAAAGCGCATGCCAATCCAACCAACGTCCTCAAATTCTTGACTGGCACCTCTTTCGCTCCTTCAATCCGTGAATGGCCGCCGAACCATATCAAAAAGGCTCGAAGCGCCCAACGGCAAAGCAGCGCCGAATTGTCACGCGGTCTGCCTGCCTGCCGCAGGGCTATCGGAAATGACTCTTGGCGGCGGCCTGCGCGCACACGCCTCGTCCTTCGAGACGGCGCTTACGCGCCTCCTCAGGATGACGCTAATCGGCGTCAGCACCCGTTGAAACTGCTGCCGCGCATTCCGTCCTCATCCTGAGGAGCCCGCCTAGAGCGGGCGTCTCGAAGGATGGCCGCAGAGCGCGCAGCAAGATCCGCGATACTAGCTGTCGAGCTGCGGCGGCTTGAAATCCGGAAAGCGCGTGAGCATTGCGGTCTTGACGAACTTCAAGTGCGCGATGGTGCTTGCCAATTCCTTGAGCCGTCGCTGGCCATTCGAGATGTCGGCCGCAAAGAGATCCTGATGATAATTGTCGAGCGGCTCCCGCTCGAGATACTCATCGGTGCCGTTTCCGAAGGTGACGGATGCACGTGCGAGAGCATCGTCAACACGCCGGTTGAGGCCGGCCTGCTCCCTCTCCGCCTCCTGCAATGCTGTTTCGATCGCCGCCAGCACGGCACCGATCCGCGCGCGGTCGGTCTCTGCGTCACGCTCGACGGAGCGGGCTTTAAAACCTTTGTCCTCACGGCGGGAGCCGAGAAGATTGTGTGCGCGCGCTCTCAGGAACAGCTGAAACATTTGGGCCATCCCACATTCGAGATTTAGGCGGCTACCATCGGTCAGACATAGTTAACAAAGCTTAAATCCTGCGCCCGCTCCGCCTGGCTTTGTGCGATCCACGCCCGCCAAGCCCCTTCGTGCTTGGAATAGAGCTCAAGCCAGCGAACTTCGTCCGCCGCAACGGTTCCGTCGTTCACGCAAATCTCGGACGCGAATTGCGCTGTCTCGTTCGATGAAAGATCCAGCGCTTCGAACTCCGCCGTCTCTTCCAGCGAAAGGCCGATCAGGACGCGACGCCCCTGGGCGTCAACGAAATACCTGCGGGGTGCGTTGTGCCTTTGATCAATCATTCGAATGGCCCTCATTCATGATCCAAGGCCCCGGAAGATCTTTCAACCGCCGATCAAAGGTACAAACAAAAGCGATCAAAATGAGGACGCAGGTCGCGCCCAGCAGCGCAATCAAATACGCCATCTACCCCACCCATGCGGGCCCCGAGAAAATCGAGGCGGCTAAACTCTCGCAATGAACCGATACGTTTTAGGTTGCCTTTCCGAAGCTCTCAAGGACCGCACCACGTTAACCTAACCGCACATGGTTATCCGACCTTGCCGCGAGGCAAGATCAACTTCCGACCAAAACATCGCGCCCATGGTTCTGCCATTACGATGGATGCTCGCTTTGTCTCACTCCCATCGATGCCGGCGTGTAGGGCGCATAGAGACGATATCGTTCTGATCGCTTGCGCGAGCGCCACGCTCGCACACCATAGCCACAGCCAAAGCCAGCTGCAAAAATCGAAATCAAAACCAGAATCGCAAGCATTTGGAATGTTCCCAATTTTCGGAACGCTCCTCCCGGTACATTTCAACGTGATGTTGCGACGACTGCAAGGTCATCGGCGCTGAAACTTTTGTCAGACGATCATGAAGTTTGTGCAACATGGTGCTTGAAGTTTGGTCGCGCGAAAACCGAGGGGCAGGAGAGGATGACGAAATCTCTCATTGTCCGAGAGCGATATCCAGCCGACGATGTTAACCCCTGTTCACCTCGGCAAGCAGCCGCAAGCTGCAAGCGCGCTGGTGCTCGAGCATGTCTGTAGTTTGCGTGATGAAGCTACCTCCGACACATTTTTCGCACGTGGCTGCTGGCGATTGCAGACAATTCCGACGAAACCTCCGTGGTTATACGGAGCGTCATACACCAACTTCATCGCGGTAAGGTTGAGCGGTTAGCTTAATCCGCAGTGTTTGTTGCGAAGTCTCGCGTTTCGCTTATCCATCTTCGCACCGGGCTCCCCCAAGTCCGGCCCCACCCAAGCAAAGCCGTCGAGCGAACATGGGTCGCTTGGCGGCTTTGTCCCTTGTGTCGACGAGAGGATCATTTCGGTTATGGCGCGCAAGCCCTGGTCGTTCAAGGAAGACCGCCGGCTCATGGAGCTGGCCAAGTCTTCGGCTTCGCTGGAAGAGGCGGCGAAAGTTCTCGGGCGCTCGCCTGATGCGATCAAGCGCATGGCGTTGCGGCTTGGTCTTTCGTTGAAGCCGAAAGCGAGCAAGAAAGGCTAGCCTCGGAAACAGAGAGTCGAGGATCATCGCGGTAACGCTCCTCTTCGACCCAGCCGCAGCTTTTCGCCTTGGCAGGACGGAACCAAAGCAACCATTGGGTGTTTGATTCCAGACTTCACGGCGAGGTCTGGCAGTGCTCCACTTTGCCATTTCCGCGATATTGGTTTGGCTGGCGATCAACGTCGCTTTCGTGGTGCTTCGGCTGCGAGCCACCCGCCATCCCGCCACGCTCCACCGCGATAGGCCGAGCCGACCTTCTCCAGAGGTCATTTCCGTCCGCCATCGCGGCGGGCGGTGAGCGTGGATTGAGCCGCCTGCCTGCGGCGGTCGGTCCGGCCCGTTCACCGGCCAATTGTACGTCTTCTTCTGGGCCCCTCTAAAGGTGGTTCCGTAGCTGGGCATCCCCGTTCCTTCGGCCCGTTAAACGCTATCTTAGTCCCCGCAGGCTAGGATCAATTTTCAAGCCTGCCCTGAATTTCGCCCGGACCGGATGAGATTACAGCGACCCGACCTCCCGTTTGCGGCGCTCCTGCTTGCGAGCACGATGGCGTTCGCCCTGGCGGGCCATTTCGCCGCGGAGGCCGTCATTCGCCACCAGCAGGCGCATCAGCTGAGCGAGTTGACCGAGGTCGTTCTGCGCCGCTCCGAATTTGCGGTCGATTTTGCCGCGGCCAGCCTGGACGAGCTCGCAAAGCGCAATCTCGCCAGCTGCGAGCCCGCGGCATTGCAAGCCATCCGCCTCCACGTCTATCAGCGCTCGGCGATCAAGGACGTCCGCCTCGTCAACCCGGACGGCTCGGTGATCTGCTCGGCCTATTCCGAGACGCTCGAATTCGACAAGGGATGGGTGAATCGCCGCGATATGCTGCCTTCGCGCGACAAGGCGCTTTCGCTGTTCCGCGTGGAGCAGTTCGGCGGCGACGCCTTGGGCGTGCTCAGGGACATCAATGGCAGCTCCGCCCTCGTCGCCATTGTCGGCATCAACGCCAGCCTGTTCGACATCATGCCTGCCGAACTGCGGGCGCACAGCGAGGTGATCCTCGCCTTGAGCAGTGGCGAGAAGCTTGGCGAATTCCAGACCGACGCCGGCAAGTCCCTGCTGGAGCCGATCAGCTTCGACAGGACTTCCACGCGCTTCCCGCTTCATGCCACGATCGGGCTCGAGCATGCGGTGCTTTCGAGCCGGAATCACGAGGCTTATTGGCCCGCGCTCGCAGTAGCCCTTGGACTTGGCGCAATCTTTGGCATCCTGCTGGCACGCAGCCGCCGAATGGAGGGGCCCGTCGCCGATCTCGACCGGGCGCTGGCGGCCGGCGAATTCAAGCCGTACTACCAACCGATCTTCGATCTCAGGACAGGTCAGATCAAGGGCTGCGAGATTCTGGTTCGCTGGCTGCGCCGAGATGGCTCGGTCGTCCCGCCGATGAACTTCATTCCGCTCGCCGAATCCAGCGGACGCATCCAGGCGATGACCTGGCAGATCCTGGGATCGGCGCTCGCCGAGCTGAAGCCATTGCTGAGGGCAAACAAGAATTTCAAGATGTCCTTGAACGTCGTGCCCGGGCATCTGCTGAGTGCAGGCTTCGTTGAAACGCTGCGTCGCAAGGTTCTGACCGCAAGGGTCTCCGCGCGCCAGATCGTGGTCGAGATAACCGAGCGCGACGAGCTCGACGATCTCGCGCGCGCCGCGGCGGTTGTCGCCGAGCTGCGGGACCACGGCTTCCGCGTCGCCATCGACGACGTCGGCGTCGGCCATAGCGGACTGTCTCGACTGAAGGGCCTCGGCGCCGACATGATCAAGATCGACAAGTTCTTCGTGGACACCATCACGGTGGACGCGTCGACGACGACGATCGTGGAGATGCTGGTGGCGCTCGCGAGAGACCTCCATATGAGCGTGGTCGCCGAAGGCATCGAGACCGAGGAGCAGCTCCGCGCACTGCTCGCATCCGGCGTAGCGGAGGGCCAAGGTTATCTCGTTGCGCCGCCCCTGCCCTTCGCCAGGTTTAGTGAGCTCGTCGAGTCGCGCCGGGCGGCGCAGTCAGGCGCGGCGGTCTCGAACGATGCGGCTTTGGTGGCCTGACCGTCGAGGAAGAACTTCCATTTCCCTAACGGGGGGTGAGCCGCCAAACGGTATCACCGTGCTTGTGCCAGCCGGGCCTTTGACAGCGGCCAACGCCTTTAACGATATTTTCGTCTTTCGAACCGGACGGGCGCCCAACCTTGTATGTTGGCGCCATGCGCAGGAGCCACCTCATCGCAGCCGCGAGCATCTGTCTAGCGCTGATCGTCTATGCCACCCTGGCGAAGCTGGCGGGAAGACCCGCGCTCATGGGACATCACGAGGCCTATTGGATCGTCGTGATCGAGCGCTTCAGCGCCTATGGGCTGCTCGGCTTCCTGCTTTCCTTCCTGCTGCCGGGACGGCTCGGTTTGGCTTGCTCGCTTGTCGTGGCGGTCGCTATGGGGCTGGAGCTGATGCAGGCGTTCATGCCCGACCGGGATGCGGGCTTTCTCGACGTGCTCCAGAAGGCGGCGGGGGGCACCGTGGGTGTCATGCTCGCCCAGATGATCCTGGCGTTCTTGCCGAGACCGCCGTCCTGAAGCGACCGGTATCGCTTGAGCGAGATGACCGGTGGCACGCGCAACCGGTCCTTACTTCATCATCTGGCCGCGCAATTCACCGCCCGGGTTCGCGGCCGTATGGATGTTCGCGTACCATTTTCCGGTCAGCAGATCTGCCGCCTGTGCGTCGGTGAGCGTGGCACTGCCCTGGATCGGGCTTTGCACCGTCTTGAACGGGAGGACGATGCCGGCGTTCTTGCCGGCTTCGCCGGGGCCATGGAAATGCGCCCCCATTGCCGGTCCCGTCAGCCCGGCATAGGTGACGGTGTAAGTCAGAACCTTCGTTACAGTGTCGTAGCTGGCTTCTGCCTTGCCCGATCCGGACGAGCTGTTCGGGGGCACTTCATTGCCTCCCTTGAGCTCGGCTTGCAGCTTCACGGCTTCCGCGTTTGCCATTCCGCTCGCTGCAATGACGCTTCCAACCAGCGCGATCGTCCCCAACAGTGCCACCGACGGCCGACACACGGCTTTGCTCATGCACTCCTCCTGCAGGCTTCGCTCCCCATCGCGATTTGAACACCGACGACAGTCGGAAATTCCGCTGCAGAGCTTATGCTGATTCGGGACAACGAGCGCCGGAATTAGCCTGCGGCGTAGGCCGGAACACGCGTAGGTTCAGGCCGCCCCACGCCTGTTGTGGAGCTGGGTGGGAGCCAGGAGCTCGGCCATCTGCCGGTGGGTGTTGTGCAGCGCCTCAATGGCGCAATCGAGTTCGAAATCCGCCTCACGAACGGATGCAAAGAACTTGGCCGTCAGTGCCAGATCGAGTTTGACCCGCGTCGTCCCGTCGCGACTTTTGCGACGATCGAGCGACAGATGGATGGCGCGGTCCCTGGCCTCCATTGCGCCGCAGCCGCAAAGCGCGCCAAGTTCGTCGTATGTCATCCAGATTTGAGGCATGTTCTTCCACCACGCTTGATCGGCCGCGAGACTAGCTCCCGCTTCTAAAGGCAGAGTTGCTGCAGCGCGGCCGCGGCGTGATTTCAAGACAACAGTGTCAACGCAACGCTAATCACGGTGCTGGGCGCGCGCGGAGCTGCGCGAATTCACTTGGACGGGCCGGCCGTGAACGGATGCCGCGGCCGGTACCGGCTGTCGGGCCCCTTGGGCAGCTTATCTGCGTTCAGCCTCACGACTGCGCTCCTGACGTCGGCAGGCGGCGCGTCTTCCTGGCTGTAGATCAGCGTCGCCTCGAACTTCACGTCAGGCGCTTGCTTGGCCGTCCCCGAGCAGGTCGCCATCGCACCGCTGAAGACGCCGGAGAGATAGACTTCGACCTCGTCACGTCCGAACACGGTTGGCGGGCCCTCGGCATGACGGCGCGTGGTCAGAACGGCCGTGAAACGCTGGTCGTCATCGAATTGATAGGAGCCGGCATAGGTGAAGAAGCTGTCGCTGCCCGAAATCCGGCCCTGAGATAGATGCACAATGCCGGTGCCTTGCGCCTGCGCGGTTCTAAACCACGCCGCGTATTTGCCCTCTTTCAGCATGGAAACATCCGCCATGAATTCCATGCGTATTTGCAACGAACCGGGGGGCGCGACAATGACCCAAGCGGCGTGCATTCCGCCACGGTTAATGCCTCGCAAAGTCAACCTGTCAAATTGCTGAAGCCGGCAGCGACGTCAGAACAGTTCTATGCCGTCATCGGCGGTCTCGACCGCCTCGACCCGACGCGTGGTGGCGATCGACGCCAGCCCGCGCGTTTGCAGGAATTGCCTGTGGACGTCCCGCTCGCGCTCCATCGTATAGCGCGCGAAGAGTTCATCGAGCATGGCCTCGTCCTGCGGACGCGGTTTCTGCGCGCCGGCACCGGCCGTCTCGAGGCGCGCAGCGACCGCGGGCAAGGCCGCGGAGCCTTCGCCGAGCGTGCTCATCAGGCCGGTGGCGCCGGCGCTCTTCTTCTTCACCGTGTCGTTGGATTCGGTGGTCAGGAATACGATGGGCATGCCGACCGCGCTCGGCAGCTTGCGTAGCGCCCGGATCAGCTCCAGCCCGTTCATGACGGGCATGTTGAGGTCGGTGATCACGAGGTCGAGCTTGCCGGCCTGGGCCTTGGCAAGCCCCTGCGCGCCATCGCCGGCCTCGACCACGTTGTGACCGGCCGGCTCGAGCACGACGACCTTGATCATTTGCCGAATGCTGGGGGAATCGTCGACGGTCAGAATCGTGGCCATCAGGTGCCATCTTTCTTTTGCGGGAAGTGCTGATCCATCATCGCTCGCTGGCAAAGCCGGCGCGGCGAAGGGTAGTGCGCAGAGACTGAGAGAAGGAGGTCAGGACCACCGGGCGGCCGTGCGCCTCGCCCGTCTTGGCGGTCGACAGCAGAAGCTGGATCGAGGTTACGTCGGCTTTATCGACGCTCGAACAGTCGATCTCGAGCCGCTCCTGGCGGCGGAACGCCTCGCGAATGAGGTCATAGACGCTGCGAATGGCCGCAATGCTGCAATCGGCGGGCAACCGCAACGACAAACCCCTAACGCGGGACTCCGTACAGCTACCGGTCACACTCCCGCGTAATTCGCGCAAATGCATGCAAGCGTGCACACCTCGTTGAGAGGTCGTGCCGGCGCTCGACCGACATTGGAATTCGTTCGGCATGAGGCCGGGCGATCACTTGCCCGCCATTGGAGACGAGCTCTTCCGAGGCCCGCGGCGTGATGGGATGAGACGGCCTAAATGCTCTTCGACTAACTAAAAATGTAGATGATCCCAGGAGGCAGCAAGCGTCAATTTGACTTCTGATATGATTGCCCGCGAAACTCAAAATGCGGTTCAGTGATTAATGATGAACGGTATTTGGGATCAGGAGCTCCTGCGGAGTCTCAACTCGTTCGGGGGAAGCGAGTCGCGGTATCTGTGGGAGCTTGTCAACAATGAGCTCGTCAGAGGCTTTCCGCTATTCTTTGCTTTGATCGCCCTGTGGTTCTCCGGGGATTGCAGAGAACGTCGCAGCCGAATGCTGACCGGACTCCTTGCAGTCTGTGTCGCGACTGTCCTCTCGGTTTGGCTGCAGTTTCATCTCGCTAGCCATACACGTCCACTTTTGGATCCAGCGCTTCAACTGAAAATAATCGACGATCACAGATGGAGGGTGGTCTGGGATCGTACAGGCTCGTTCCCCAGCGACACGTCGACACTTTTTTTCGCCTTAGCCACGGTTACTTTGCTGGAGAACCGATGGGCGGGCTTGTTTTGCTTCCTTTGGACCACGATGGTCGTTGCACTCCCTCGGGTCATTTTTGCGTGGCACTATCCAAGCGATATCATTGGATCGCTGGTCTTGGGACCGACATGCGTCTTTCTTTTTAGTGCAATCCCATACCCAAGAAAATTCTTTGAGCGCGTCCTGACGTGGTTTGAGGGCCGCATGTATATTGTCCATGCACTTTTGTTCATTTTTTTGATAGATGCGGCCAACCTCTTTCAGAGCTTGGAACAAGCCGGAAAAGGCCTTGTGCGAATGTGGGAATAAAAACGTGTCCGCCATTCCGATAGCGATCGCATCGTGTGGCGCGACAACGACACCGCATCCGTGGGATTGGGCGCCATCGCTGCCCGCCTCTACCAAATTCCGATACGCGTTCGACGCGATCGAATGAGCACACGCAGGCCTCCGTATAACTACGGGTCCACTCCCGCGTAATTCGCGCAAATGCATGCAAGCGTGCACAGCCTGCTGACATCTCGTGCGCGGCGCGCATTTCCTTGAGCGCCATGGCCTCCGTACGGGCATTTGCTTCGCGTTAAATTCGCTCGGGTTATGCGTGGGGTTCGTGCCTCTGCCAGCGAAGAGAGCCCCGGCCGCCGATGCTGACCCAAGCGCTTCTGGTTGATGACAGCCGTTCCGTCCTCAACTTCCTCAAACGTCATATCGAGGCCGAAGGTCTGGTCGAAGCCACCACCTTCCTCGATCCCGTCGAAGCGCTGGCCTGCGCGCGCGAGCGCGTCTTCGACCTCGTGCTGGTCGACTACGAGATGCCGCACGGTGAGAGCTTCAACGACTCTTGCATCGAGCAGTGCGCCGTCCGCAGAGCTGAGCGGCGAATGGAAGCGCTGCAGGCCGGTGCGACCGACTTCCTGCCCAAGCAGCCGCAAAGCGTCGAGATGACGGTACGTCTGCGCAACTTGATTCAGCTTGGTGCAGCCGTGCGCAAGCTCAGCGATCGTGCCGCGCATCTGGCCAGCGACGTCGCGGCAGCAACACGAAAGCTAGGCGAGCGCGAGGAGGAGATCATCCTGCGGCTCGCGCTCGCGGTCGAATACCGCGACAACGACACCGGCGAGCACACCCTGAGAGTCGCCCGCTATAGCCGCATCATCGCCGAACAGCTCGACCTGCCGGCCCGGCTCTGCCGCGACATTTATCTGGCCGCGCCCCTGCACGACGTCGGCAAAGTCGCCATTCCCGACAATATCCTGCTCAAGCCCGGCAAGCTCACCGAGGAGGAGATGGCGGTGATCAGGACGCATGCAACGATCGGCGAGCGGATCCTGGCGGATTCCAGCTGCGAGCTGATCCGGCTCGGAGCACAAATTGCCGCAGGCCATCACGAGCGCTGGGACGGCGCGGGCTATCCGAACGGCCTCAGGGCGGACGCGATTCCGGTCGCCGCGCGCGTGGTCGCGGTCGCCGATGTCTTCGACGCCCTGACGACCCGTCGGCCCTATAAGGAGCCGATGCCGCTCGAGGTGGCGCGCAATTACCTGGTCGAGAACAAGGGTCGGCAGTTCGATCCGGCCTGCGTCGAGGCCTTCCTGTCGCGGTGGGACGAGGTGGTCGAGATCGCCGCCGGTCGGCTTGATACCCGATCGCCGATTTGAACCTGTTCCTGATAAAGTGCACCAATATCAAAGAGTGATTCTGGTCACACTTGCCTGGGCGCGCCGCTGCTAAGCATCGGACCGGGACGGGGACCGGCAAAGCATCGGTCGAACTGAATGAGAATACGCATGAGAAGCCTGATCGGCGCCCTTGTCGGCGCGTTCTGTGTTGCGGGCCCCGCCCTGGCGGAGACCCCGGCCGCAATCGTCGAGGATGTGCAAGGCAAGATCGACGGCGTCGAGTTCATGGACTATGTGGCGCCGGGCAAAATCATCAAGCTCGGGCCCAAGACCAGCATTACCCTCAGCTATCTCAAATCCTGCTTGCGCGAGACGATCAGCGAAGGCGTCGTCCTGGTCGGCACCGAACAGAGCACCGTGCAGCTCGGCGACGTGCAGCGCGCCAAGGTGCCCTGTGATACCAAGGCGGCGCAGCTCTCCGAACGCGAGGCGAACCAGAGTGCCGCGACCACGTTCCGGACCATGCGGTCCGATGCCAAGGGCGCTCCGTCCAAGCTGCCGACGATCTATGGCGTCGCGCCGCTGGTCCAGGCCAAGAGCGGCAGCACGCTGGTGATCGAGCGCACCGACGGCAGGGAGCCCACGATCAGCGTGCCGCTCAAGAACGACGTCATGATCCGCGGCAAGTTCTATGACTTTGCCAAGACCGGAAAGTCGCTGACCCCGGGCGGCAGCTATCTCGCCATTCTCGGCGCCAAGCGTTACGCCTTCCAGGTCGATGCCAGCGCCACCGCGTCGCCCACCCCGGTGATCGGCCGCTTGCTGCGGCTCGAATAGACGGCCTCGACAACACGATGCGGCGGATCGGCAGGCGGGACATCGTTGCGGCGATCCTGATTGCGCTCCTCGCGGGCGCGATCGTCACGTCCCCGCCGCTCCAGATGCTGCAAGGTCTCTCGCTCGATACCCTCACGGCGATGCGCGGCAAGCTGGTCGGCGAGCGCCGCGAACCTGCGACGTCGCCAGTCGTCGTGGTGGCGATCGATGGAGAGACCTACGACACACCACCCTTCAAGGGATCGCCGACCCAGACCTGGACGCGCGAAATCGGCCGGGTGCTCGGCAGCATCACCGAGGGCGGCGCCAAGGTCATCGGCTTCGACGTGATCTTTCCGAGCTCGATCGAGCAGTCGGAGATTCCTTTCGGCGACATGGCGGTCGGCAGCCGCATGAAGGGATTTGACCGGGATTACCTGATCGCCCTGCGGCAAATCTCCGACAGCGGCAAACTCGTGCTCGGCGAAATCCTGAGCATCGATCATCCGGAAGTGCCCTATCGCGCACAGCAAGTGGCCGTGCGCAACACCGTCCGCGCGCTCAATGTCTACACCGATCCCGACGACGTGATCCGGCGAACGCCGTTGAGCTTTGCCATCGAAGGCAGGTCGGTCCCCGCGATGGCGGTCGAGCTCGCTGCGCGTGCGCTTGGCGCAAAGCCTGAAATTGCGCCGTCCGGCGCGACCGAATTGTCCGGCTATGCGATCCCGAGCGCGATGCCGAATACAATGACGCTCAACTTTCGCGGGCTGGGACGCGACGTCCCGACCTTCTCCTTCGCCGACCTGCGCGCCTGCGTCGAGAAGGGCGATCGCGATTTCTTTCGCCGCGCCTTCGACGGCAAGGTCGTGCTGCTCGGCACGGTCCTGAATTTCGAGGACCGTAAGCTCACCTCGATGCGCCTGTCTGGCGGATATGACGGCACGCCGGCCGCGCGATGCGCCCTGCCCGCGCCGGAGCGTGGCGCGCAACGGCCGCGCAGCGATGTCGCCGGCGTGTTCGTGCACGCCACCGTCGTTCGCAACCTGATCGAACGCGATGCCGTGACCGAGCTCGGCTTTCCCGCACGGAGCATCCTCACGATCGCGTTCGCCCTCGTCATCGCTTGCGCCGCCGGCATGCTTGCGCCGAGCGGCGCGCTGATTGCCTGGCTCGGCCTCACCGCCGTTTACGCCGCAATGGCCGTCGGTGCGTTCGTTCACGCATTGGCGCTGCCGCTGACCGAGCCGGCGCTCGCAAGTCTTGCGGCGCTCGCGATGATGATCGGCTACCGCTTCGTGCTGGCTGATCGCGACGAGCGCTTCCTGCGCAAGAGCTTTGCCCTCTATCTCGCCCCTGAAGTGATTAACACCATGGTTGCGTCCGGCAAGATGCCGGCGCTCGGCGGCGAGATGCGCAATGTCACCATGTTCTTCTCCGATCTCAGCGGCTTCTCCTCGATCGCGGAGACGATGACGCCTGGCGAGCTTGTGACCCTGATGAACGAGTATCTGTCCGCCATGACCGATATCATCGAGGGCCATGGCGGCTACGTCGACAAATATATCGGCGATTCCATCGTCGCCATGTTCGGTGCTCCGGCCGACGATCGCGCACATGCGCGCAATGCCGTCCATGCCGCGCTGGAGTGCCACCAGAAGCTGGCGGAGCTCAACGCCGACAATCCCGCTTTCGCCGGCCATGGCCTGTCGCACCGTATCGGCCTCAACAGCGGCGAAGCCGTGGTCGGCAATATCGGCTCGCGCCGCCGATTCAATTACACCGTGATGAGTGACACCGTGAACGTGGCCTCGCGGCTCGAGGGCGCCAACAAATATTACGGCACCGCGATCATGGTCTCCGAAACCACGATGGCGCAGACCGGCGACACCTTCGCCTGGCGCGAGCTCGATGCGATCAGGGTGCTGGGGCGCGGCGAAGCGATCAGGGTGTTCGAGCCGCTGGCGGAGAAAGGCACGGAGAGCGCCGAGCAAACAAAGGTAGCCGCGGCGTATGCTGAAGGGCTGGCCTGCTGGCGGGCGCGCGAGTTTCGCAAGGCGGTTGAAGCGTTCGACGGCGCAGCGAAGATCGATCCGCCGTCATCCATGTTCGCGGAGCGCGCAAAAGCATTAACTGCTAATCCGCCACCGCCGGAGTGGACGCCGGTAAACACGTTGGAAGGGAAGTAGCGACGTCAACCGCGGGCGTACTTCCCCTCTCCCCTTGTGGGAGAGGGTGGCTCGCCGCGCACGCACGAAGCCCGGCAACAGCGCGAGGCCGAGGTGATGGGCGACCTGCTCGCCGTCGACCCCGATGAAAGCGAGCTAATCTGGCAGGCGCAATCGCAAGGGCTCCCTGTGGAGCACCGTGCCGAGGTCTCGCCGCAGGCGCTGCTTGGTGTGCGGTTGGTGACCACACCGCGCAATAGCGAAGCACCCGGCACGTCGCCGGGGCTGTCGTGGCCGTGGAAGCGATGACGAGATCGCACGTGACCCGTGAGGGACGCGCGTGCGTGCGGGCGGGGTGGTCCTGTTCACCTTGCCCACAGGGGTGGCCCCGGACGAACGTGTTGGCGCGCGTGAGCGTCCGGGCCGCCCCGCCTCGAACATGATGGGAGCCGGACCTGATGCCGCGCGGTGATGGGAGTGTCCAGAGCAGGTCGCCCGTATTCGCTGCCTGGCTTGCGAACGCTGGCAACGGTACACCGCTTTCGCTTACGATGTCGGCCAGCAACCAAGCTGGCGGCATCTGCTCATGAGGGACGACACCAGCGGCGAATTCTCACCGGAGAATGCGCGCTGGCAGGTCGCGCGGCCCAGGTATCAAAGGCGGCGACCGACCACCGCTGCACCGGCTGCTTCATTGAATGCTTCGACGGCAGCGCGCGCCTGACACAAGGCTTGCTGCATACGGGCGCGGTGTTCCTCGGTGAAATTAAGATTTGGACGCCCTTGGGTCGTCGTTAGAAACTCGAAGAGGTTAAGCGCGACCGGTATGATGTCCAGTATGTAGTTGAGTTCAATTCCCCAGCTAGTGGGATTGAAATGGGCGAACTGACGCCGTAGTTCGTTTAGTCGTTGAAGATTTCGGTGATCTTCCGGTGACAGATCGGGCACCGGCCCTTCCATCAATTCAGATTTCATGATCCGCTCAAGCAAAACGTCGTAGGAGGCCATAACCCTTGGCGGCCGGTCCGGACCTAGATGGTGCAGCCACGCGCGATTTCTTTTCTGAGACTTGGGGGCGAGTGCGCCGCATCCGTCAGTTCCACTTAATGAGAGCACCATGGCACCCTGCACAGCATTCTGCATGGCCATAATGATCCACTTCCAGTGGCTCGGCCTCTTCTGAGCGTCGATAGACTGCGAGCCCACGAGCTCTATGGCTGCGACCACATCCTCGTATTCGTCGAAGTGAACAAACTCGCTTCCTTCGGTGGAATTCATAGCCTAGGGTTTCCCTTCGCATGATAAGAGCCGAGGCGATCTGGCCCGCGTTCACCGACTATTCCGGACCACAATCGATCACACGCTTTACTTGATCTCTGCACTCCTCGACCATGTCGCCATGAAACGCAGTGTCGGTCTGGAGGAACTGTTGCAGCGTGCTGGCAAGCCGGGCGACAAGCTCCACCATCGCCCTCAACTCAGGAAGCGTGACCGACTTCCTCAACTGGTCGAGCGACAGGTGGGCAATGCCCAAGTTGCGCAAGTGCACAAGTCGCCCGTGCACATTCCAATCGATCTCGCTGTAGGTCTGGAGGTAGGTCCCGATCAGATCGCCCCTTGTGGGAGTGAACACATCAGGGCCGCACTTGGCGTCCAGCGCCTGCAAAAGCGTCGCCTGCACCGCTGGCTCCTTGAGGGCATGATAGACGGTCTGAAAGCTGACCGCCGTGCGGTCGGCGTCGAGCAGGATGGACACACGCAGTGCAGCCATCAGCAGAACGTCTCGATGGAGAACCGAGACCGGCTGCCGCCATTCGCCATGATGGTCAGGCCGAGATGCTAGAATGTCATTGAGCCCGTCGGCGGCGCCGAACGACCAAGCGCATCTGGTTGCGACAACGATCAGCCGCGATGCGTTTTGTAGGATGAACTCGACGCGCGGGTCGGCTGAGTTCATCATGCCGCAGCCTTGTCTTCCTTGTCGGCACCCCGCATCACGATCCTGAGCGCCTCATCTGGCAGAGGTCGTTGCAGCGCCTTGGCCTCGTCCCATGGCGCACGCATCCACACGTCACGCTCCTCGTCGGTCGTGAGCATCACGGGCATGGCCTTCGGGTGGATCGGCTCGACCACCGCGTTGGGCGATGTCGTGAGAAAACCGTAGACCTGATGCGGACCCGGGATCGGCTTGGACTTCGTGCCCCGGTCGCCATTGAACGTCGTCCAGATGCCCGCGAAGGCGAACAGCGGACGATCATCGTTGAGCGCGAACCAGACCACGTCCTTTTTCTTGGTCTCAGGGTTCGGCTCCGGCGCGTACTCGGCGAAGCTGTTGGCCGGGACAAGGCAGCGGCTCTCCGGCTTGAGCCAGCCGCGCCAGTGCGGCGATGACGTGTTGCGGATATTGGTGACCGGCGGCCCGCCCGTGCGCGGTGGCGGTGGCATGCCCCATCGCATCACGGCCAACTCGGTGCCGGTGTCGGTGTTGCGGATCACGGGAGCGGGATAGTCCGGAAACACGCCCGTCATCGGCGCGAGATTGCCGACGTAGCGATTGACGACGCGGAACAGGTTGATGATCGCGGCTTGGTTGGTGGTGATGCTGTATAGGTTGCACATCGGCGACGGCTACGACCAGAACAGTGCGAAGTAGATCACGTACAGCCAGCCCAGAATGCCGTGAATGATCGCCCAGAGGATCGACTTGTTGGTGGTGTAGCTGATGGCGATAGCGAGCGCGCTACCAAAGCCTATGCCGTATTTCGTGCCCTCTGATCGCACCACGTAGTAGCGGCTCCCGTTCATCGTCGCTGCCTCACCATCATTTCACCTCTCACCCGGCCACCACGTTGATGGCGGATCGCTCGCCGAAGTCTTGGTGCGCCGAAGCGCCACCAAATGGCTGCGCTTGTACGGATAGCCGCGCACCTGCGAGCAGTCCTTGCAGCGCATGTATCGCTCCAGCTCATGAACTGGCGTTGACTTCGGTCGCCGCACGATGTCGAGCGCGACGGTCTGATTTGTGTCACAGCCGAGGCACCGGACTTCCAGATAGCCGTAACCCGCGTTGAGCGCGTCGCCGAGCGTCGGCGACGGTTGCGCCGGTCCCTTGAAGGCGAGCATGCGCTTATTCCACGCCTCGCAGGCGAGCTGGTCGGCTTGCTTGCGCGCCTCCGTCGCGCGCTCAGCCGCCGCCCGGACTGACCCGCCGTAAATGGTCTCGCGTGACTTGGTGCCCATGGCGAGAAAATGCACGGCAGCACGCCGGGCAGGCAAGCCGCTAGGGATAGCGGTGGACAACGCGCCGGGCACAACGGGGACGACGCAACCGCGCCGGTCGCGGGCGAAGCACCCGGACACTCCAAGCCCGCAAAAGTGGCGGGGACAATGAATCTTTCGGGAAAACATGATTTTACTGCAAGCGCGCTGCATGGCTGCCTCTCAGGCTCCAACAAATCACAGGAGCAGCCCGTGCAGCCCTTCATCGTCTATCAGACGATACCCGGTCAGCATTTTCCGAAACCTGTTTTCACGGTCTACGCCCGTTCACTCGAAGCGGCCCGCGAGATTGTCGCGGCCATGATCGCGGGAAAGATCATCGTTCTCCCCGTCTCGCGCGACGGAGCACGCCGATGATCCCCGATACCAAGAGCGGCCTTCCCGCGATGGCCTGCGTCTCGGCCATGCAGAAGGCCATCAGGCGGGGCATGGAGCGCGAGGCCATGGAGTTCGCCGTTGAACTCATGCACACGTCCAAAGCCTTCCACACGATGGTCTGCAACCGCCTCGAAGTCATCTGCCACGAAGACCTCGACACGCTGGCAGCGCCGCACGTCTTTCCGTTCGTCGCCGCATCGCTCGCAGCGTCAAGGGAGCGGTACAGCAAGAGCATCGGCGAAGCCCGGCTCAGGGTGGGCAACGCCATTCGCATGATGTGCCGGTCACCGAAGTCCCGCGCGGGCTGCCACTTCGCAGCCGCCATCGGCCTGCGATCGATGCTGGAGAACCACGTCCCGACAATCCCCGACTGGGCGCTCGACCAGCACACGATCAAGGGCAAGGCGATGGGTCGTGGTCTCGATCATTTCCGCAAGGAAGGTGCCAAGCTGATCCCGCCGCCGACAGGCGATGATCCCTACGAGGACGAGGCGTATCGCCTCTGGAAGATCAAGCAGCAGGGCAGGCAGTGAACGTCCGGTCCGGCCTAAGAGCCGACGTAGAACGCAAGTCGCGTTTTGACCCACAAGGGACTTCACCGTGTAGATCAGGGTCCAAAGACGGCGGAGACCCCCACCAACGTGCGCCATGCGGGGGTGGCTTGCACACCGTTGTAGTTGTTAACGACCGGAATGCCGACAAGCACGTAGCTCGACCAGTTATCGACCGTCAGCCGAAGGCCCGGCGAAATGAAAACCGTGTTGCCGCCCGAATTGGGATCACTGACGCCAGCAGTTCGCTGCTTGTCATGCCATTCGCCGTTGATCTCGAGTAACGCATCGAGCGCAACGTGGCCGTGCGGCGCGGCAACCATTGGAGCCTTGGTCACCATCGAGTGGTCATGGCCAGCATGCGCATAAGCGTTCCGTGGATCGTGCGTATGCGGCTCGCTCGCGGTCTCGCCAAAGACCCGGTAGGAGAGCGCGGCATTATAAAGGAAGCGGTTGCCGAGATTGGTGTTTTGCGTTCCGGTGCCGTTTGCAATCGCCAGCACGTTGGCATGGAAGCTCAACGAAGGATTTAAGCGCTGGCTAAACGCTGCGCCGAAGAGCCCATCCCAAGAGCCCGATCCGGGCTGAAATTCGGCCTCGAAGATTTCGCCGAACCTATCAACCAAGTTGGTTGTACCCGTCGGGGCCTTGACACCAAACAGCACTGCAGCCTGCGTTCCGCTGACCTGATTGTTCACGAAGCGGTATTGGCCGAGCACCGTGACATCGCCGAAACCCGATGTATTGCCTCGGTCACGCACCATGGCCGGTTGAGCCGGGTCTTCCTGCACGGCTTCGAGAATGCCGGTGCGGCGCACCCATGGCAGACGCACCGACACCGTGAGATCATTGGTGATGCCATAGGCAAGCGCAACAGCGTAGCTCTCGACGGTTTGCAGACCATGGGACGTCGTTCCCGACGTTCGCGAGCAGCGTGGGTTCGCTCAGTTGCTTGAGCCGAAGATAATCGACGAAGGTTGAAAACGCGAACTGGCCCTCGTCGAGGGTGCCAGCGCCTATCGTAAAGATACCGCCTGCACCGCCGATACCGCCGATCCCGGGATGATGCGCGGAAGCGGCGCTTATGCCAATGGTCATCGATCCAAACAGGGCCGCCGCAAACCGAAGGCGGTTAGCTATTTTCAAGTCCCAACCTCTACGATTTTCCGCCCCTCGTTCCGCGTATGATCCTCGTGGAACGTTCCGGCGGGATGACAATAATTAAGTGCCGAGCAGTTGCGAGCCTTGCTCAAATAACGCGGGCTCTATTTGCAAGGTGTGTCGCCCGGAAGACACACTACGCCTTGCCCGGTGTCTAGCTCATCACGCAGCCGCGCCAGCTTGACGGCGTTGCTCCGTCACGTGTTGCCCCATTTCCGATGTTGGCCGATTCTGTTGAAAAAGGCTGGTAGTATTCGTTGTAATAGCTCCGTCGCGACGTGGCCGACCTGCTCGACCGACCCTATGCGAGCCTCGGGGTAGGCATCGGGATCAGCTTGGCCATCTTTCGAAGGTTTTGGGCGGTGGCTGCGAGGATGAACTCGTCGCGCGCGCCGTTTGGACCTCGTAAACGCAAACGGTCGAGCTTGAGAATGCGCTTGAGGTGCGCGAACAACATCTCGATTTTCTTGCGGAGCCGGCGCGAGGTGCCTCCCTCCCACGATCTCGCGATCTGGCGCGCCATGTCGCGAGCGCCCTCGTAGATCGAGCGCGGCACTCTCCGTGAAGACTGCTTGGGGCAACACCGAGTCTTCAATGCGCAACGATCACAATCGCGCTTACTGGCGAGGTAAAGCATGGTGGCACCATCATTCACCAACGTTCCGGTCGTGGTAAGAACTTTGTCACCAGGGCAACGATAGATGTCCCCGGCATGGTCGTAGGTGAAGTCGTCACGTGAGAAGATCCCGTCTGTGCGGGCCGACTTGTCGAAGACTGTAACGTGCGGCTCGATCCCGTGCTCATAGACCAGCCAGGCGAGCATCTCGGCCGAGCCATCGCCACTGTCACCGAGCAGCCGGCTCGGATAGAGATCAAACCGCTCCAGCGAGCGCTCAATCATGCGCTTAGCGGCCAATACCTCCGCCTGCCGGATTGCTGAGGTTGCCTCAACATCGACGATGATCGCGTTCTCGATGTCGACCAGATAGTTCGTCGAATAGGCGAAAAACGCTTGGCCGCCGTGCGCCCCCGTCCAGCGCGCCGCCGGATCGGAAGGCGATACGAACTTCGGGGGTAACCTCGGTCGCAGCTCCGAAAGCGGCATCGTCAAGGACAGCCAGATACTCATCGATTGCTCGGCCGGCAGCCTCCGGCGGAAGTCCCTTGTCGCCTTCGATTCCCTTCTGCCGATTGGCATCGGCCTTGATTAGGCTCGCATCGACTGCAAATCCTTCACCGCCGACCAGTCGTTCCTCGATGCAGCGGCGCAACACGCTCTCGAACACGCGACGGAAGAGGTCGCTCTGCCGGAAGCGGCCGTGCCTGTTCTTGGAGAATGTCGAATGATCCGGCACCGCCCCATCCAGACCGAGCCTGCAAAACCACCGGTAGGCCAAATTGAGGTGAACCTCATCGCACAGGCGCCGCTCCGATCGGATGCCGAAGCAGTAACCGATCAGGAGCATCCGGATCATCAGCTCGGGATCGATCGAAGGTCGACCGATGCTGCTGTAGAAAGGCGCCAGGTCCCGCCGGACCTGTTCAAGATCGACAAACCTGTCAATCAACCGCAGCAAGTGATCAGTCGGGATATGTCTTTCGAGCGAGAACTCATAGAACAACGTGGCCTGTTCGACTTGCCGATGCCCCATCATGATCTTCAGTCCTGCCAATTAGACAGACTGAATCACTGATATCTCTGCGTCGCAACAGCCGCCTTTTTCAACAGAATCGGCCCCTCTGAGACTTTGTGGTTCGGCCAAATGTCCGGTTTGCACCAAGACGGGCTGCACTGACGGTCGCTCGGACTTCGTCGATGTCGGACGACGGCATCGCGCCACATCGCGCACCGCCCTTTGTGTACCGGTTCGCAGGAAATTAAACCCGAAATGCGCGATGGCAAATATCCTCAAGGGGCGCGGTCGCGCGGTCCCCCCGGTTCCTCACGCCCTCAGAAGGACCCCGTAATGTCGGCAGCAAGTACGGTCACTGACCCTGAATTTTGGGGATAACGGCGCATCCATCAGTTGCCAACGCTGCGGTGGCAGGCCCCTATGCGCCTTTTAAAATCGTGCGCGGCAGCACGGCGCAAGAGGGCTGACTTGTGTCTGGGGCTTGGTATTACGCAGACTACAAAGGGCAAATTGGACCGATAACCCTTCAAGAATTGAAAGACACGCTTGCGCGCATGTCCGAACCTGAAAACGTGCTCGTTTGGCGCGATGGCTTTACCGATTGGGTTAGGGCCGGTGATGTACCGGAATTTAGGTCGGAAACGTCAAGGCCTCCACAACTGCCAACGGACCAAATGCCGACTTGGCGCGTGAAGTGGTGGTGGTATCCGATCCCTTTTATCTCGCTCGGTATTGGGAGCCAAGTTGGACGAAAAGTAATGATTTGGAATTCTGCGCAGCGCAGGAAGCTGAATCAAAAAAGAAAGGCGATGCAGGCCTAGAGCTTGGGTAAGGGGGCATTTGTGGGCACCTACCACGACGACTTTAAACAGCGCGGCATCGAAAATGTGAAGTTGCAAATCAAGCACGCCAACTTTGCACCTGAGAAGGACGAGGCTGCGCGCAAGTGGGTGGCAGCGGAAGAACAGAAATGGCCTCGGCGCGGATTTTATCTCGCAATCGTAACAGCGATCATTGCGATTGCCGGGCTCTATCTGAAAAAATGAAGCCGCCAAATGCGCGACACGGAATTCGGAAAGAACCATGAAACTGGCAGACATCGATGTTGATGAGCTTGTGCGCGAGTTGGGGTTGGAGCGCAGTGCTTGGATCAAGGTCGCACGGGAAGAAAAACGCCAATTGACAGACACTGAGCGGACGACGGTGTGCCTGTTAGCTGCGCTGGAGCATGTGTTCACCAAGTTCGCAGGCAGGTAGCGCCGCCTTGCAGCGCGCCTCGCCCATGCGTTATTTCCGCGTCGGCGGCCAAGGCCGAACCATCATCATCACGACGGGCAGGCGGCAGGAGGCCGCAGAAAGGCCGTCCAGCGCGCCGGGGGGCGGCAGGGCCACGGGACACCGGGCGGGCCGCGCAAGAGGCTTCCGGGCATTCCAGAAGCGCTTCGGGACACAACGGTGGACACCGAAAACCTATCCCATTGATTGCGTTAGGTTTTTTTGGCTGATCAGGCTCCCACAAGGGGAGAAGGGAAGACGTCCGCGCTAGACGCGCTCCTGCCTAAAACGGCAGCCCCACATAATTTTCCGCGAGCAGGCGCTGCGCGGTCTCCGACGAGAGCAGATAGTCGAGCTCCGTCTGCTGAAGCCGGTCCTCATATTCGAGCCGGTCGGGGAAGCGGTGCAGCAGCATCGTCATCCACCAGGAGAAGCGTTGCGCCTTCCAGATTCGCGCCAGCGCCTTGGCGGAATAGCCTTTGAGGCCGGAATCGTCGCCGTGGTGATAGTGCGCGAGCATGGCGTGGTAGAGATAGTAGATGTCCGACGCAGCACTGTTCAGTCCGCGCGCGCCGGTCGGCGGCACGATGTGAGCGGCGTCGCCGGCGAGGAACAGGCGTCCATAGCTCATCGGTTCGGCGACGAAGCTGCGCAAGGGCGCGATGCTCTTCTCGATCGACGGACCGGTGATCAGGCGGCCGGCGACCTCGACCGGCAGGCGGCGCTTCAACTCGGCCCAGAACGCATCGTCGCTCCAGTCCTCCACCTTGTTGGTCAAGGGCACCTGGATGTAGTAGCGGCTCAGCACCTGCGAGCGCAGCGAACAGAGCGCGAAGCCGCGCTCGTGCTTCACATAGATCAGCTCCGGCGACACCGGTTTCGTGCGCGACAGCACTCCTAACCAGCCGAACGGATAGACCTTCTCGTATTCGCGCAGCACGTCTTTCGGGATCGACTTGCGGCTGACGCCGTGAAAGCCGTCGGCGCCGACGATGTAGTCGCAATCGATACGAACGGTCTCGCCGTTCGAACGACAGGTCACGTAGGGCCGGTCCGACGTCAGGTCATGTGGCGTCACGTCCTCGGCATTGTGCACGACCTTGCCGCCCAGCTGGTCGCGCGCTTCGTAGAGGTCGCGCGTCAGCTCGGTCTGGCCGTAGACCAGCACAGAATTGCCGCCGGAATGCTTGTGCAGGTCGATCTGGGAGAGCATGCCGTCATGGGCGATCTCGAACCCCCGATGGATCTCGCCCTCGCGGTCCATCCGCTCGCCGCATTGCGCCTCGCGCATCAGTTTTGCAAAACCGTGCTCGAGCACGCCGGCGCGGATGCGGGCCAGCACGTGGTCGCGGCTGTATTTCTCCAGCACGACGGTATCGATGCCCTTCAGATGCAGCAGCTGGGACAACAGCAGCCCGGACGGCCCGCCGCCGATGATACAGACCTGAACTTTCATTTTTGCGTCCTCCCGTCGGCGCTATTTTGCAGATTCAAAGCCGCAAACCGATGGAGGGTTTCGTCTTTGTCTTGTACTATTCGAACATGAGAAGCACAGCCCCTGCCCCGGCGATCCGGGTCTACAATCTCTTTGGCGAGTCCGGTGACCTGCCCGACGTCGTGCATTGCGAGACCATCGCGTCCCGCTCGGTGCTGCACGACTGGACACTGGCCGTGCACCGCCACGCCCGGTTGCACCAGGTGCTCCTGATCGAGCGCGGTGGCGGCGAGGCAACGCTGGACGGGCGCGTGGTATCCTTGAGACCGATGCAGATCGTCAACGTTCCGGTCGGACACGTCCACGGCTTCCGCTTCGTGCCCGATACCCAGGGCTGGGTGCTGACCATCGCGGCGGAGATTCTGGACGAGGCGCTGCTTGCGGCCGAAGGTCTGCGCGGAGCCCTGTCGCAATCGGGCGTGGTGCGCGGCACGCCGCAGATTCGCGCCACCATGAAGCAGATCTTCGCCGAACACGCCGCCCGCGATTTCGGCCGCGCGCATGTGCTGCGCGCATTGTCGTCGGCCATGATCGGGCTCGTGGCGCGCGCGCTCACGAGCGAGAGCGGCGGCAACGGTTCAGCGGAAAGCGGATTGTTCCGCCGCTTCGAGGCGCTGCTGGAGCAGCATCATCTGGAGCGCTGGAGCGTCGCCGACTATGCCAATGCGCTGTCGGTGACGCCGACGCATCTCAACCGGATCACGCGGGCGGCGACCGGCGACACCGCCTCGCATCTGATCCTCAACCGGCTGATCCGCGAGGCGCGGCGCAACCTCGTCTACACCAACCTGCCGGTCTCGACGATTGCGTACGCGCTCGGCTTCGAGGATCCCGCCTATTTCAGCCGCGTCTACGCCGCGGCCACCGGACTATCGCCGCGCGCCTTCCGCGCGCAGCTCCATGGCAGCGAAAGCTGAGGCCCCGGATGCCAAACTTCCAAGCGTCGCATTCTACTCGCGCGCGCTTTCCTGCCTGCCATGGATCGGCTCTTCCTCGGGATGCCTCTTGTCGTAATGGAGGAAGAGATCGAGCGGCGCCAGAAGCACAATGACGATACCGAAGCCGATGCTGAGGTGCATCGCGCGCGTGTGCGGGAAGCCAAGCAACCAGGGCGACACGATGAGCCAAATGCCCATCAGAACGTTGAGCCACTCCTCCCAATCCCGATAGGCGATGATGGCAGCCAGCGACAGGATGCCGATGATCGCGCTCGTTACCCAGAGGTCGATCTTGCCCTGGCTGATCGTCAGTTTGAACAGCCACGGGGATATGAAGAGTACAGCGGCGAGAAACAGATTGTAGACGTCAGGGACCGTTTCGCGCTCTTGCAACCTGCTCATGACACACCTCTCAACGAGGATAGTTGGAGGAAGCATTCGCCAGCGCTTTGGTTCCCGATCAACGCGCTTGGCATAATAGACTTTGGTCGCAGGCCGTGGTTTGAGCCGACCTGCTCAATCCGGCGTCTTCGCAGCCACTTACCTTCGTATATAGGCCCTTTACCTCAGTACAATTGAGTGGGGCATGCGCAGGCTTTAGCGTGGCTGCATTCGGCGCCCTGGCGCTGGTGGCATGGAACCTCCCTGACCTTGGCGCAAGACGGCTACCCCTGTCTGGTCGTCTGCGCCGCCTTTTTCAGCAAGCCATCGGCGCCTTCAGTGTTTTCCGGCTGGCAAAGCGTGACCTGTCGGCTGGACCGGCTTTTTTGCGGAACTGGAGATTTGTGCACAATGTCTTCTCTCGAGAAGATCGCACTCTTTATCGATGGCTCCAATCTCTATGCCACCTCCAAGGCGCTCGGCTTCGACATCGATTTCAGGCGGTTGCTCGGCGAATTTCAAAGCCGAGGCTCACTGTTGCGCGCCTTTTACTACACGACCGTCATCGAGGATCAGGAGTTTTCGTCAATCCGCCCGTTGATCGATTGGCTCGACTATAACGGATACACCGTCGTCACCAAGCTCACCAAGGAGTACGTCGACGCCACCACCGGCCGCCGCAAGGTGAAGGGCAGCATGGATGTCGACCTCGCCGTAAGAGCGATGGAGCTCGCCGAGCACGTTGATCAGATCGTGTTGTTCTCGGGCGACGGGGATTTTCGTTCGCTGGTGGAAGCCCTGCAGCGCCGCGGTGTCCGCGTGACGGTCGTCTCCACGCTCTCCACTCAACCGCCCATGATCGCGGACGACCTGCGCCGACAGACGGACGTATTCATTGATTTGGCAGAGCTGAAGCCAAAAGTGGGGCGTGATCCCGCCGACCGGCCGCGCGAGCTGCGGCAGCCACCGCAATTCCTCACGCGCGGATCGATCAATCGGGGCGACCGGGTGGAATGATCTCGGGACGGCCGCCGCACCTCACACGTCGAAGAACACCGTCTCCTCCGGCCCCTGCAAATTGATCGTGAAGGCATACACGACCTTGCCGGCGCGTTCGCTGCGCGTGGCAACCAGCGTCTTGCGGCGCACCGGCGGCTCGACCAGGTTGAGCACGGGGTCGGCGGCATTGGCGGCCTCTTCATCCGAGAAATAGAGCCGCGTGTTCAAGCCGATGTTGATGCCGCGCGCGACGATCCAGACATTGACATGCGGCGCGCATTTGCGGCCCGCCTTGTCGATGATGGCGCCGGGCTTGATCGTTTCGAAGCTGACGAGGCCGCTGTCGAAGTCGGAGCCGGCGCGGCCCCAACCACGAAACTCCTGCTCCAGCGCACCCGCCGAGCGGTCGGCCGGATGGTTGTAGCGGCCGGCCGCATTGGCCTGCCAGATCTCCAGCAGCACGTCGCGCAGCGGCGTACCGGTACCGTCGAGGACCCTGCCTTCCAGCGTGATGCGTTCGCCCTTGGTGTTCGGCGTCACCAGGACATTCGAAAAGTTCTTCTCGAAGATGTCGAAGCCGGCCATTGCCGGGATCAGACCGATATGAACGTAGGGACCGGCGGTTTGCGAGGCGGTTTCCTTGAGGTAGTTGAGCGGCTGCGGCATTGCTCAGTTTCCTTCGGAGCGATTTTCGAAATAGGTGGAGCGCTGGCCGCGCAGCACGATGTCGAAGCGGTAGGCGAGCGAGTCGAAGGGTGTCGAGGCGTTGAGATCGAGCGGCGCGACGAGGCGGTCGAGCGCGTCCTTGTCCGGGATCGTCGTCAGGATCGGGCAGACCGGGATCAAGGGATCACCCTCGAAATACATCTGCGTGATCAGCCGCTGCGCAAAGCCGGAGCCGAACACCGAGAAGTGGATGTGGGCGGGGCGCCAGCTATTGACGTAGTTGCGCCAGGGATAGGGCCCGGGCTTCACGGTGCGGAAGTAGTAGTAGCCGGTGTCGTCGGTCAGCGCGCGGCCGCAGCCGCCGAAATTGGGATCGATCGGCGCCAGATAGGTGTCCTTCTTGTGCCGGTAGCGGCCTCCGGCATTGGCCTGCCAGAACTCGACCAGCGTGTTCGGCACGCCGCGGCCGGTCTCATCCAACACACGGCCGTGGACGATGATGCGCTCGCCGACGGGATCGCCGTCCTTGGCGTAGTTGCGGATCAAATCATTGTCGAGCGGCCCGAGATCGTTTTGGCCAAACACCGGCCCCGTGATTTCCGAGATCGAGTTCTCCAGCGACAGCAGCGCCTGGCGCGGCGAACGCAGCACCGAGGACTTGTAGCCCGGCGCATGCGCCGGCGGATGGATCGAACGGTCGCGCTGGAAGAAGCCGCCGTCGCGGGGCGTGAACGGCTCGGGGCGGTTGAGGCGGGGATCCTGCAAGGCTGCGAATGGAGCCTGGGCATTCATCGGCGTTGTCTCTCCCTTGGCGCCCCGGGGTCCGGGGGCGCGGCTTATCGGGAGATCAATGAGCCGGTCTATTCCACAGATAAATAGATCGATTATAATATATTGCATGAAAGAAATCGATCATTTGGCCCTCGATGGCCACGCCCTCGAGCTGTTCCTCGCCGTGCTGGAGGAAGGCTCGGTGACGGCGGCCGCCACGCGGCTCGGCCTGACGCAATCCGCCGTCAGCCACGCCCTGAACAAGCTGCGGCGGATCGCGGGCGATCCGCTGTTCGCCAAATCCGGCCGCGGCATCGTCGCCACGGCGCACGCCCAGGCCCTCGCGGCGAAGGCGCGCGCGCTGATCGACGAGATGCGCAGCTTCGCCGGCGGCGTCGCTTTCGCGCCGGCGCAGGCCCAGCTCTCGCTAACGGTCGCCGCCAATGACTTCCAACGCGACCTGCTGCTGCCACGGTTCTTCGATCATGTCGCCGCGCAGGTGAAGAGCCTGAATTTGCGCGTGATCCCCTCGCAGTCGCCTTCGCCTGCGATGCTGCGCGAAAACCGCTGCGATCTGCTGATCACGCCGTTGCCGCCCGCCGGCGTTGACATCGTGCAGAAGCGGCTGCTGAGGGACCATTACGTCTGCTATTACGACGCCAAAGCGCGTGCGGCGCCAAGCGGCCGTAGCGCCTATCTTGCCGCGCGCCACATCACGGTCGTCTACACCGACAACGAGCGGCTCGACTTCGACCGTCGCCTGGCAGCCAATGGTTTCCACCGTGACATCGCCATCTCCGTGCCGAGCTTTTCGGGCGTGCCATCGTTCCTGCGCGGCTCGCAGATGCTCGCGAGCATGCCGAGCCTGCTGGCGCCTGGCGTCATGCTGGGCTTCGCCCACGTGCGAATTCCGCTGGCCTCGCGCACACAGACACTGGCCGAGCTGCCGATGTTCATGGTCTGGCACCAGCGCTACCAGAAGGATCCGGCCCATCGCTGGATCAGGAATCAACTCGAGACTGTCGCGGCGACGGCCACCGCCTGAGCGACGGGCCGCGGCCTGCGAAAACCTGATTCCCGCCAAAGCCACTGGTTGCGCAAAGGGAGCCACGCTAAAATCCCCTCATGACCGTGACCGACATTGCGAGCCGAACCTACAATCACAGCTGGCGGCTGGATCCCATCATCCGCAGCCTGCTTGATACCGATTTCTACAAGCTGTTGATGTTGCAGATGATTCGGGAGGATTACCCGGATCAGCAAGTGACCTTCTCGGTCATCAACCGCTCGCGCCATGTGCGTCTCGCCGAGATCATCGACGAGGGCGAGCTGCGCGCCCAGCTCGACCATGCCCGCACCATCCGTTTCTCCAAGAAGGAGCTGATCTGGCTTGCCGGTAACACCTTCTACGGCAAGACCCACATGTTCTCGGCGGACTTCATCCGCTGGCTGGCCGAATTCCGCTTGCCCGAATACGAGCTGCGCAAGGTCGAAGGCCAGTACGAGCTGCATTTCCACGGCCCCTGGACCCACACCACCATGTGGGAGATTCCGGCACTTGCCATCCTCAACGAGCTGCGCTCGCGCGCAGCAATGAAGGACCGCGGCCGCTTCGAGCTCGACGTGCTCTACGCCCGCGCCAAGGCCAAGCTGTGGACCAAGGTGGAGCGGCTGCGCAAGCTGGAGAATTTGCGGCTGTCCGACTTCGGCACCCGCCGCCGCCACGGCTTCCTCTGGCAGCGCTGGTGCGTGGAGGCGGTGAAGGAAGGCCTCGGCTCGTCCTTCATCGGCACATCCAACGTGCTGCTCGCGATGGACAACGATCTCGAAGCCATCGGCACCAATGCGCATGAACTGCCGATGGTCGCGGCCGCGCTCGCCAGGGACGACGAGGAATTGCGCTGGGCGCCGTATCGCATCCTCGACCAGTGGCGCCAGACCTATGGCGGCAATCTCCTGATCGCACTGCCCGACGCCTTCGGCACGAAAGCCTTTCTGCGCGATGCGCCGGAATGGGTCGCCGACTGGACCGGCTTCCGCCCCGACAGCGCACCGCCGATCCAGGCCGGCGAGGAGATCGTCGCCTGGTGGAAGAAGAAGGGCCGCAATCCCAAGGACAAGCTGCTCGTTTTCTCCGACGCGATGGACGTCGGCTCGATCGAGGAGACCTATCACCACTTCGCCGGCCGTGTGCGGCTCTCGTTCGGCTGGGGCACCAACCTCACCAACGACTTCGTCGGCTGCGCGCCGGACGGCTCGTTCAATCTCGATCCCATCTCGCTGGTCTGCAAGGTGTCGTCGGTCGACGGCCAGCCGGCCGTGAAGCTCTCCGACAATCCGGAGAAGGCGACCGGCCTGCCCTCGGAGATCGAGCGCTACCTGCGCGTGTTCGGCGATGCCGGCCGCGTGCGCAAGCCGGTGCTGGTGTAAAGTGGAATCGCATTAGGTCGAATCCATTGCCTCGGGCTCGCTCACCTCTCCCGCTTGCGGGAGAGGCGTAGGCCGCCTTCGGCGGCCGTCATCTCAAGAGACAACGAGGCAAAGCCTCGGCTATGGCGAAGCGCCGGGTGAGGGCTCTCTCCATTAGGGGATTGTCCCATTGCGGAAGCACCCTCTCCCCAACCCTCTCCTGCTAGCGGGAGAGGGAGCCCACCTTCGCCTTTGCGGCTATCGAGCCTTATCTCATCATGCTCTAGCAGCGGACTGGACTCCTCTCGATCGGGTAAACGGCGCACGATGAATGCGAAGCATTGGTTCGCCGATGCCGCGCCAGTTCCGATTGACCGGTATTTGACGCGATCTGCGCGCATCCACTTCACAGCGCCTTCACCGTGCGGTGCAGTCGCTCGCGTTTTCAGGTCGAGTTAAGCAACATTCTGCTCTACTTCGCGTTGTAGGCCAACGCTCCGCTGGGATCGTTGATCGATTTGGGGAACGCAGGGTGTTTCGCAGAACAGCGACGTCGACGAAGGGACACAGTTTCCTTCACGTCATCAAGCTCGTCTCGCCTTTCGTGATGGTCGTCCTGCTCCAGGCGGCGATCGCGGGATTCAGCCTCGAGGTGATGTCATCGGTCCGCGCCTATGTTGCAGGCGAAGCGTTGTGGTCGCGCTCGCAGAAGAACGCCCTCTATTTCCTCCATCGCTACCTGCATTCGGGCGACGCCAGCCAGTTCGCACAATACCGCGCCGCGCTCGCCGTTCCCATTGGCGACGAGTTCGCGCGCTGGGCGCTCGAGCGCGATCCGGTCGACGTCGAGGTCGCCCGCATCGGCTTCCTGCAAGGCGGCAACCATCCCGATGACGTGCCGGGACTGATCTGGCTGTTTCGCTACTTCAATCGCGTCAGCTTCCTCCAGGAAGCGATTCGCGAATGGGCTGCCACCGATCCCATGCTGCTGGAGCTCAGCGTGTTCGGCGAGGTGATCCGGTCCGAGCTAGAGAACGGCCCCATTCAAGACGACGACCGACTGCAATTCCTGTCGTCGCGCCTCTCGGATCTCAACACCCAATTCACGGTGCACGCCAAGCGGTTCTCCACTGTCCTCGGTGAAGGCTCCCGTGCCATCAAGCTGACGCTGACTTGCATCAACATCGTCACCGCCGCGACGCTGATCCTGCTCCTGATCTGGCATACGCGGCGGTTGGTGCTGCAGCGACAGGCATTCGAGGATGCCTTGCACGCCGAGAAGGAGCGTCTGGCCTGGCAGGCGTCGCACGACTGGCTGACCGGCCTGTCCAACCGCCGCGCCTTCGAGGCGCGTCTGCAAAGCGAGCTGGACGATGCCGCGGCGGGTTCGCTGGGCCTGATCCTGCTCGATCTCGACCAGTTCAAGAGCGTCAACGACAGCTGCGGTCATCTCGCCGGCGACCGCCTGCTGTGCCAGGTGGCGCGCCTTCTGCAACAGGATCGGCATGCGCATGATCAGGTGGCCCGGCTCGGCGGCGACGAATTCGGCCTGATCCTGCCCTGGTGCCCGCCCGCGAAAGCTGTCGATATCGCCGAACGGCTGCGCCGATCGTTCGAACTGTTCAGTTTCGCCTGGGACGACCGTTGCTTTGCGGTGACCGCCAGCATCGGCGTTGCCTGCATCGCCGACCGCAACACCACGCTTGAGGACGCGATGCGGCGTGCGGATGCAGCCTGCTATCGCGCCAGGGAAAAGGGACGTAACCGGGTCCAGGTCGACGGCGGGAGACCGGACGTCGTCGTGACAGCCCGGCCACGCGAAGCTGCGCGCGCTTGACGCTGCCCGCCCCGTCACCGCCGAGGCAAAATGCCGAGGCCGGCGAGATGGGCGTCAACAAATTGTTCGATCTGCTGGCGCAGCATCTGCGGCGGCACGGCCACCATGCGCTCCTCGAGGCCGAGCGAGATGATTCCATGCACCGCGGAAAACAGCGTGCGCGACAACAGCGCGATCTTCACGTCATCCGCATCCGGCAATAGCCGCACCAGGGGTGGATGCATCAACGCGAAGGCATCCATGACCATCTGAAGGATGTCGTCGGGATAAGGACGGTCGTCCTCCATCCGATGCTCGAACAGCGAGCGCAACAGGTTGGCGTGCTCGGCAAAGAAGTCGAGATAGGTCGCGGCAAGTCCATAGAGCTGGCGAACGGGATCCTCGGCAGGAACTCCGCGTAGCCGCGCCGTGAGCGCCTGAACCGTCTCCCGGTTCACGGTCAAGATCACCCCATCGAAGTCGCCGAACTCGTTATAGACGCTGCCGACCGAGCAGCCGGCAGCCTCCGCGACATCCCGAACCTTCAATGATCTCAGCCCCTTAGCGGAAATGATGCCGCGGGCGATCTCCACGATCTGAAGCCGTCGCCGATTTTTTTTCTGCCCGCGCAACGAATCTTCTTGAACATTGTTCATTTTCAAGCTACTCATGTGAACATTGTTCAAATTAACCCGGAGACCTGCAAAATGCAAACCCTCGCTGTTGATATCGCCGCCACCTTCCTCGATGACGCCGCAGCTCTCGTGACCGGCTTTGGCCGGGCCCTGCTGCGGTTCGCCATGGCCCCGATCGATCGCATTGCAAATGCCTGCGACATCGCCGGCGTGCTCACCGAGCGGCGCGCGACCTTCCGGATGTGGCGGAAGAGCCGTGCCCGTGCGCGTCACGAGGGCCGCCGGTTCAGCCTGCTCGGCCGCCTCTCGCCCTTTCGCCACCTCGCCCATCTCACCTGAGACGGACGCAGCCGGCACGTTCCGATCGGTTCGAATGCAATATCCGGTTGCAACAAGGGACTCACCATGTCCCGACATTCGCAACCGACACCGCGGCGCTAGACAATGCGGTTCAGCTTTTCCTCACCGCTGGGCCGATATCCCGACAAGGCGTTTCCGGCCGAACCTGGCCGCGACCAGATATTTGCGAACCTAACAAGACCAGCTGGAGACCAACAGGATCGGAGGGATCGAGGGGACAAAGCAGGCCGGCAACCGTCACCCTGCAATCGTTCGTCCACACCCTTCCGGTCGTGACGCTTCACAGACAACGTAACGAATCTCAGGCTGCCTTTTTCAAAACAGGACTAGTCATGATCAGGGAATTGATGTCGTCACGCCGCTTCGCGCCGCTGTTCTGGGCGCAATTCTTCTCGGCGCTCAATGACAACGTGCTCAAGAACGCACTCGTCATCATCCTGCTTTACAGTGCCGCGACCGGTCACGGCGATGCGCTGGTGACGGTGGCAGGCGCCGTCTTCATCTTCCCCTATTTCATCCTGTCCGGGCTCGGCGGCCAGCTCGCCGACAAATACGTCAAGTCCGTCGTCGCGAGGCGGCTCAAATTCGCCGAGATCTTCGCCGCTTGTTTTGCCGCCGCCGGCTTCTTCCTGCATTCGGTGCCGCTGCTGTTCGCAGCGCTCGCGCTGTTCGGCATCATCGCCGCCCTGTTCGGCCCAGTGAAATATTCCATGCTGCCGGACCAGCTCGAGCTCGGCGAGCTCGCGACCGGCAACGCGCTGGTCGAAGGCGCGACCTTCATGGCCATCCTGCTCGGCACCGTCGCCGGCGGCCAGTTCGTGGCCGGCTCGGCGCATATGGGCTGGGTCGCATCGGCCGTGGTCGTGCTGGCCCTGTTGTCCTGGGCCTTCGCCTCCCGTATTCCCGCGACCACGCCGTCTGCGCCCGAACTGTCTGTCACCGCCAATCCCTGGACCTCGACGCTCAGCCTCCTCAAAACGTTGCATGCCGATCACCGGCTGTGGGACGGCACCGTGATCGTCTCCTGGTTCTGGCTGGTCGGCGCCATCGTGCTGTCGCTGCTGCCGGCGCTGGTGAAGGACGTAGTGGGTGGCACCGAGGGCGTGGTGACGCTGTGTCTTGCGATCTTCGCGATCGGCATCGCCATCGGCTCGCTGTTCGCCGCCAGCCTGAGCCACGTTCGCCCGAACCTCGCACTGGTGCCGATCGGCGCCATCATCATGGGATGTTCTGGCCTCGATCTCGCCTGGGCCATCGCCGTGACCACCAAGGGTCAGGACATCACCGCGGCCGGTTTCGCTACCTCGTTCGCGGGCCTGCGCATGATGATCGACTTCGTCGCCTTTGCATTCGGCGGAGGCTTATTTGTCGTCCCCTCCTTTGCTGCCGTCCAGGCCTGGTCAGCGCCGTTCGAGCGCGCCCGCATCATCGCCGCCGGCAATGTGCTGCAGGCCGCGTTCATGGTGGTCGGCTCGCTGTTCGTCGCGCTGTTGCAGGCGGGCGGCTTGCATGTCGGCTGGATCTTCTTCGGCCTCGGCGTCGCGAGCTTCGGCGCGGTGTGGTTTGTCCTGACGAAGTGGGGCAAGGAAGGTGTGCGCGACTTCGGCGGACTGCTGTTCCGTGCACTGTTCCGCACCGAGGTGCGCGGGCTCGAGAACCTGCCTCCACCAGGCACCCGCATGCTGATCGCGCCCAACCATGTCAGCCTGATCGACGGCCCGCTGCTGCACGCCGTGCTGCCGATCGACGCCAGCTTCGCTGTCGATACCGGCATCTCGAAGGCCTGGTGGGCCAAGCCGTTCCTGCGCGTGGTCAAGCACTACACCATGGATCCGACCAAGCCGCTGGCCGCGCGCGACCTGATCAAGCTCGTCGCCGCCGGCGAGCCGGTGGTCATTTTTCCGGAAGGACGCATCACCGTCTCCGGCTCGCTGATGAAGGTCTATGACGGCACCGCGATGATCGCGGACAAGGCCGACGCCGTGGTCGTGCCGGTCCGCATCGAAGGCGCGCAGCGCTCCCATCTCAGCTATCTCAACAGCAGCCAGATCAAGCGCTCCTGGTTCCCGCGGGTGACGGTCACCATCCTGCCGCCGGTCAAGCTGCCGGTCGACCCATTGCTGAAGGGCAAGGCGCGCCGCAACGCCGCCGGCAGCGCACTCCAGGACGTGATGATCGACGCCCTCGTCAAGAATGCCATGCTCGATCACACCCTGTTCGAAGCGCTCGGGCACGCCTACCGCGATCGCGACACCGGCAAGGTCATCATCGAGGACGCGCTCGGCACCAAGCTGACCTATCGCAAGCTGATCCTCGGCGCGCAGGTGCTTAGCCGCAAGCTCGAGAACGGCACCTCGGCCGGCGAGAATGTCGGCGTGCTGCTGCCGAACTCGGCGGGCGTCGCCGTCGTCTTCATGGCGCTGCAAAACATCGGTCGGGTGCCGGCGATGCTCAACTTCTCGGCGGGCCCGGTCAACGTGACCGCCGCCATGAAGGCCGCGCAGGTCAAGACCATTCTGACCTCGAAGGCCTTCATCGAGAAGGGCAAGCTGGACAAGCTGATGGCGGCGATCTCCGCGGAGGCTCGCGTCGTGTATCTCGAGGATGTGCGCGCCTCGATCAGTGCCGCCGACAAGATCAAGGGTCTGCTCGCCGGCACCGCGCCGCGCGTCACGCGCCAGGCGAACGATCCAGCCGTCGTGCTGTTCACGTCGGGCTCGGAAGGCACGCCCAAAGGCGTGGTGCTGTCTCATCGCAACATCCTCGCCAACGCGGCGCAGGCGCTGGCGCGGGTCGACGCCAATGCCAATGACAAGGTGTTCAACGTGCTGCCGGTGTTCCACTCCTTCGGGCTGACCGGCGGAATGATGATGCCGCTGCTGGCGGGCATTCCGATCTACATGTACCCCTCGCCGCTGCATTACCGGATCGTGCCCGAGCTGATCTATCAGACCGGCGCCACGATCCTGTTCGGCACCGACACGTTCCTCACCGGCTATGCACGCTCGGCACACGCCTACGACTTCCGCACGCTGCGCCTCGTGATCGCCGGTGCCGAAGCGGTCAAGGATCGGACGCGTCAAGTGTTCATGGAGCGCTACGGCATCCGCATCCTCGAAGGCTATGGCGTCACCGAGACGGCGCCGGTGCTGGCGATGAACACGCCGATGGCGAACCGCCCCGGCACCGTCGGCCGCCTGTCGCCGCTGATGGAAAGCCGGCTCGATCCGGTCCCCGGCATCGAGGACGGCGGTCGCCTCTCGGTGCGCGGACCGAACGTGATGCTCGGATATTTGCGGGCCGAAAATCCCGGCGTGCTCGAGCCGCTCGCCGAGGGCTGGCACGACACCGGCGACATCGTGTCGATCGACGCGGCCGGCTTCATCACCATCAAGGGCCGCGCCAAGCGCTTTGCCAAGATCGCGGGCGAAATGGTCTCGCTGTCGGCAGTCGAGAGCATCGCGACGACGCTGTGGCCGCAGGCCGCCTCGGTCGCCGTGTCGATCCCCGACCAGCGCAAAGGCGAGCGCATCGTGCTGCTGACGACGGAGAAGAACGCCGAGCGCAGCGCGATGCAGGCCCAGGCCAAGACGATCGGCGCGTCCGAGCTGACCGTTCCGGCGGCGATCATGGTGGTCGACAAGGTGCCGCTGCTCGGCACCGGCAAGACCGACTATGTCACGGCAACGACGATGGCCCGCGAGCAAGCGTCGGCACCGGAGCGCGAGGTGGCGTAACGAGAGATGCACGGGGCGCCCCAAACGGGCGAGGCGCGCTGCCCGGGAGTGGTTCTGCTTCATGGCATCGCGCGGACCTCTGCTTCTCACCGGATTGCCCCGCCACACTATTGCAATCGAACAAGCGATCGCCTTCCTGCGCGACGGCCGCTTTGAGCCGGGGTAACGGTCACGCCGCCGTCCGCCGCTCCTGCGCGTAACGTACCAGCGCCGCGAAGCGATAGATGCCGTGCACGAACTTGCCATAGGGCATGGTGATGAACAGCGCGAACACTGCGCCGAGATGCAGCGCCAGCAGCGGCCCCATCGCAGAGCTCTCGCGCAGAAGCAGAAGTGCCATTCCTGTGATGCCGGTCAGGAACAGCATGGCGATGAAGCCGACATCCATGCCGTAGCGGCTCTCGTCGAGCAGCGCCGGATCGCGCCGCATCCTGGCCCAGAACAGGCCGATCGGCCCGACGATCAAGCCGATGCCGCCGAGCGTACCGAGCACGACTGGCAGGTCCCACCACGGATACGGCGCCTCGCGGCCGAGCAGATAGTGATACAGCGTGGCGACCGAGGTCGCGGCAAAGCACAGTAGGAAGCCGTAGAAGGTCAGGTGGTGATAGAGCTTGCGCCGATCGGTCGGCTTGTCGTCTTCGTTATAGCAGCCGACGCCGCCGCCATGGAGATACCGCAGTTCGCCGGCATCGCGGATCGCCTGAAAGATCGAGCCGCCGTCGGCGCGGCCGCCAATCGGTGGACCGATGTCACGCCAGAAGGCGCGTACGCTCAGGACGAGAGCCAGGATCGCATAAAGCAAGGCGGCGCTGAACAGCGCGGCCATCGCATTGTGCGGCATCAGCCTGTAGAACGCGCCGGGGCCGGTGTGCACGCCGAACAGTACGCTGCGGTCGTTCAAGGCGGCGAAGCCGAGTATGAAGGCGGCCATGCTGAGCGCGGCGATGATGCTGATGACGAGGCCGTTCCGCGCAAATGTGCCGGATAGCGCCCGCGGCCAGGCATAGGCCGCGTAGGACTCGGCGCGCGCAATTGCCAGCGTCTTCGGAACGTTGACGTTGAATTCATGCGGCGGCGAGAACTGGCAGTCGACATAGCAGGCGCCACAGGCATGGCAGAGATTGGCGAGATAGTTGAGGTCGCCGTCGGAGAAGGCGCGGCGCATTTCCATGGCCGGAAACACCGCGCACAATCCCTCGCAGTAGCGGCAGGAATTGCAGACCGTCATCAGACGGTCAGCTTCGTCCAAAATTCTGGTTCCGTGCATGGCTTTACTTCGTCAGGCCCTTTGCTTCGAGCCACTTCTGGATCAGGCCTGCGACCTCGAGGTTGTTCTTGTCCATCATCACCATATGCGAATTGCCCTTGATGCCCGCCTGCGGGAGGTCGACGACGTCGACGCTGCCGCCGGCCGCCTTGATGGCGTCCGCAAAGGCGATGCCGTTGGCACGGATCTTGGGCCAGCGCGAATCGCGCTCGATATAGTCGCCATAGATGATGAGGGTCGGAATGTTCTTCAGCACATCCGCCTTGGCGGGATCGCCGATGCCGGCCGGCTCGATCGCAATCAGCGCCTTGACCTTGTCAGGCCGGGCTTGCGCGACTTTGAAGCCGAAGCTGCCGGCCTGGCTGTGGAATAGGATCACCGAGGGACCGACGCGATCGATCTCGGCGATATAGGCGGCGATGGCCGCATCATCAGTCGTGGTCCAGCGCGGGACGTTCTGCTTGACGAAATTGTCGTAGCCCTCGACCGGAAACTGGTTGCCCGGCAACAGCTTTCGCTTGGCGGGATCGGGATCGTAGGAGTTTGGCCCATCGCCGATGCGGAAACGCTCGAACGGATTGGCCGTGGTGAGGAAGACTGGCTCGCCCTTGAAGATATCGGGGTATTGCGCCCAGCCTGCGCGCCCGCGCTCCACCGCGTCGGAATTATAGACCGCCCACCCCTTGCGCAGAAAATAATTCAGCCAGCCTTCGCGTCCGTCAGGCGTGGTCTCGTAGGTGACGCCGGTCAGCCCACCGCCATGCCACATCAGCAGCGGATAGGCCCCCTTCTCGTTTGCCGGCAGGAAGTATTGCACATACATCTGCTCGACCTGATAGGTGCCGTTGGGATCGACCTTGGCCGGCACGCCGCCGGGTGTGAACACGACCTCCCTCACCGGCTTGCCGGAGATTTCGACGAGACGCCCACCGACATGGAACGAACCCATGTCGCGCAGGGTGATCGGCTCGGCGGCGCGAGCGTGGCCGACGATCAGCAAAGCCGTGATCAACGCAATGGCAAGGCGCGACATGGTGTCTCCTTAAGTCTTTTCTTCATTCTAGTTCTTCGCATGGCGTGCCGCTTCGCGCCCCGCGATCCGCCCGAACACGCTGCCGATGGTCATGCCCATCCCGGCGGCATAGCCCTTGCCGAGCACGTTGCCGGCCATGATCTCGCCGGCTGCGAACATGTTGGCCGACGGCCTGCCGTCAGCCATCAGCATGCGCGCCTCCTTGCTCACGCGCGTGCCGAGATAGGTGAAGGTAATGCCGGGCCGCACCGGATAGGCGAGATAAGGCGGCGTCTCGATCCGCCGCGCCCAATGGGTCTTCGGCGGCGTGATGCCCTCGGTGCGACAGTCGTCCAGGATCGTGTGATCGAAGGTGCCGGGCCGCACCGCGGCGTTGAACTCGGTGACGGTCCTTTCTAGCGCCGCCGGATCGAGCTCCAGCTTGCCGGCAAGCTCCGCCACCGTCTGGCCGGCGATCGGCGGAAACAGCGTCGGCATGAAACTCGTGACCACGGTCGAGTCGAAGATGATATAGGCGATCTGGTCGGACTGCGCCGCGACCAGCCGGCCCCAGATCGCGTAGCGCTTCGGCCAGATGTCCTCGCCTTCGTCATAGAAGCGCTGCGCATGCTTGTTGACGACGATGCCGAACACGACGGAGTCGTGGCGGGTGATGATGCCGCCGTCGAATTTCGGCGCGCGGGCGTCGATCGCAACCGCATGGCACTGGGTGGGATCGCCGACCTCCTGCACGCCTTTGTCGAGCAGCATCTTCAGGATCGAGCCGCGATTATAGGGCGTACCGCGGATCAGGAAATTGTCGGCGGCCTCGCCCCAATATTGCTTGAGCCATTCGATGTTGGCCTCGAAGCCGCCGGCCGCCGCGACCAGCGAGGTCGCGCGGATCTCGGTCTCGCCGTTAATCGGCCGCTTGAGGCGCGCGGCGAGGAACATGCAGTCCTCGATCACGAGGTCGATGACTTCGGCATCGTATTCGACCTCGACGCCCAGCTGCTCGGCCGTGAGATAAAGCGCATTCAGCATCGCGCGGCCGCCGCCGAGAAAGAACGAGTTGGTGCGGCCGAGGCTCAGCGTGCCGCCGAGCGAGGGCTGCCAGCGCACGCCCTGCTCCACGATCCAGTTCAAAATGTCCTTGGACTCCCGGATCATGTGACGGGCGAGCACCTCGTCAGTCTGCCCGCCGGTGACGCGCAGCAGGTCCTCCCAGAACTCCTCCTCGGTGTAGGGGCCGGTCAGGATTTCCGTGGCGGCGTCATGGGCGCAGCGCATGTTGCGGGTGTGGCGGGTGTTGCCGCCGCGATAGAATTTTGGCGCGCCCTCGAGCACCAGCACCGACGCTCCAGCGCGCCGCGCCGCGATCGCCGCGCACAGCGCGGCATTGCCACCGCCGATCACCAGCACATCGTACTTGCTGCCCATACCGTCTGCCCGCTGGCACGCGAGATTAGAGACATTCTGTCCGTCAGCGACCATGCCCAACCAGGGCGCCGTTGCGTACCTTTGTATACAAATATATACATAGACGACGCAAGCTGCATTTCCGCATAGGCGGATGCGCATCGAGGAACAATGGCCAGACGTCCAGCAAAGACAGGCGGAACGATCTCGCGCGGCGGCGGTGTCGCGCTGGGCGAAGCGGTGTTCCGCTCGCTCTGCGAGGCGCTTCAGGCCGGGAGCTACCGCGCCGGCGACCGCCTGCGCGAGGAAGAGGTCGCGCAGCGGCTGAAGGTCAGCCGCACCCCGGTTCGCGAAGCCTTGGGCCGGCTCGCGGCACGCGGCTTCGTCGAGCCGGCCGGCGGCCGCGGGCTGATCGTGCGCAGCCTCGACATATCCGAGGTGCTCGAGCTCTACGCCATGCGCGAGATCATGGAAGGCGCCGCCGCGCGCCTCGCCGCCGCACACGCCTCCGCCACGGAGATCGACGCACTCCGCGATATCGAGCAAGCCCTTGTCGAGGTATCGGAGAGCGACGCGGCCGAGATGGCGAGGCTCAATCGCGCCTTCCACGAAGCCATCTGCCGCGCCGCGCGCAACCGCTATCTCGACAACGCTTCGCGGGAATTGCAGGACTGGATCGCCCTGCTCGGCCCGACCACCTTTACGGTGACCGGCCGTCCTTCAACCAGCCACGGCGAACATCGGGCCATCATCGACGCCATCGCCGCGCGCGACGGCGACAGGGCCGAGCAGCTTGCGCGTGCACACATCCGTGAAGCGCTGCGCTGCCGGCTGAAACTGCTGCAGAAGCAGTAGCGCGGATCACGCCTCGAAGACGCGCGTCAGCAGCCAGTAGCCGCCGAGCAGGCTGATTGCCGCGGAGACCGCATAGACCAGCCTAGCAGCCCGCACTGGCTTCGTCCGGTCGGCTGCAAACAGCCGATCGACCAGGCCAAGCAGCGGCAGCACGATCGAAACGATCGCGACCTGCCCGATCTCGACGCCAATGTTGAAGGCGGCGAGCGCCGGCACCACCGCGTTCGGCGGCAGGCCGATCTCCTGAAGCGCACCGGCGAAACCAAAGCCGTGGATCAGCCCGAACAGAAAGGTCACGCGCCAGCGCTTGTCGATGTCGCGCGAAAAGAAATTCTCCACGGCAACGAACAGGATCGAGGCGGCGATCGCCGGCTCCACGATCCGGTTCGGAATGACAAGGACGTCCAGCGCGGCCAGGGACAGCGTGAGCGAATGGGCAATGGTGAAGGCGGTGACGATCTTGATGATGGGAATAAGCCGGCGTGCCCACAGCACGACGGCGATCAGGAAGGCGATGTGATCGTAGCCGAGAAAAATGTGCTCGATGCCGGTGAGGAGATAGCGTTGCATCGTCGACCACAGCGGCGGTGCGGGGGCGGACAGCGTGACCGTCGTGTTGCCAGAATCGAGCAGCGCCTGCGCCTCGGTCCCATTCTGCGCGACCAGCACCACCTGACGCGCGGTGGGATCCCTCTCGGTCAGCACGGTGGAGCGATAGACGATGTCACCGGCCACGGCGGCACAATCGAAACTGTTGCGATAGATGATGCCGTCGCCGTCCGCCAGGATCGCGGCAGTCCCGGCCGAGCACGCCGTGCCGTCGGCGCCGGTTACCGCGAGATGTGATCGCAGATAGGTCAGGATCGAGGCCGCGGCCATTTCGACCGCGGCCGGATCGACCGCATCTTGCTTCGCGTCATAGACCTTCGTGCCGACAAGCCGGTCGACGTCGCTACCCTTGAGTGCCGCCTCGATGGTCACGGCGCGAGCGGCGGTCAGTGCCACACGTGCGGTCGACAGATTGACCTGGTGTGCCCATGCCGGCATGCCGATGCCGAGCAGAATCATGCCGAGCAGCGCCAGGCACGGTCGCATCATGATCCGGCTCCAACCGCGCGCAGCAGCTCCGTCAAGCGGCGCATCTCGAACTCGGCCACCGTGACCACGGCTCCCTCGGGCGCGAGCCGTACGTAACGATCGAGACTGTCGGCGGAGGCGCCGAATTCGAGCCTTGCGAGCGGCACCGGCGCGTCGCGCGCGAAGACCAGAACGATCAGGCTCGGCAGATTGAGGCCGTAGCGCGCCAATTGCGACGGATCGGCAGCGCCAATCCGCGTCTCGACCGCAGCGGCATCGAACGCACGCAGCGCTGCATCGATAATGCGGGCCTGCTCGGAATCGGCGACATGGACGACATTACCGGCGGCATGGTTGTGCTGACCGAGATGGCGGAACCAATTGCCGCCGGCATCGCGCTCGAAACGGGTGAGCTTGCCGGCGAAGACGATCTCGAGCGCCCAGACCTGCGCCATCGATACCGGCAGCAACAGGCTCTTGCCGCGGCTCGCCGCATCGGCGCCGGCCGGACCGCGCAGCCGGCGCGTCATGTCGAAGGTGACGCGCCACTCCTCGCCGACATGGCGCGGCATCAGGTATACGGCGGGGCGACCGCTGACCCGGACATAGTGCGACGTGTTCGCCGGATTGAGCGCGCCCACATTCACCGACGTCGCCGTACCGTCGACGGCCTCGATGACCGCGACGGTTGCGGGTGGGTCCAGACCGAAGCCCGCGAAGCTTGCCGGGCTGAGCTCGCCGGCTTGGATTTCGCGCGCCGGCTCGCTCACCGTGGCGAGCCGCAGCGCCGTCTCGAGATGCGTCCTGAGCTCAGCCGGCATGGTGCCATCCAGCCCCTCGATCGCCCATGCGCCTTCCCTGCGAAGCAAGACGACGCTGTCACCATCCGAACGGATCTCCACTCTCCGAACGTCAGCCGGCGTGAGAGCCAGGAGGCCCTTGGGTGCGAATGCGACCTTGCTGCGCAGCGCCGGCCACTCTCCACTGAGGACCAGCAGCCCGAGGAGCGCCACCAGCACCACAGCCAGGAGCGGCATCAGCCATCGGGGCATCCCGCCTCCGGCCGCCCCGGCCCTCACCGCCGCCTCCACCACATCGCAACACCGAACAAGGCCGTGCTCAGCGGCAACAGGACTTCCAGCACAATGAAGGTGTCGCGCATCTGGCTGCTGGTCAACACGATCTCCGGTAGCTTGAAGGTCTGCGGTGCGACACTTGGCGAGTTATCATCCTCGGCGAGCCAGCGTAGCGTTGCGAGCGACAGCTCGCCGTTGGAGACATAGGGGAAATATTCGTTGCTCGCGAACTTGCTGGTCCCGGCTATGACCATGCGGAAGCGCTTGTCTAGCGCGCCGCCCGGCCAGGTCCCCTCGAGAGCAACCGCGAGCGGCTGGGCATTGCGGGGCCGTGTTGCCGCCCCATCGCTCGCAGCGGCGACATTCCTAGGCGAACGCAGGTAGCTGTCCTGGCTGCTGGCCGCGAGCACGATCGTGCTTACGCCGCTTGGCGGCTGCGTCACCGCGAGCGGCCGGACTTGCGGAAACACGGTCAACGCCAGGCGCCGGGTGATCGGATGCGGCGGATAATAGGGGACCGCGACCTTGTCCGCGTCGGTGCGGAAATGGTTGAGGGGGTCGATCACGATCGCCGCCTCGGTCGACAAGCCAACAGGCCTCAGCAGCAGACGCTCGAAATCGCCGTTGACCTCCGACAGCGGATCAATCAGCAGCAGAAGCCGGCCCCCTCCTCTGACATAGTCGCCAAGCAGCGCCGCCTCGTCAGCGGAAAAGGCGGTGCGTGGGCCGACATCGGCCACGACCGAGCAGTCCGACGGGATGCTGGAGGTAGTCGCCGTGACGAGCTCGCGCATCTCGAAACCGATCTGGTTCAACGCGAGCTGGAGACGGTCGAGCGCTTCCGGCGCCGCCTCCAGCACGTCGCCGGCGCCGGGCGTCTCGTGCCCCTTCAGCGTCTCGACATGGCTGAAATGGAAATGCGAAGGCAGCGGCCGAAACGTCTCGCCGTGACCGGTGACGAAGCACACAGTCTCCACCCGCTTGCGCAGCACCCGCAGCGCCGCATAGCCGATGCGAGCGGGATCAATGACGTTCTCGACCAGGACCTTGCGATCCTCGGCCTGGAGCACCGCCGTGTTGTAGGCGCGAACGCCGAGATCGCGGGCAAGGCCTGGCTCCTTGTCGAGATCGATGGCGCGGAACGCGAACAGCGCATGATTGCGCGCCGCGGTCTGAACCAGTTCCTTGACGTTGACTGCATTTGCATCGCCGGCATTGTAGAAATAGGTCAGGGACAGCGGCACGCGCAATTGCGCGATCACGTCGGTGAGCTGCTGCGGCGGCGTGTTGCGCCCTTCGCGGCTGACGTCGAAGTGCAAATCATGACGATAGAGCGCAACGTTGGCGCCGATCACGACGGCGATGGCGGCAAGGACGATCGACGTGTTCGCGAGCCAGGCCGAACCGCCGCTGCGCAACGGCAGCCTGATCGCGACGATGAACAGTGCGAGCAAGGTGAGACCGCAGGCCATGAACAGCAAGGTGTTCGTGGCCGACTCGCCAAGTCCGGCAAAGCCGAGTGCGCCGCAGATGATCGCTCCGGCCGCCAGGACGAGCAGCGCGACGTTCGATCTGGCGGGGCCGGTCATTCGGTTGCCTCTCACCGCCGCGCCAACGCGCGGACCGTCAACAGCAGCATCAGCAGCGTGACGCTGAGGAAGAAGCCCACGTCGGACAGGTAGATCGAGCCGACGGCAAAGGGACGGAAATGGACCGAGAGCGACAGGTTCACCACCAGCGTGTCGAACGGGCTCGGCAGCAGCCAGCCGAAATTGTCGATGATCCAGAGCAGGAGGAACACGCTGAGCGAGATCAGCGCCGCGATCACCTGGTTGGCCGTCAACGCCGAGGCCAACAGCCCCGCGCCGACCAGCGCCGAGCCGAACAGCAAGAGGCCGAAATAGCCGCTGTAGATCGGGCCGAAATCCGGATCGCCGAACCAGGCGAGCGCGGCCGCATAGGCCCCCGACAGCACAAGCATGACCACGATCAGGCTCATCGCGGCGAGAAATTTCGCAAGCACGATGGCGACCTCGGAGACAGGTGCGGTCAGCAGCACCTCCAGCGTCTTGAGCTTCCGCTCCTCCGCGAACAGGCGCATGGTGATCAGCGGCGCGGTCAGCATGAACAGCACGAACATCTGGAAAAAGACGTGCACCATGCTCGGCTGATGGCTGAGGAACAGCGTCAGCGTGAAGCTATAGCCCATGATCAGCAGGAACACGGTCATCAGCACGTAGGCGATCGGCGAAGAGAACAGCGCTGTCGCTTCCTTGCCCAGCAGCACGGCAAAGCTTCTCATGCGGCCGCCTCCGGCTGGCGGGTGAGGTCGAGAAACACCCGCTCGAGGTCGGGCCGCAGCTCGGTCAGCTCACGCACCGCAATTTGCGCGCCGACCAGCGCGGACAGGAGGTCGGCGGCAAGTGCGGGACGCCGATCCGCCGCAACGACAAAGCGCCCACCTTCATCGGCAGCGGCGACGATGTCGCGCACGCCGGCGACAGCATCAGCCGCAGCGCGAATGGATTCGAGCGACGCATCCGCCGACAAGCGAAACCGGAGATCGGGCGCAGCATCCTTCAATGCATCGGATGTCAGCAGCACGCCATCGAGCAGGATCATCACCCGCGAAGCAATCTTCTCGATCTCGGGCAGGATGTGCGAGGCCATGAGCACGGTGTGCCGTCCGGCCAGCGACTGGATCAGGTCGCGTACGGCGATCACCTGATGCGGATCGAGCCCGCTGGTCGGCTCGTCCAGCACCAGAACGTCTGGATTGCCCAAGAGTGCTTGCGCGATCGAGACACGCTGGCGGAAGCCGCGCGATAATTTGCCGGCTGTCAGCTTCATGACGCGCACAAGGTCGAGCCGCTCGGCCGCCTCGTCGACCGCGGCCCTTGCCTTCGCCCCGTGCAGGCCCTTGAGCCCCGCCATAAAATGCAGGAATTCGCCGACCCGCATGTGGTCGTAGAGCGGCGCATCTTCCGGCACGTAGCTGATGGCGCGGCGCACACCGATGGAATCCTCAACCACGTCGTGGCCGGCGACCGCAATGCGCCCGCTCGTCGGAACCAGATAGCCCGTAAGCATGCGGAAGATCGTGCTCTTGCCGGATCCGTTCGGCCCGAGCAGTCCGACGATCTCGCCCGGCGCGATGGAAAACGAGACGTCGGCGACAGCGCGCCGCGGCCCGTACCATTTTGTCACGCGCTCGGCGACAACGACCGGGGAGACAGCCGGAAGCATGAAGACTTTAGACACCCCTCTGGCAGGTACTCCCTCGGAGCACCGAACGGAATCCCGGGCACAGGGACCCGGGATAACGACTTGCGCGAGATGACCCGATGTCGCGACCGATCACTCGTAGAATTCGGGCGAGTGCTTGTGCGCCTTGAACACGTCGGGATCGTGGGCGTAGATGATGTCGGCGCCCTCGGTGTCGCGGACCCGCTTCACCCAGGCATAGGCATCGAGCATGCCGACCGGATCATAGACGCTGCCGATGCTCGGCAGGATGTTCTTATCCAGATTCTCCTGGAGATAGATGGCGTCGCTGGTCAGCACCACTGTTCCGGTCTTCGGCAACCGCACCACCAGGATCTGGCTTCCGGGCGTGTGCGACACGGTGCGATGGATGAAGACGCTGTTGTCCCCGAACAGATCGAGATCGCCGTCGAGCTCGATGGTCTTGTACTTGGCCGGCATGCCGCCGCCGACGCTGTTGCGCAGCATGGCGAAGTCGTCCGAGATGAAGAAGGTTGCATAGCCCGGCGCCGGCCAGAACGCGTTCCTGATCTCGTCACGCTGGAACACGAAGGTCGTGTCCAGGAATTTTCCAATGTTGCCGGCGTGATCGACGTGGAAATGGCCGAGCACGACATATTTGATATCGGAAGGCTTGACGTTGATCTTGGCAAGCTGTGCGTCGATGGCGATGTCGGGCGAACGGCCGGGGTCAAGCGCCTTCACGAACGGGCCCCAATAGTCGGGATCCTTGATGATGCGGTCGTTGTTGCCGCAGTCGAACAGCACGTCGCCCTTCGGATGCCGGATCAGAAAGAAGCCGACCGGGATCTGGACCTTGCCACTACTGCCATTCTGAATGATCGACTTGTCGAGATTGAGCGCCCCCGACGAGAAGACGTAGAGCTTCATCTCCTTCGGCGGCTCCGCGGCCATCACGGCACCGGACATAAAAAAAAGTCCTGCGGCCAGCGAGCCAAGGACCTTCGACGCAATCCCCCGCATGTCGTCCTCCCTGTTTTCGACGCACTTTTTTTCAGCGGATGTCGTACCCTACCATAGTCTAATGACGCTGTGCAGGATCAATGCACGCGAGCATGCAATAAATTCAACCTGCAAGAAGCTGCGTTTGTGCACCGCAACTGATGGCGCGTGCAACGCGCCGGCGTGGTCAGGCAATCACGTCGTCCACGGCTGCCTTGAGGACCTCGCGCGCATCGTCCGGCTTGAGCCGCACCTGTAAGCCGCGCTGGCCCCCGTTGAGATACACCTGTTCCTGCGTCATGGCCCGCCGGTCGATCACAGTGCGCACCGGCTTGCGCTGCCCGAACGGGCTGATGCCGCCGACCTTGTACCCGGTGACACGCTCGGCCTCGAGCGGTTTCATCATCTGCGCCGACTTGCCACCCGCGGCGACGGCGAGCTTCTTCATGGAGACTTCCTGGTCGGACGGCACAACCACGCAGACCGGCTTACCGTCCACCAAGGCCATCAGCGTCTTCAACACGCGCGCCGGGTCTTCACCCAGCGCGGAGGCGGCCTGAAGGCCGATGCTCGCGGCGTCGGGATCGTAGTCGTAAGTGTGGACGGTGAAGGCAACTCCGGCGGCTTCAAGCGCGCGCGTGGCGGGGGTGACCTTGGACATGAGTCACGTTTACCACCGTCATTGCGAGGAGCGAAGCGACGAAGCAATCCAGAATCCCGCCGGAGAGACAGTCTGGATTGCTTCGCTGCGCTCGCAATGACGATGCGGGCACTCTTGCGCGCCATACCCTCGGTGTCATCGCCCGGCTTGACCGGGCGATCCAGTATCCCAGACGCCGGCATTGGAGAACTCGCTCTTACCACATCCGCCGCGGCGTACTGGATGCCCCCGGTCAAGCGGGGGCATGACAGCGATTTCTGTGGCAAGCCTCGTGCGCGATGACGACAGCGGAGTTTGGCGGCGCTACGCCGCCAAACTCCACAGGGAGGAGGTCGCCCCTACTCCGCCGCGTCGCGCATCTCCACGCGCTCCGCCCTGGCCGCGCAGAACTTGAACTCCGGGATCTTGCCGAAGGGATCGAGCGCCGGATTGGTCAACAGGTTCGCCGCCGCCTCTGCGTAGCAGAACGGCATGAACACCATGTTCTCTGGCACGTCGCGGTCGGAGCGCACCTTGACCTCGACGGCGCCGCGGCGGGTCTCCAGGCGAATGAAGTCGCCTGGCGCGAGCCTCTTCTTGCGCATGTCCTTCGGTGACATGAACGCGACGGCCTCGGGCTCGATCTGGTCGAGCACTTGCGCGCGGCGCGTCATCGAGCCGGTGTGCCAGTGCTCGAGCACGCGGCCGGTCGACAGCACCATCGGATATTCGGCGTCGGGCAGCTCGTCCGGCGGAATCACCTTGGCCGGTACGATCTTGCCGCGGCCGCTCGCGGTCGGGAAGCCCGTGGTGAAGATAATCTCGTTGCCGGGCTTATCGGGAGCGTCGGCCGGATAGGTGACCGCGCCTTCGCGCACCAGCCGTTCCCAGCTGATGTTTTTCAGCGACGGCATCAGCTCCGCCATCTCGGTGTAGACGTCGCCGGGGCCGGAATAATTCCACGGCAGCCCCATGCGCTTGCCGATCTCCTGGATGATCCAGAGATCCTGCCGCGCGTCACCGGGCGGCTTGATCACCTGACGTGCGAGCTGCACGCGGCGATCGGTGTTGGTGAAGGAGCCCTCCTTCTCGGCAAAGGCCGAGGCTGGCAGGATCACGTCGGCGTGGAACGCGGTCTCGGTGACGAAGAGATCCTGCACCACGAGATGATCGAGCATGGCGAGCGCTTCGCGGGCATGCTGGAGATCGGGGTCGGACATCGCGGGGTTCTCGCCCTCGATGTACATGCCCTTGATCTCGCCGGCATGGATCGCGTTCATGATCTCGACCACGGTCAGGCCGCGCACCGGATCGAGATCCTGGCCCCACAGCTTCTCGAAAGCGCCGCGCATGTCGTCGCGGCCGACCGGCTGATAGTCCGGCAGGAACATCGGGATCAGGCCGGCATCGGAGGCGCCCTGCACGTTGTTCTGGCCGCGCAGCGGATGCAGGCCGGTGCCGGGACGGCCGACCTGGCCGGTGATCAGCGCCAGCGCAATCAGGCAGCGCGCATTGTCGGTGCCGTGGACGTGCTGGCTGATGCCCATGCCCCAGAAGATCATCGACGATTTCGCGCGCGCATAGGTTCGTGCGACCTCGCGCAGCGTCTGCGCCGGGATGCCGCAGATCGGCTCCATCCTCTCCGGCGTGAATTCCTTGATCTTCCCCTTGAGCTCCTCGAAGCCTTCGGTGTAGCCCGCGATGTACTGGTCGTCGGTCAGGCCTTCGGTGATGATCGTGTTGATCATCGCGTTCAACATCGCAACGTCGGAGCCCGGCTTGAACTGCAGATGCTTGGTCGCGTGACGCGACAGCGACTGCCGGCGCGGATCCATCACGAACAGCTTGGCGCCGTTCTTCGCTGCGTTCTTGATGTAGGTCGCCGCGACCGGGTGGTTCACGGTCGGATTGGCGCCGATCACCCAAATGACCTCGGCATCCATCGCTGCAGCAAACGGCGCCGACACCGCGCCCGAGCTCAGGCCTTCGAAAAGTGCGGCGACTGACGAAGCGTGGCAGAGCCGCGTGCAGTGATCGACGTTATTGGAGCCGAAGCCGGTGCGCACCAGCTTCTGGAACAGATAGGCCTCTTCGTTCGAGCCCTTGGCCGAGCCGAAGCCCGCCAGCGCCTTCGCGCCCTTCTCGTCGCGGATCTTGACCAGGCCCTTGGCCGCGATGTCGAGCGCTTCTTCCCAGCTCGCTTCACGGAAATGGGTGAAGGGATTGGCCGGATCAACCTGGTCGTTGGCGTCCTTCTTCGCATTCGGCAGCCGCACCAGCGGCTTGGTCAGACGATGCGGATGGTGGATGTAGTCGAAGCCGAAGCGGCCCTTGACGCAGAGACGGTTGTGATTGGCGGGGCCGTCGCGGCCCTCCGCATAGATCACCTTCTCGTCCTTGACCTCGTAGGTCACCTGGCAGCCGACGCCGCAGAACGGGCACAGCGAATCCACTTTCTTGTCGGCATAGGTGACGCGGGTCTGCTTGTCGTCGAGCATCACGGCCGGCATCAACGCGCCGGTCGGGCAGGCCTGCACGCATTCGCCGCAGGCGACGCAGGTCGACTCGCCCATGGGATCGTCGAAGTCGAACACGATCTTGGCGCCGGCATTGCGGTAGGCCATGCCGATGACATCGTTGACCTGGACTTCGCGGCAGGCGCGCACGCACAGGCCGCACTGGATGCAGGCATCGAGATTGACGCGCATCGCCGGATGGCTGGCATCCGTCGCCCAGCGCTCGGCGGCGGGGAAGCGGCTCTCGGTGACACCGGTGGTCTCGGCCCAGTGCCAGAACTTCGAATCCGGATCGTGCGAGGTCTCGCGCGCCGGCTGGTCGGCGACGAGCAGCTCCATCACCATTTTCTGCGCGGCGACGGCGCGCGCACTCTCGGTCTTCACCTTCATGCCGACCGATGGCGTGCGCTTGCAGGACGCCGCCAGCACGCGCTCGCCCTCGATCTCGACCATGCAGGCGCGGCAGTTGCCGTCGGGCCGATAATCGGGTGCGGGCGAATAGCAGAGGTGCGGGATCTCGCGGCCCTGGCGCTGGGCCACCTGCCAGATCGTCTCGCCGGGTTTGGCCTCGACCTGCTTGCCGTCAAGCTCGAACGTAATCTTGGTCATTCGGCCGCGTCCTTGAACTCGTCAGGGAAATATTTGATCACGGTGGTCAGCGGATTCGATGCCGCCTGTCCGAGCCCGCAGATCGAGGCATCGCGCATCGCTTGGCTCAATTCTTCCAGCAAGGCCCGGTTCCAGACCGGCTTCTGCATCAGCAGCGCCGCTTTCTGGGTTCCGACGCGGCACGGTGTGCACTGACCGCAGCTCTCGTCCTCGAAGAACTTCATCAGGTTCAACGCCGCTGCGCGCACGCTGTCCTTCTGCGACAGAATCACGATCGCGGCGGAGCCGATGAAGCAGCCGTATTTTTCCAGCGTGCCGAAATCGAGCGGGATGTCGTCCATCGACGCCGGCAGGATGCCGCCGGACGCACCGCCCGGCAGGTACGCGTAGAACTGATGGCCGTCGGCCATGCCGCCGCAATATTCCTCGATCAGCTCACGCACGGTGGTGCCGGCAGGCGCCAGCTTCATGCCGGGATTCTTGACGCGACCCGAGACCGAGAAGCTGCGCAGGCCGTGACGCTCGTGGCGGCCATGACCCTTCCACCAGTCGGCGCCCTTCTCGACGATGTCGCGCACCCACCACAGCGTCTCGATGTTGTTGATCAGCGTCGGCAGGCCGAACAGGCCGACCTGGAACGGGTAAGGCGGCTTGTGCCTGGGCAGGCCGCGCTTGCCCTCGATGCTCTCCAGCAGCGAGGATTCCTCGCCGCAGATATAGGCACCAGCGCCGCGGCGCATATGCAGCGTCGGACCGCCCTGCGGGAGCTTGGCGATCTCGCGTTCGAGGATCTCGCGTGAGGCCGGATATTCGTCGCGCAGATAGATGTAGACGTCGGAGGCCTGCACCACATGCGCGCCGATCAGCATGCCCTCGATGAAGCGATGCGGATCGCTTTCGAGATAGAATCGATCCTTGAACGTGCCGGGCTCGCCCTCGTCGCCGTTGATCGCCATCAGCCGCGGCCCGGGCTCGCCGAGCACCGCGCGCCATTTGCGCCCCGTCGGGAAGCCTGCGCCGCCGAGACCGCGGAGCGAAGCGTCGTCGAGCGCTTTCAAGAGATCGTCCTTCGGCAGCTCGCCGGAGCGGAGGCGGTTGAGTAGCTTGTAGCCGCCGCCGGCGAGGTAGGCCTCGTAATCGATATATTTCGGCAGATGCGCGTGGGTGTCGCCGGCCTTCGCGGCCGCCATGACATTGGCGACGGTGGCGTGGTCGACGAAGTTGTGGCCGACCTCAGCAGCAGGCGCGGTATCGCAACGGCCAACGCAGGGCGCGCGCACGACGCGGATGCCAGGGCCCGACGCGCTCTGCAAATCCTGCAGGAGCTTCTCGCCGCCGAGCATCGCGCAGGTCAGCGAATCACAGACGCGGATCGTCAGCGGCGCGATGTCGGGCTCACCTTCCTTCACCACGTCGAAATGCGCATAGAAAGTCGCCGTCTCGAACACCTCGGCGAAGGCGAGCTTCATCTCGTCGGCGAGCGCGGCCAGATGCGCAGCCGAAATCTGGTGGTACTTGTCCTGGATCAGGTGCAGATATTCGATCAGCAGATCGCGCCGCCGCGGCCTGTCGCCGAGCAACAGCTCGATCTCGTGCGCAGCGGTCGGATCAACCTGGCGCCCTTTGGGGGTGGCCTTGGCGCGTCGGCGTCCCTCGCCGGGATGCTCGAACGGGCGGACCTTGTGCACGTCGTGGCTCATCGATTCGTCTCGATCTCGTTCTTTAGAACGGCTCCAGTTCTAGCCGCTGGCATGCCAGATGCCAAGCAAATTATCATGCTCGCGGAAGCAGTTAAGCGCGGCTCAAAGGGCAACCCCTGGATCGCTGCCCGGACACGGCCTTGCGTTCGTCTAACGCGCCAACTGATAGAACGAAGCCTGAATTGGCCTGGAGATCAATAAAGGCTTCCCATGCTGCGATAGCGAAATCGTATCGCGCTCCCGCTCCGAGGCTACGGCGGGAGCGCGCAAGCTGCGCTCCCGCCCGCGATGAATGTGCGATCAGAAAATCTTGACCGCGCTCTCCAGCGTCTTCCACACACCCCAGGCCAAGGGAACGCCGACGAAGGCCCAGAACAGTGCCGCCTTGGCGTCCAGTCCGCCAAAGCCGATGCCGTACGAGCCGTGCGGCCCCGCGGCTGCGGCGCTGGCGCTCGCCGCCTGCAGCTTGGCGACATCGGCGTCCTTCATGTGCCACTTCGAATCGACCGGCTTGATCAGGTAGTTGCAGATCAGGCCCGCGATCAGCATCGCACACAGGATGTACATAGTGGTGTTGTAGAGCTGGTCACGCGGCACGCCGGCCGCAAGCTGGAACTCGCGGATGTAATTGACCACGACGGGGCCGATGATGCCTGCCGTCGACCATGCCGTCAGCAGCCGGCCGTGGATGGCGCCGACGAACTGGGTGCCGAACATGTCGGCGAGATAGGCCGGCACGGTCGCAAAGCCGCCGCCGTACATCGAGAGGATGATGCCGAAGCCGACCACGAACAGCAGCTTCGAGCCCATCGCCGCGAAGGTCGGCGCCAGCGCGTAGAGCGCGATGCCGAGGACGAAGAACGTATAGTACGTGTTCTTGCGGCCCATGAGATCCGACATCGAGGCCCAGAAGAAGCGGCCGCCGATGTTGAACAGTGACAACAGACCAGCGAAGCCCGCAGCGATCGCTGCGATCGCAGCTTTCTGTTCAACCGAGAGCTGGCTGAAGGTCAGCTCCGGATGCCCGATCAGCTTGCCTGCGAAGATCTCCTGCAGCATGGGCGAAGCCATGCCGATCACGCCGATACCCGCGGAGACGTTCAAGCAGAGCACCCACCAGATCAGCCAGAATTGCGGCGTCTTGTGCGCGTTGTTGAGGTGCACATGGTGCTCGGTGATCATCGACTTCTTTTCGCTCGGCGGCGTCCAGCCCTCGGGCTGCCAGCCGGCCGGCGTCACGCGATAGGCGAAGGCGCCGATCATCATGAAGACGAAATAGACCACCCCCATCGTGACGAAGGTCTCCCAGACACCGACGGAGGTCGGCGTCTTGAAGTAGTTGATCAAGAGATTGGCCAGAGGCGCTCCGATCATGGCGCCGCCGCCAAATCCCATGATGGCCATGCCGGTCGCCATGCCGCGACGATCCGGAAACCACTTGATCAAGGTCGACACCGGGGAGATATAGCCGAGGCCGAGACCGACGCCGCCGATCACGCCGCAACCAAGCCACATGATCCAGAGCTGGTGGACGTAGACGCCGAAGGCACCGATCAGAAGACCGCCGCCCCAACAGCAGGCGGCGACGACACCCGCCTTGCGCGGACCGGCGCGCTCGAGCCAGCCGCCCCAGATCGCGGCGGAGACGCCGAGCAAGACAAAGAACAGCGTGTACATCCACCCCAGGCTTGCGACCTTCCAGTCGCAGGTGGTGGTGAAGAGCTCTTGCCACAGCGACATATCCGGACAGGCTTTCGGCGCGGTCAACCCGATCGCGCGCGACAGCGGCAGCCAGAACACCGAGAAGCCATAGGCCATGCCGATGCACAAATGGATGCACAGCGCTGCCGGCGGCACCAGCCAGCGATTGAAGCCGGCGGTCGCGATCGTGCGTTCACGATCGAGAAGGCCGGAAGCACCTACCGGTGCAAGAACGGTATCGGCAGTCGTCATAAGCATTACCTCCCAAGCGCGGCCTTGCCGGCACATCGGTTTGAGACCGGTCGTGCGTGCTCGCAGCCGCGCATGACAGGTCGGACTTCATGCCGAAGCGGAATGGTCTGGTGCGCATCGCCTCATGCGCGCCGAGCAAACGGCTGATCGCGGGTGACGTCCCTTCGCCTCGCGAGCAGCGTTGCAGTGACGGCAATCGCGCCCTCATCCCCCTCAACACCCTGTCTTGAGATGAGCAACGCGCGTGCCAGAAATAGCATCGTGACAATTCAACGACTTCCCGCAGCGCAATGTGCTGCGTCGGACAGAATGTCCCGAGATCCTCGGACAAAATGTCCAATCAGCTCGCTTCCGGCAGCCACACCGTGAATGTACTCCCGGAACCGACGCGGCTTTCGGCCGTGATCTGTCCGCCCTGGCGCTTGATCAGCGTCTGGCTGATCGAGAGGCCGAGCCCGGTGCCTTGCCGCCGTTTCGTGGTGTAGAAGGGGTCGAATATCTTTTCGATCACCTCAGCGCTCATGCCGATGCCGGTGTCGGCGACCTCGATGGCGACGCCTTGATGGCCGTCGCGCTCCGCATCGAAGGAGCGGAGCGTCAGGGTTCCGCCTTCGGGCATGGCGTGGATCGCGTTGACGATGAGATTGACCAGGACCTGCTGCAGCTCGTTGCGGTTCATCAGCACGAGCCGGTTGGCGCGGTCGTCCCTGACCACGGCGATCTCGGTCTTGTTCAGAAGATGCTGCACCAGCGGCAGACAGTCGGAGATGACGCTCGCCGGCGCATGGCGCTCGACATAGCCGGCATATTCCTCCGGCCTTGCAAACTGCAACAGCTTGGTCACGATCTGGCTAATGCGGTGAATCTGCTCGTCGAGCAGACGAAACTCGACCTTCGCCTTGTCGGCATCGGCCCCGAACACGCTGCGGATTACGTCGAGATTGCCCTGCATCACCGCGATCGGATTGTTGATCTCGTGCGCAACGCCGGCGGTGATCTCGCCGATCGCAGCCAGCTTCTCCGACATGATGAGCTGCTTGGTGGTCGCCTCGAGCTTGAGATTGGCGTGCTCGAGGTCGCGCGTGCGCTCCCGCACGCGGACGTTCAGCTCCTCATTCCATTCCCGGAGCTGTCGGTCGCGTTCCTGGATCTGGTCGAGCAGGCTGTCGAGATGAACCGCGACGCGGCCGATCTCGTCACCCAACACCGGCATCTTGGTGCGGGCGGAGAGGTTCCCGCGCTCCACCTCGGTGATCGTCGCCGTGACGCGCTCCAGCGGCATGAAGATGGAGCTCGCCCAGTGCAGGAAGATTGGTACGGTCGCTGCGGTGATCGCGATGAACGCTGCGATGATGATCATCAATGTCTGGTATTTGGCTTCACTGAACGGCTTCTCCAGAAAGCCGACATAGAGCATGCCGACCCGCTTGCCGTAACTGTCGACCAGCGGCTCGTAGGCGGAGATGTACCAGTCATTGACCACGAAAGCGCTGTCGAGCCAGGTCCGCCCCTCGCCCAGCACGGCCGAGCGCACCGCCGCCGACACGCGCGTGCCGAGCGCGCGCCGTCCCTCGAACAGACGGACGTTGGTCGATATCCGCACGTCGTCCAGGAACAGCGTCGCAGTGCCCTGGCTGCCCTCCGGCAGGCTCGCCGCGCGATAGACGAGATCGTTGATCGTGTCGATGAATTCGAGATTCTGGTTGAGCAGCGTGCCGCCGACCAGCGCAGCGGCGCCACCGTCAGGTAGCATCGCCCGGCTCGCCGCATGCACGACCATGCCGCGCGTCTCGGTGCTGCGGTCGGTCGGCACCGCGTTCGGGGTCGGCACGAGGTCCAATCGCGCGCGCTCAGCCAGGGCCGGCGAAATTGCGGCGAGCTCGTCATTGCCGAAAATGTCGACGCCCGTCGCAGGGACCTGGCCCGACAGCGCCGACATGATGATCGGCCAGTCGCTTCTCGGTCGATGCTGCAGCGGCGGCGATGAGGCCAGGACGTCGCCGCGATCGTTGGTCAGATACAGGAAATCGAGACCAATTTCCTTGCGGGTCTCGTCGAGCAGATCCTGCAGGGAGCCGCGCGCATCCGGCGCCAGCACCTCATGGAAACGGGCCGACAGGCTGAGCGCCCGGAGCTGGACGCCGGTCTTTTCCAGGATGCGGGCGAGATATTGGTGGGCGATGGTGAGATCGCCGTTGACCTTGGAGATCAGGGTCGCGTCGAACTTCGCGTTCCAGCGATAGATCGCAACGCCGAGCAGGAGCGGCAGGATGACCAGCATCGGCAGCAGCGCGATGGCGAGCAGCCGGAAGCGGACGGAGCGTCCCCGCACGGGCTCGCCGCTGCGGCCGGCAGCATCAGACATCCCACAACGCGCATTTGCGGTCGATGGTCTTGCGCGAGATACCGAGGCGACGCGCCGCCTCCTCGCGATTGCCATTGACCTCCTTCAGCACGCCGAGAATGTGACGGCGCTCGAGCTCCGCGAGACTGTCGGCAGGCGCCGACTGACCATTGTTGCGGGGACCGGCGAAATCGTCGGGGAAGGCGCCGAGGATCAGCGTGCGCTCGATCAAATTGCGCAGCTCGCGCACATTGCCTGGCCAGTCATAGCTTGCGAGCGCCGCCCGCACCGCGGCGTCGATCGGCACCGGCGGCATGCCGAGCTGAGCCGACAGCTTGCTCATGAAGATGGCGGCAAGCTCCTGCACATCATCGCCGCGATCCTTCAGCAACGGCAGGCGGATTTGCATCACGTTGAGCCGGTAGAACAGATCAGCTCGGAAACGGCCCTTCTCGACCTCCTTCTGAAGCTCGGCATTGGTTGCGAAGATGAAGCGAAGGTCGACCGGAACTTCACGCTCGGAGCCAACCGGACGGACGCGGCGGTCTTCGAGCACGCGGAGCAGCTTGCTCTGCATTGGCAGCGGCAGCTCCCCGATCTCGTCGAGGAACAGCGTGCCGCCATGCGCATACAGGAATAAGCCCTCGCGTCCCGAATCGGCGCCGGTGAACGCGCCCTTGATGTGTCCGAACAGCTCGGCCTCGATCATCTCGGGCGGAATCGCCGCGCAATTCACGGGCACGAAGGGCTTGTCGGCGCGGTCGGACAGCGAGTGGATCGAGCGCGCTGCCACTTCCTTGCCGGTGCCAGATTCGCCGGTGAGGAGAACCGAGGTCGGCAGGCGCGCGACGCGCGCGATGGTCTCGCGTACGCGCAGCGTCGCCGCCGACTGTCCGATCAGATTGTCGCGCAGAAAGGTGCGGTCGGACGAGGCACGTAGAGCATAGCGCAGGACATAGTTCTCGCGCTGGAGGCGGACACGGTCGAGGCATCGTGCCACCGCGTTGAGGATCTGGTTGGAGCGGAACGGCTTGAGCACGAAATCGGCCGCACCGGCGCGCAGGGCCTGGATCGCAGTGTCGAGGTCGGCATAGGCGGTGATCAGGATGGCGTCGGCGAAAAAGCCGACGGCGCGCTGCTCGGCGAGCCAATCGACGCCATTCTTGCCTGGCATGATGTTATCGAGAATGACGACGTCGTAGCGGTTGGAATCGAGCTTGCGCGAGGCCTGGTCGGTATCGGCCGCCTCGTCCACCAGCTTGCAGCGCGGCGCAAGCGTGCGCACCAGGAAATTGCGCATGCCCGGCTCGTCGTCGACGATCAGGATGGAGGCCTGCGCCAGCGCGCCGAACTCCGGCCCTGCAGCCGTCTTGCCGAGCTTGACGGCAGGCTCGCGGCCCACCGCGGGACTCGCGGCTGCGCTTGCCCTCGAAGTTGAGAAAGTCATGCCCGATGTCTTAGGTTTGAGATCCATCCACCGGCCTTTTCGCATTGCAGCGAAGCTCTGGCCGTTTCCCCGCGGGCGCAGCATAGTCAAACGTCACCGCCGTGAACATTCGCCTTTCTACGGGGCGTCGCTCTTTTCGACCAGGAATACGATGCGCGCCTCGTTGCGCTCGGTGATCTCGACCTTGTCGCCGGTCTCGCGAATCAGATTCGGAATGTCAATCACCGACAAGGGATCGGTGCAGTGCACTTCGAGTTGATCGCCAGGCTGCAACGGCTTCAGCGCCTTGCGCGTCTTCAGAGCAGGTAACGGGCATTTCAGCCCGGTTAGATCGAGCGTCGTTCGGGTCATGGGCGCAACATGGCGGGATGAGGCGATGGCGTCAACGCAGCCGCATCAGAGCAGATCGGCGTAGGGTAGGAAACCTACGCTGTGCCCCGGCTCGACATTCGTGATGTCCTCGCCGAGTTCGACCAAGCCGTCGGTCTCGATCAGCGACGACAACAGCCCAGCGCCTTCCCGCGGGAACTTGATGACCTCCAGCGCGCCGTCCTCTCCGCGCCGCAAGGAGACGCGAACATATTCGCGCCGGCCCGCCTTCTTCTTGTAGGTGAACGCGGCGCGCACAGGGATCGGCGTCAGCGGCTCCGGCAGGCTGCCCGCGAGCGCCAGCACCGTCGGCCGCACCACATGGACGAAGGTGACGAAGCTCGCAACGGGATTGCCGGGCAATCCGATCAGCGGCGTGCCGTCGATGATGCCCATTGCGACCGGCCGTCCCGGCTTGATCGCCATCCGCCACAGCACCAGCGAGCCGATGCTCTCGACCGCCGCCTTGACGTGATCCTCCTCCCCGGTCGAGACGCCACCGGTGGTAAGGATAAGGTCGTGTTCGCCTGCGACCTGCTTCAGGCCGTTCGCAAGCGACGTCCGTTCGTCCCGCAAGATGCCGAGATCGCTGACCTCGCAGCCGAGCCGGCGCAGCATCGCCATCAGCATGAAGCGGTTGGAATCGAACAGTTGCGAGGCTGCGCGCGGCTCGCCGGGCGAGGCCAGCTCGTCACCGGTCGAGAACACCGCGACGCGGATGCGCCTGACGACGTCGAGGCTGGTCAGGCCGAAGGCGGCGGCGAGGGCAACGTGCTGCGGCCGCAAGCGCTGGCCGGCGCGCAGCGCGACGTACCCTTCGGGAATGTCCTCGCCCGCAGGGCGAACATTGGCACCCGGCTTCAGTCCCGGCGGCACCACGATCTTGCCGGAATCATCGATGCGGACATCTTCCTGCATGAAGACCGTCTCGGCATCCGGCGGCATCGGCGCACCCGTGAAGATGCGCGCGGTGTGGCCGGGCTTGATCGGCGTCTGTGCAAGGCCGCCGGCCTGGATGCGGCCGTCGAGCGGCAACGCCTGCTCCGTGCCTTGCGGAAGGTCCGCGCTGCGGACGGCGTAACCATCGACGGCGGAGTTGGTGAAGGGCGGCAGCGGCAAAGGCGCGGCGATATCGTGCGCCAGCACGCGCCCATCCGCTTCGACGAGCGCCACGGTTTCGAGATCGGCGATCGCATTGACGCGAGTGGTGATCAGGCCAACAGCCTCGTCCACCGACATCATCGGGCCGCCGAAGGCAAAGCAATCGTCCGATAGTTGCGCCATGGTGCCTCTTCAGCGCATCGCGGCGCTTTTTGCCACCGCTTCCTCGACCGGCATCGCCGCGCGGAGCAACATTGCCGCCGCGGCCGGAATATCGTCGAGATGGACAGTCGGCAGCCGGGTGTCAACCGCGACGTCGGCGACAATACCGGCAATGCCGGGATCGTCTGGAAACAGCAGTGGCTTGCCATTGGCGCCGCGAAACACCTCGATCTTGCGATGTGGCTCGCGCTTGAAGCCCTCGACCACGACCAGATCGACCGCGGACAGCTTGCCCAAGAGTTCCGGCAGCCGCGGCTCCGCCGCGCCGCGCAATTCGTGCATCAAGGCCCAGCGGTTGGACGAAGCAACCAACACCTCGGCCGCGCCGGCCTCGCGATGGCGCCAGGAATCCTTGCCGGGCACGTCGACGTCGAACTGGTGATGCGCGTGCTTGATCACGGAAACGCGCAGGCCCTGCGCGTTGAAATGCGGGATCAGCCGCGTCAACAGCGTGGTCTTGCCCGCCCCACTCCAGCCCGCAAGACCGATGACTTTCATAACCTTCCGATCTCCGCCAACGGCTCGCCAGCCGATGGAACTTCCGGCCTCTCCTCGCCATGCTTATATCGGCTTGACCCGAATGTCATGCTAACGTCGCAACCATGATGAAGATCGACAAGACCCCGGTGCCCCTGATCATCCCTGACACGGACGACCCGCGCCTGACCCAGAGCGTGACCGGGACCGACCAGACCGGCGCCAGGGTCGAGATCAAGGTGCCGATGGAGCGGCCGCTGACGCTCTACCTGAATTCGCAGGAGATCGTCACCATGATGACGATCGGCGACTATCCGGAATATCTGGCGCTCGGCTACCTGCTGAACCAGAACATGCTGAAATATAATGACGCGGTCACCGAGGTCGAATACGACGATGACCTCCAGGTGGTCGTGGTGCGCACCTCGCACCACACCAATTTCGAGGCCAAGCTGAAGAAGCGCACGCAGACCTCGGGCTGCGCGCAGGGCACCGCCTTCGGCGACCTGCTGGAAGCGGTCGAGAGTGTCGCACTGCCGAAGGCGGAGCTGCGCACCTCCTGGCTGTACCAGATGACGCAGACCATCAACACCATGCCTTCGCTTTATCTGGAGGCCGGCGCGATCCATGGCTGCGTGCTGTGCAAGGAGGGCGCCCCGCTCTGCTACACCGAGGACGTCGGCCGCCACAACGCCGTGGACAAGATCGCGGGCTGGATGTACCGCCACGGCGTGGAGCCTGGCGACAAGATCCTCTACACCACGGGACGCCTCACCTCGGAGATGGTGATCAAGACTGTGCGCATGGGCATTCCGATCCTGGTGTCGCGCTCCGGCTTCACCGCCTGGGGCGTCGATCTCGCAAGGCAGGTCGGGCTGACGCTGATCGGCCGCACCCGCGGCAAGCGCTTCATCGCACTCTCGGGCGAGGACCGCATCGTCTACGACCAGAACCTCGCTTACGTCGAGGAGGAATCGGCCAAGCACAAGCGCAAGGGTGAAGGTGGTGACGACTAGCTTTGCGGCCACGCGCATTCCGCCCACTCTTGGCGTGCTGCTCGCCGGCGGTCTTGCCCGCCGCATGGGCGGGGGCGACAAGCCCATGCGCAGCATCGGCGGGCGCACCATCCTGGAGCGTGTGATCGCGCGCCTTTCACCCCAATGCAGCGGGCTGATCCTCAACGCCAATGGCGATCCCGCACGTTTCGCCGCCTTCGGCTTGCAGGTGGTCGCCGACGACGTGCCCGGCTTTCCCGGCCCGCTCGCCGGCATCCTCGCGGCGCTCGACTGGACCGCGACAAACCGGCCGGAGATCGAGTGGGTGCTCAGCGCCGCCGGCGACTGCCCGTTCCTGCCGCGCGATCTGGTCGCCCGCCTACATGAGGCGCGATCGCGCGAGAACGCACAGCTCGCGGTCGCCGCATCAGGCGATCAGTCGCATCCGGTGATCGGGCTGTGGCGCGTGGACCTGCGTGAGGAGCTCCGCCACGCACTCGTCGTCGAGGACCTCCGCAAGATCGACCGCTGGACCGCGCGCTATCCGCTGGCGACGGTGACGTGGCCGACCGAGCCGCTCGACCCGTTCTTCAATGCCAATACCGTCGAGGACATTGCGGAAGCCGAGCGGCTGGCGGCGCTGGATGACGCATCGTAAGGCGGTGTGCTCCGGTTAGCTTGGGTCATTGAGAAGCGCCGCTTCGTCAATCTACGCGGGTCGGAACCCCGCCCGCTCCAGCGCGGCGCGCGCTTCATTCGAGCCGAGTGCATCGAGAAAGGCCTGCACTGCCGGCCGGTCTTTGCGCGCCGTCACCAGCGCGAAGTCATAATGCTCCTCCGCGAGCGGAATGAAACCGAGGCCGACCGCATGGGCGACCGGCGCAATGGTCATGCCCCAGTCGGCGCGGTGCTGCGCCACGGCCGCCGCCACCGCATTGTGCGAGCGCGGCTGGTTCCAATAACCTTCCGGACGCGCCCCGCCGAGCAGCCGGTCGATCAGGATGCGCGTGCCGGCGCCCTGGTTGCGGTTGACCATGATGCAGGCGGGGTCGGCGAGCGCCGCTGCAACGGCGTCCTTCGCATCGAGGTCTTCGAAACGCTTGTCGCCCTTGCGGAAGACGATGCCCTGCATCCGCCGCCAGCCCGGAACGAGCTCGAGCCCCTCGACGAGATAGGGCGTGTTGTAGGTCTCGCTCTTGTCGTCGAACAGATGGATCGGCGCGAGATCGCACTCGCCGCGCTTCGCCGCGGCGAGCCCGCCGAGGCTGCCGACCGCGATCGAGCGTACGGTCAGGCCGGCATGCGCGAGCTGTGCGGTAACGAGATCGAGACCGGTGCAATGGCTGCCGACGATGACGAGATCAGGCACGCGCACATGCGGCGTAAACAGCGTCACCTCGGCCTGCGTGCCGGCCGGCATCTGATCGGCGAGCGCGTCGATGCGCAGAAAGCCATCGGCCTGCGCGAATGACGTGATCGCACCGGATCCTTTGCCGGAGGGATAGGCGATCAGGCCGTCCCGGCCCTCGACCAGCGAGACCATGACGAATTCGGTGCGGCCGAGTTCGGAAGCGATGCGCACCGGCACGGTCGCGCTGACCTTGGCCTCAGAGCGCGGCGGCAGCCCGGCCATCCTGCGCAGCACCGGCACGATCATGTCGTGGAAGGTGAACATCGCCGAGGTCGGAAAGCCCGGCAGGATCAGCACCGGCTTGCCGTCGCAGACCGCAAGGCACAGCGGCTTGCCGGGCTTGAGCGCAACGCCATGCGCGATGATGCCGGGCTGGCCGAGCCGGTCGATGATGCGGTGGGACAGGTCGCCCGCGCCTTTCGACGTGCCGCCCGACAGCACCAGCATGTCGGCATCCGCCAGCGCGCGGCGCATGGCGGCTTCGAGCTTGGCTTCATCGTCGGGAATGGCGCCAAGGAAGACCGCCTTGCCGCCATTCTCGTCGATCGCAGCAGCGACGATCGCACCGTTGGTGTCGTAGATCTCGGCGGGCGCGAGCAGCTCTCCGGGCTGCACCAGTTCGTCGCCGGTGGAGACGACCGCCACAAGCGGCTTGCGCGCGATATTCACCTCGGCGATGCCGCAAGCGGCCAGCATGCCGATCTCGCGCGAGCCGATGATCGTCCCCGCACGCAGCAGCGCTTCGCCGCGCGCGATGTCGGATCCGGCATAGGAGACGAATTGCCCGGGAGACGTGGCGCGACGAACCTCGATCGCATCCGACCCGGCCGGCTGGGTGTGCTCGACCATGACGACAGCGTCGGCGCCGCGCGGCAGCGGACCGCCGGTGGCGATCGCCGTTGCGGATCCAGCCGCCACTTGCAGCGTCGGGGCTGTGCCGCAGTGGATGGTTTCAGCGTTCAGCGCGAGACGAACGGGTGCACCTTCCCCCGCCGCAACGACATCGGCTGAGCGGACCGCAAAGCCGTCGACATTGGAGCGGTCGAACGGCGGAACGTCGATCGGTGCCGTGACGTCTTCGGCGAGCGCCGCACCGAGTGCATCAGCGAGTTTGCACACTGCACTCGGAATCGACCGCGGGAACAGCGCCGCCTCGAAGCGGGCCAGCGCTTCCTCCCGCGACAGGACCTTCAGGAACTGCTCCTGTTCCAGCGCGCTGCGCTCTTGCGACCGCGGAATCATCGTCATGCCGGAACCCATATCATTCCCGCATCAGATAAGCACCGACCGGCGTGCCCGCCGCAAATCCCTCGTGGCTGGCGGGGACGAGCAGCCATGCATCGGCACGGGCGATGGCCTGGAGCGACCATTCGCCCACGGCAAGCGGCATCCACGCATGATGTTCCTCGGCCAAGAGGACGATTTCGGCGATGCCGACGCCGGATGCGATCTTGCGCGCGAGCGGCAAGCTCACCTGTCGGCGTGGCCGGCGCGCCGACAGGTGGTCAATGAGCGGCAGCACGAACGCGAGCCAGGCCGCGAGCGCATGATCGGGCGAGCCGGGCAAGGCGACAACAGGAATCCGCCCGAGCCGGCCGACCGCGGCGGTGCGTCCAGGCTGCAACGCAAGGCCATGGGCAAGCACCTCGCCGCGCCGGGCCAGCGCCGCGACAGCTGCATCCCGGCGACCGACGCCACTGCCGCCCACCGTCAGCAGCAGATCGCAGGAGGAAGCATCGAGCGCCTCGGCAATCGATGCTTCATCGCGCGCGCCGGCCTCAAACGTCTTCACATCCAGTCCCGCTGCGCGCGCGATCCCGGCGATCGTCTGCGCTGTCGTTGTTGCGCCCAGCACATTGACGATGCGCAGCCGCGGCCGCCGCACGAAAAGCTTTTCCAAGCCCGCAACGCGCGCGATCAGCAGATTGGCCGCAGCGATGGGATATCCCTCGGCGCCGGCGGGCGTGCACGCGGCGACGTCGCTTCCGGCGCGCCTGACGCCCTGCCCTGGCACGGCCTCTGCCAGCACCTGGGCCAGCAGACCTGACACCTCGACCGCGCCGGCATCGAGCACGCAGTCACATCCCTCCGGCATCGCGTCACCGGCATCGACCCACGCAGGAGCCATCGCCAGCGGCAGCGGCGCGTATGCCGACGCACCGACGAGATCATTGGCTGAGAGCGCCCAGCCGTCTGCGGCGGCCATGTCGCGCGGAGGATAGGCGGGAAGCAGCGGAGTGCCCACCGCGACGCAACCGATCGCTTCCGCCAGGGGCAACTCCACCGGCGCAACAGCATCGACGCCTCGCAGCAACGCGGCGAGCGCAGTGTCGAGCGGCGTGAGCGAGGACGGCAGGCGTTGGGTCATGCGCCATGATGGACCATGCATCGCCCGGTTTGGCAACCGCCAGCGCCGCGGACGTCAGCCGCCCGACCTGTCCGAATTGGGAAAGAACAGCTGCTGCCCGTCGACCTTGTAGCCGGCGATCACCGTCTGCCCCTCCGGCGAGGTCAGCCAGTCGATGAAGGTCTGCGCGAGATCCTTCTTCACGTTCGGAAACTTCTCGGGGTTCACCAGCATCACGCCGTACTGATTGAGCAGGCGCCTGTCGCCTTCGACGACGATGTCGAGATCGCCGCGATCCCTGAACGAGATCCAGCTGCCGCGGTCCGACAGCACATAGGCGTTCGCGGCGCGCGCGGCGTCGAGGGCTCTCGTCATGCCCGCCCCGGCCTCGCGATACCAGGCGCCCTTGGCGCTTGCGATGTCGATGCCGGCGACGATCCAGAGCGCGAGCTCCGCGGCATGGGTGCCCGAGCGGTCACCGCGCGTCACGAATGGCGCCCCCTTGGCCTCGATCGCCTTCAGCGCGGTCGCGATGTCCTTGCCCTTCACGCCCGCAGGATCGCTCTTCGGCCCGATCAGCACATAATCGTTGTACATCACGTCGAGGCGCTTCACGCCGAAACCATCGGCGACGAATTTCTCCTCCTGCGGTCGCGCATGCATCAGCACGACGTCGACCTCGCCCCTTCGCGCCCCGTCGAGCACTTCATCGGCGCGCCGCGCGATCACCGTCACGTCGATGCCGGTCTTCGCGCGGAAGATCGGCAGCAGATAATCGAGCAGGCCGGACTCCTGGGTCGCCGTCGTCGTGGCGAGGACGATGCCACGCTCCTCCGCGGCTGACGCCGCAACGCCCGCAGCAAGGCCGCAGAGAAGCGCGAATGCAACGGCGAGGCGGCGGACGGCCATGATCGGGTTCCCATTAGCTGTGACGGAATCATGATGATGATCGATTGCGCCGCACTCGTGACGTCATCTGCTCCTCGCGCTCCCCACTCGGGAAATTTCGGCAAAGCGCGAGCGCTTTGGGATCGTTCACCAAAGCAGAAATCGCGCGCGAGGATGTGTTGCAAAGCAGCGAGATGATCGGGCATGGTTCCCGCGGACACGAATTGAAATGCAGAATTCCACCTGCGTCGAACGTCAAAAAGAAGCAAGAATTTGCATAGGAATGCAGGATGGAATTCCTGACGACCAGCGAAGCCGCCGACTATCTTCGGCTCGGCGAACGCAAGCTTTACGAACTCGTCACCACCGGTGCGATCCCCTGCACCAAGGTGACCGGGAAGTGGCTCTTCCCGCGGCACGAGCTCGATCTCTGGGTGCTGTCGGGACTGGCGCGCCCGGCCGGCATGCTGATCGCGGAGCCGCCGCCGGTCGTCGGCGGCAGCCAGGACGAGCTCTTGGCTTGGAGCCTGCGCGAATCCGGCTCTGGGCTCGGATCGATGAGCGAGGGCAGCGCGCGCGGGCTCGAGCGCTTGCAGCGCAACGAGGTGATGGCCGCGGCGGTGCACTTCCATGCCTTGGACGCCGCCGACAATCTCGCCAGCGATGCCAGTGTCGAAGCGCTGCGGGCAGCTCCGGACCTGCACGATGCGGTGCTGGTCGCGTTCGTGCGCCGCGAGCAGGGTCTCGTGCTGCCGCACGGCAATCCCAAGCAGCTGCACGACCTGTCCGACGTGCTCGCACGCGGCGCCAGGATGGCGATGCGACCACAGGGCACGGGCGCCCAGATGCTGCTCGACGGGCTGCTCAAGCGCGCGGGCGCCTCGACGCGGGATTTGCGCCGCATCGAGACGCCGGCTCTGACCGGCCCGGACCTCGTCGATATCGTCCGCGCCGGCCAGGCCGATTGCGGGATCGCGACGCGCGCGGCGGCGCGCTCGGCCGGGCTGGATTTCGTGCCGCTGGTCTGGGAGAATTTTGACCTCGCGATGCGGCAGCGCAGCTATTTCCGCCCCGCCATGCAGGCCCTGCTCCGGCTGCTCGGCGAAAGGCGGCTGCGACAGCGCGCCGAGGAGCTGACCGGCTACGACCCCTCGCCCGCGGGACAGATCCGCTTTGCGGCCTGACATTGACGCCCGCCCCCGAATAGTTGCAAAAGAAACCAATTCAGCTGGGCATACCCGGGCAACACCGGCCAACGAGCCGGATCAGGGGAGGAGAAGCATGAATCCAAACAGATTTGGACTGCCGGTCGCGGCCGCCTTGGCGGCGCTGCTGCCGGGTGTGGCGTCGGCGCAGGTGTCGGACAACGTCGTCAAGATCGGCGTGCTCACCGACATGAACGGCCCGGCCTCGGCACCGACCGGCCAGGGCTCGGTGACGGCGGCGCAGATGGCGATCGACGATTTCGGCGGCACCGTGCTCGGCAAGCCGATCAGCGTCGTGATCGGCGACCACCAGCTCAAGGCCGATGTCGGCGGCGCGATCGCGCGGCGGTGGTACGACGTCGACCAGGTCGATCTGATCGTGGACGTGCCGGTCTCCGCGGTCGGGCTCGCGGTGCAGAACATCGCCAACGAGAAGAAGCGGCTGTTCATCACCCACTCCACCGGCACCGCGGATTTCCACGGCAAATTCTGCTCGCCCTACGCGATCCAATGGGTGTTCGACACCCGCGCGCTCGCGGTCGGCACGGCGGATGCGGTGGTCAAGCGCGGCGGCGACAGCTGGTTCTTCATCACCGACGACTACGCCTTCGGCCATTCACTGGAGCGCGACGCCTCCGCCGTCGTCACCGCCAATGGCGGCAAGGTGCTGGGCTCGGTGCGGCCGCCGCTGGCAACGCCCGACCTCTCCTCCTTCGTGCTGCAGGCGCAGGCCTCCAAGGCCAAGATCATCGGCATTGCAGCCGGTCCGCCCAACAACATGAACGAGATCAAGACCGGCTCGGAGTTCGGCGTGTTCAAGGGCGGCCAGCAGATGGCGGCGCTGCTGGCGCTGATCACCGACATCCACGGTCTCGGCTTGCAGGCGGCCCAAGGCCTGCTCCTGACCACGTCGTTCTATTGGGACATGGACGACAAGACCCGCGAATGGTCGAAGCGCTATTTCGCCAAGATGAACAAGATGCCGTCGATGTGGCAGGCCGGCGTCTATTCCAGCGTGATGCACTATCTCAACGCCATCAAGGAGACCGGCACCGACGATCCGCTTAAAGTGGCCGCCAAGATGCGCGAGAAGCCGATCGAGGATTTCTTCGCCCGCAACGGCAGACTGCGCGAGGACAATCTGATGGTGCACGACCTCTGGCTGGTTCAGGTGAAGACACCGGAGGAGAGCAAATATCCGTGGGACTATTACAAGATCCTCACGACGATCTCCGGCGACAAGGCGTTCGGGCCGCCGGACCCGGCATGTGCGCTGGTGAAGAAGTGACGGGCAACGCAATCTAGCCGCAAAACGTCGTGGCCGGGCTTGTCCCGGGCATGACGAGCGTGGGGTGTGGTTGCGACCGTCACTTCACAACTCCGATCTCGCGAAAATACTTCATCACGCCCGAATGGATCAGCTCCACCTTTGGCGCTGCCGCGACCGTGTTCGCGGCCGTGGTCTCGCAGGCCTGTGCCAGCTTCTTGCAGAACATCACTTCTGCGCCGTGCAGCGTCTTCGCCAACCGATAGGCGACATCGTCTGGCAAATCCTCGCGCGTCAGGACAAAACTCCACGATCCCAGCGAGGTGATCGGCTCCGTCTGCCTCGGATAGCTATTGGCCGGCACGGTGAGCGGCTTCAGGAACGCATGCCTGGCGCGGATGCGTGTGATCTGTTCTGCGCTGGGCGCGATGAAGCGTGCGCCTGACGCGCTCGATGCGACCGCGGCAAAGCCGGGCCAGCCGATGCCGGCGCCCCACAGCGCGGCAACGCGGCCGTCCTCGACCATCGCGGGGCCATCGCCGGCACGGTCGAGATAGATCGCCTTGAAATCCTCGTCCTGCTTGAGGCCGAGGCCATCGAGCACGTAGCGCGCCAGGATCGGCAGGCCCGAGCCCTTGGCGCCGAACGCGACGGGCTGACCGACCAAATCGCGAATGGCCTTGTAGGGACTGTCCGCCCGCACCACGAACATGCCAGGGTTGGAATAGATCGCGGTGAGGATCTTCAGCGCTACCTTCGCACGGCCGATGCCGGCAAAGGCTTCATAGGCCGGCTCGCCTGCGACAAGGGCGAGATCGAGCTCGCCTTTCTCCAGCAGCGGGATGTTCTCGTTGCTGCCCTTGGTGTTGCGCGGGACGATGCTGATTTGCGGCTCGGCCGCGTTCATCACCTCCGCGAAGGCATTGCCGTAGAGCGGAAAGCCGCCGCCGGGCGTCGCAGTGCCGAGGCTGAGTGTCGTGGTCGGAATGGCGTTGCCTCCGGTTTGAGCCGCGGCGGAGCTGGCGAGCAGCGCCGCGGCGAGCAGAATAGTCGCGAATCTCATGGTCATTTCCGCCGAGCCTGCGTCAACACCGACTTGCGACGATGTAGGCAGCAGCCCGATTTTGTGAAAGCATGCCCCCAACGACAATAGAACAATGGGAGGCGTCATGTTGCGAATTTTGCGTAAGGGTGTTTTCGGGCTCGCAGTTCTTTTAGGTCTTTTCAGCGCCACACCTCCCGCCTCCGCCGCCTATCCCGACCGCCCCGTGCACTGGCTGATCGGCTTTTCCGCCGGCGGCCCGGTCGACATCGTGGCGCGGATCATGGCGCAGTGGCTGTCGGACCGTCTCGGCCAGCAATTCATCGTCGAGAACCGCACCGGCTCCGGCGGCAACATCGCGGCCGCCGCCGCGATCAATTCGCCGCCGGACGGTTACACGCTGCTTTTCGTCGCGCCCAACAACGCGATCTCGACCTCGCTCTACAAGAAGCTGCCGTTCGACTTCCTGCGCGACACCGTGCCGGTCGCCAGCATCATGCAGCTCACCAACATGCTGGTCGTCTCCAACGCGTTCCCGGCGAAGACGGTTCAGGAGTTCATCGACTACTGCAAGGCCAATCCCGGAAAAGTCTCCTTTGCCTCGTCCGGCAACGGCACCTCGGTGCACATGTCGGCCGAGCTGTTCAAGGTGATGACCAAATGCGACATGGTGCACGTGCCCTATCGCGGCTCCGCCATCGCCTTCCCCGACATCATCTCCAACAAGGTGCAGCTGATCTTCGACAACCTGCCCTCCGCGATGGAGCAGGCGAAGGGCGGCAATGTCCGCGCGATTGGGGTGACCTCGCCGCAGCGCTGGTCCAGCGTGCCCGACGTGCCCGCGATCGCCGAGACCGTGCCGGGCTTCGAGTCCGTCGGCTTCTACGGCATCTCCGCGCCGAAGGGCACGCCGCCCGAGGTGATCGAGATCCTCAACAAGGCCGTCGGCGAAGCCCTGAAGGACCCGAAGCTGGTCGCCCGCCTCGCGGAGACCGGCGGCATCCCCAAGCCGATGACCCCGGCCGAGTTCGGCAAGCTGGTCGCCGACGAAACCGAGAAATGGCGCAAGGTGGTGGAGTTCGCTGGGGTTTCGGTGGACTAGGAAGCGGCCCTGCGCCGGGGTGCGTCGCTTGCGGGCAAGAGGGTTGGAGGGGCCGACAGGCCCCTTCAAACCAAAACGTGCGAAAACAACCCCATGCACAGTAGAAGACGTGAGCAATCACAGCGGGTTAGAGAAACGCAAGAGCAGGAACCGGCCGGATGACCGCATGGCCATTTGACTCGTCGGGCAAAACACTGGCAAAATGCGATTATTCCGAATCAAGCGATCATCCGACGAGCAGTGCTTGCCGCGCAGCCCCGGATTTCCGTTGACCAGAGCCGGCATTGCACCCCCGCCTCAGGCCCTGTAAACGAACCGCGCACCGTTGCCGGCCGCGCAAAGCGGCCGCCTCGCGGCGGGGCCTGTAGCTCAATGGTTAGAGCCGGCCGCTCATAACGGTCTGGTTGCAGGTTCGAGTCCTGCCGGGCCCACCAGCCATTCAATGGGGGGTTATCCAGCGCCGGTGGTCCGCAATGGTGTATACCGCGGACCAGGGCGCCGTGTCGGGGTGGCGTGTGCCGTCCAAGTCTTGCGGACCGCACGAAGCTTATGACGGCTCAAGGTAACGAACGCTCAGGATTTACCATGCTTCTGGCCGCCCTTGCGCTCCCCCTTGTGGGCGCCCTTATGGCCGCCACGACCAGGACCGCTTCCAGACTTGTCGCCCTTGGCGAGGATCACCTTGCCTTCCAAGGAGCCTCCTTGGCCGCTTCCGGCGACGTCGCCGGGAGCGATTTGGCGCTTTTGGATGGCAGTCGCAGCAGCTCCCGATTGAGGATCTCCGGCCTGCTCACGGCCGGCCGTCAACGCCATCACTGCCGTCGGCGCCAAAAAAATCACTGTCAATGCCAGAATCGTTCTACGCATGGCACTCCTCCAGTTGGGAAACTTACGGCAACTTCGATATCGGCTCTAAGTTCCCGAGAGCTTTCACCTTAATTCACTTGGTCGCCGCGCGCTCGAAGGCCTGCTTGAAGAGTTAGCGCCTTTAGACGGTGGTGGCATCTCAGGACGCGTCCTGGCGTACGATCGTTCCGACGTGTTCACCTCGCAGCGCCGGTTCAAGCAAATGCGGTTTCAATCCATTGATGATCTGAAAGCATTTCACCTGGCGAGTGCAGGCGAGCAGATCGATCAGCACCCGGTCGAAGGGCAGTGTGGAAATATTGCGCTCCTTCAGCTCGCTGACGGTGATCTCCTTGATGAAATTTGCGTTCGGGTTGGCATTCGGATCAGCATCGTAAAGCCCGTCGACATCCTTGATCAGCGTGTGCGTGGCACATCCGTAACATTCCGCCAGCAGGAATGTGCCCGCATCCGTGCGATGCGGCGGGATACGGCCCAACCGCGGCGGATGCTCCCAGATCGAGAACGGCGGATCGCCGTTGCAGATGACGCCCGGAGCTGACTTGATAAAAAACGGCAGCATGTGTCCGAGGATTTCCGGCGGAATTGCCACGACGCCATAGGGAGCGAGCAGCGTCCCAAGCAAGTGGGCATTGCCTAGCGCGTCGATGATCCGCAACTGCGCGAGCACTCCGGTCGGCAAGCCAAGATCCATTCCGATCGATGTGACGTGCCGGCTGCGAATACCGCCGCCAAGTCCGATCACCAGCTTGAATTTATCAAGCGCGGCAGCGAGCGCATCCACCAGCGGATAAGTCGCCTTGCGGCCGTTATCGATGATGGATCGTCCGCCGACCTTGATAACATGAGCGAATGGCAGCATGCGAACGACCGGCGTTTCGGTCGACGACATCACCTTCTTGTCGAGGAGACTCTCGCGCATCAGCATTGACTTGACGTGATGACGGCCATCGGCCGGAATTTCGGTAAACGACGTGTCTGATGATGACATGGCAAGATCCCCGATCACGCGCTGATAATGGTCCCAACGGGCTCGCCATTGAGCGCGCGGGTAAGATTGCCCTTTTTTAGTCCGTTGATGATCTGCACCGACCGGCGGTGTTTTGCGGTCTTCATCAATTCGAAAACGGATCGCTCCAGCACGACATCGGCGAGATCGAGCTGTTCGAGCTCCTCAACAGTGATCTTCGGGATAAAGCGCGCGTTGCGATCCTTCTTGGGATCGGCGGTGTAAAGGCCATCCTCGTCCTTTACGAATATCATGGAGCGCGCGCCGAGCACTTCGCTGATCAGATAGCAGCCGGTGTCGGTGCGATGAGGCGGGATGCGCCCGATCGCCGGATTGGGCTGCCAATACGCATAAGGAGGCATGCCGACGGAAACGCAGGCTTGGCGCTCTGCCAGGTATAGCGGCAATTGCGCGAATTGCGCCGGCTCGATTGACGGAATGCCGTGTTTGGCCAGAAGGTAATGAATCATCTTGGCGTTTTGAATGCTCACGAAGAAGCCGAGCACGCTCAACACGCCCGTTGGCATACCGAGGTCCAGGCCGACGCTGTAAGCGTGGCGCGCCCGTGTACCGGCGCCGGTACCAATGATCATCTTATGGCGGGGAAGATTCTCGACGATCTCCTCAATGAGCGGAAACACCGCGGCCCGCCCGCGGTCAATGAAGCTCTGACCGCCGACCTTGACGACGTTGGCATCGGGGAGGATTTGCACGACCGGCTGATTGTCGAGACTCGCCATCATTTCGTCGTCGGTGGGACTCGCGCCCATCAGCGCCATCGTCATTCGGTCCAAGATTTCCTTGTCCATCTCGTCCTCCATTCAACCGGAGCGCCCAGTCGCGCCGCCGAGACGATCGCTTCATTCAATGTCCTCGTCCCATTGAGGTTTGGCACCCCGCGGACAGCTGCTCCTTGTGTTTACGCAGACACTGCCCGACATGCTCTTCACCGAGGCACAATCTATCGATTTCCCCCTTGCAGGCGGAACGCATAGCTCCGCGGCTACCAGCTTCGTTCTGCGTCACTTCATCGTATTTGGATATTTGCTCAGAGACACGCGCGGTCGGCTCCTTAGGCACGCTCCAAAGCTTCGCGCTACGATCCATACCTGCGGTCGCGACCCACGTACCGGCATGCGAGAATGTTACAAAATGAATCCGTCGTTCGTGTCCGGTGAGCGCGGCAACCTGACTACGCGTGGCGACGTCCCAGAACCTCACGACGTTGTCTAGCCCGACAGAGACCAGCATTTTGCCGTCAGGCGAGAAAGCACAAGAGCGGACCCAGCGCGTATGGCCCTTGAAAGGCTCGAGCTCTTCGTGGGTCGCGACGTTCCAGAGCTGCACATCGTTGCTGGCGCCTGCCGACGCCAGAAGCTTGCCGTCGGGAGAGAATGCCACCGAGTGCACCGGCCCGGTATGCACGTCGATCGTTGCGATCTCGCTCCAGGTAGCAAGATCCCAGAGCTTGACGCTGCCATCGATGCTGCCCGATGCGAGAATGCGACTATCGGGAGAGTAAGCCAGCGCCTTAATACCACCAGTATGGCCGACGACTGTGGTGAGCTCCTTTGCGGCCGTGACGTCCCAAATCTTGATCTTTTGATCATATCCTCCGGATGCGATCGTCTTGCCGTCCGGTGCGTAGGCCACAGCGCGAATGATGTTGGTGTGGCCGCGCAAGGTCGCAAGTTCTTTGCCGCTCGCCATATCCCAGAGTTTGACCGTCCGGTCATAGGAGCCAGTGGCCAGAATCTTCCCATCAGGTGAGAGCACAAGCGTGACGATCGCGCCGGTGTGACCTTTGAGGATGGCGAGTTCCTTGCCGGTCCTGACATCCCACAGCCGAGCCGTGTGGTCGTGGCTGCCGGATATGAGGATCTTGTCGTCCGGCGTGAATGCCACAGCGGTCACGTAGCCGGTATGTCCCGCAAAGGATTCCTGCCCCTCATCCTTCACCATTCCCGCGGGCGCCTGAATTCGGCGCTTGAGGACCTCTTCGACGTCCCACAGCCTGGCCAGCGTATCCATTGTGGCGGTCGCCAGCGTCTTGCCGTCGGGAGAGAACGCGACTCCGCGCACACGGTCACCCGCATCCGGGATGCTCGCCAATTCCTGTCCACTCGCTGCGTCCCAAATCTTGAGGGTATCGTCCTGGCCGCCCGCGGCAACAAGTTTGCCGTCTGGCGAGTACGCCACGGAGAGCACCTCGTTCTCTGACCCCTCGAGGATCATGCGCTCGGCGCGAGTGGCGACATCCCAGAGCCGCACTGTTGTGTCCATACTGCCGGTGACCAGCGTCCTGTCGTCGGGCGAAAACGCGATGCCCCGCACGCCATGCCCGTGCCCCGTCAGGGTAGCTTCCTCGGCGCCAGTCGCGACATCCCAGATCTTGACGGTGTAGTCGTTACTGCCCGATGCCAAATGCTTGCTGTCGTGACTGAACGCCAGCGATCGAACTGCGCCTTTGTGATGGAGCTGCGCCAGCTCCGTGCCGGTCGCAACGTCCCACAGCTTGATCGTGTTGTCGTGGCTGCCTGAAGCGACGGTCTTGCCATCAGGTGAGAACGCCAGCGAGCGGATCATGTTTGTATGGCCGCGAAATGTAGCGAGCTCCTTTCCGGCAGCCCAATCCCAAAGTTTGACAGTCGAGTCATAGCTGCCTGTCGCCAGGATTCTGCCGTCCGACGAGAAGGCCACAGCTTCGACCGCGGCTTCGTGTCCAATGAGGGTGACCAGCTCTTTGCCGCTTGTCGCATCCCACACCTTCGCAGTGCGATCATAGCTGCCCGTGGCTATGTATTTTCCCTCGGGCGAGTAGGCCACGGAGGCGAGCGCGAGGGTGTGCCCTCCCAGCGTAGCACGCACCTGCGCTTGCCCCGGCGATGCTGTCACGAGCGCGAGCAGGAGTATCGCGACGGCAACCATCACGTATCGCTGCGCCGGCACAGATCGCACTCCAAAAGAACCAACTCGCGACATGGCTCCTCCTCGTTCAAGCTTCGATGCAAGCTCCGCCATTCACGAGCGGTCATTGTTTCCTGGCTCAATCCCGCGCAATCAGGCGAATGGCGGGCGCTTTGACCAAAGCAGTTACTTCCATCCCATCGCACAGTCCCATGTCCTCGTAAGCCTGGTGCGTGACCAACGCCTTGAGAAGAAAGCCGCATTCGATGCCAACGCGCACCATCGGACCTTCACGGTCCAGCGACCGGATGCGACCGACGAGGTGGTTGCGTGCGCTGCTCTGCGGGGCCACGGCGCCTCTTTCCAGCATGACGTCCTCCGCACGAATACAAACGCATACCTGGCTGCCGACGCAGGCTGCCGACAGCGCGAGCAACTCGCTTGAGCCGATTTGTATGGTCGCCAATCCATTCACCTTCCGAATGACTTTGCCACCTTCGATATTGTCGACACCGACGATCCGGGCCACGGCCGGATCGATCGGCGCGGAAAAGACATCCTGCGGCGGGCCGCATTGGCGAACGCAGCCGTGGTCCATCACGATGACATGGTCGCCCAATCCCAAGGCCTCGACACGGTCGTGAGTCACCATTACGGCTGGTACTGCCAACTTCGTCAGCCAACGGCGCAGGTCACGTCGAAGTTGCTCGCGGGTTGGCTGATCCAGCGCGCAGAGCGGCTCATCCAGCAATAACAGGCGCGGCCGGCACACCAATGCGCGGGCGAGCGCGACGCGTTGCTGCTGTCCCCCCGACAGCTGGTCAGGGTAGCGGCCCTCCAAGCCTGCGAAACCAAGCAGATCGCTCAGTTCAGCGATCCGCTTACGCCGCTCTGCATCACCGATGCGACGAATTCCGTAAGCGATGTTGCGCGCGACAGTGAGGTGCGGAAACAAAGCATATTCTTGAGACAGATAACCGATTTGGCGGCGCTGCGGCTGAACCAGGATGCCGCGACTTGCATCAAACCAAATCTCATCGCCGAAGCGAATGTAGCCGTGCTGCGGTCGATCGAGCCCGGCCAGGCATCGCAGAGCAGTTGTTTTTCCCGAGCCCGACGGACCGAACAAGACGGTGAGCGAAAAATGGCCGAGCGGGCGATGCAGCCGGACCTTTATCGGAGGACCGTCTGGGAACTTCTTCTCGAACTCCGCTACGAGCTCAGGCTCCATGTCCTCCCTTCCGATTGAGGAGATGCGTCACCGAGAGCGCAATGAAAGACGATGCCAACAAAACGAGGGAGGCCATCGCAGCTCCTCTATAGTTGACCGCTTGAACCTCGTCGTAGATCGCGATCGATATCGTGCGCGTGACACCAGGAATGTTGCCTCCCACCATGAGCACGACGCCGAATTCACCGAGCGTGTGCGCGAAGCTAAGGACGAGGCCTGTAACAATGCCCGCCCACGAGAGCGGACATGCGACTTGCAGGAAAGTACGAATTCGCGAGACGCCGAGACACCACGACGCCTCGATCAGTCGCCGGTCAACGCTGGCGAAAGCGGCGGCGAACGGCCGGACCGCAAAGGGCATGCTATAGAGGATCGACGCGAGCAACAGGCCTTGGAACGAGAACGCAAGGGCATGTCCCGTCATGTGTTCGTAGGCCCGGCCCAACGGGCTCATCGGCCCAATGGCAACCAGAACATAAAATCCAAGGACGGTCGGAGGTAGAATCATCGGCAGAACGACCAGCGACTCAAGCAGGAACTTCAGGCGCCAGCGCGTCACGGACAGCCAATAGGCGAAAGGCAGCCCCAGGAGGAACAGGATCAGGGTGGTGAACGCCGCGAGTTCGACGCTGACCCATATCGCCTCGATATCCATTTACTCCTCCGGACTCTCGAACCCGAAGCGTCTCAAGATCGTTCGGCCTTCCTCGCCCATTATGAAATCGCGCAAGGCCGCGGCCGCGGAACGGCTTTGCGCCCACGACAGGATCACGCCTCCCTGCACACGGCGAGGATAGGCGTCCAACGGCACTTCCCAAAACCTTCCTTTGTCCCGCAGCGAGGGGGCAAGCGCATGAGAGCGACTGATGATGCCAATGTCGGCGCTGCCGCTCTCGACGAATTGGCCCGCCTGCAGCACGGTGTCACCGAGCACCAGCCGGTCTTTCACTTGTTTGTAGACCCCCATGCTCTGCATCGCGGCTTCCGCCGCCCGGCCATACGGGGCGTGGCGCGGATTGGCGATCGCAATCTTGCGGACGTCGGGGCTCAGCAGAGACTGCATGCCGAGCTTTTCGACGTCGATAGACGAGGACCGCGGGACCCAAATTACGATCCGTCCCACACCGTAGACGAACTCGTCGCCCTCCGACGCAAGACCGTCCCGAACAAGGCGGTGTGGGTAGTCAACATCAGCAGAGAGGAAGACATCGAAGGGAGCATGGTTGGACAGTTGGGCGTAGAAATTTCCCGAGGAGCCATAGGTGATCTGGAGCTTGATGTTCGGATGCCGAGCGCGGAAGAGGTCCGCGGCCTCGTCCAAGGCAAATTTCAAGTCAGCGGCCGCAGCCACGCGCACGTCGCTCGGCTCGGCGGCTAACGCCGCATCCGGATACCACAGCCCGGCGAGTATCGCGGACATAGTGGCGAAGAACAGGAGCCGGCGCCGCACGGGACAACTCCTTCGCGACACGTCAGACGGGCTTCGCCGGGTTCCCGGGCGCAGCCGCGCTTATTAACTCTCGTTTGCACCTTCAGTTCATTTTGGGCGCATCCGCATGGCCCGCGAGGAGATTTTGGTGCGTGGGGGATCTCTCTCACGCGGAAGGCAGCGAGATAAGTCAAAAACTGGGCGAGTTCTGTGGTAAAGCGCGAAATCGAAATAATGCGTACTTTCTGACAGATAAGTCGGCTCTGGACACGCGCGCAATCAGTGTCGCGGATGATCCTGGACTGTTGGCTCGCGCGAGAAGACGCGCAACACGAACACTGTCACGAAACCGCTCAAAAATCCCGCCAGCAGGTTCGGCACCAGTTTAGCCGCGGGAAAAAGATATATTTCCGCCCGCGCGCCCAGAAGAAAAACCAGAGCCAGCTCCGTACTCGTCCTGGCGACAGCGGCGAGGAGTCCGAGCAGGCAGTAGCCGAGCGCCCACACGGGCAACCGGCGTACAAGCGGATCTGCAAGGTCGATCACGAGGCCCGGCGCGATATGCTTTAGGATCTCGAGCACGCCAAATCTCCCGTCTCCCTGCAGAAAGCCGATCACGCCCATGATCGCGCCGGCGGTTGTGCCACCCCAGCGCGAATAGGTGAGGCGGGCGGCAAGCACATACAGCGGGAACAGGAGAACAGCCTTATGCCCCGAGGCAAAGGGCAAACCGGGAAGGAATTTCAGCATCTTGAAGGATGCCATGCAGAGCGCGATGCCGCTCACGATGGCGACATCGTGAGCGAGTCTGGCTTCGAGCTTGGGCTTATCGCCTCCTTCGGATTGGCTGCCCGCAAGCTCCACATTCGCCTTTATCGACAGCACGAAGCCCCCAATATTGCCGCGCAGCAAGTGCTTGAGCGCCGTCAAGGCCCCGTGTTGCGCCCCCTCACCGACTTCACGGGCCTGGCGCCGGCTTCGCTCGTCGGAACCGCTGAGCAGCGAGAGCGTGCGGTCGAACGAGTGAACGAACAAGTCGGGCAACCCTAGCCGCAGCAGCCCATGGACCAAGTCGTCCTGGCTCCCCGTCAGTCGAACCACGGCTGAGGTGAGCAGCACGGTCAGAATCTGCAGGCACATCACCGCGGCGCGATCCAGGCCGGTTAGATTAAAAGGAAACACCCATCCGAGGCCGGGAACTCGCCAGTGCAGCAGGAGATCCGCTGCGGAATGCTCCGGCGGAAGCAGCGTGTAAGAGCCGATCAGGAACAGGAACAACCATTTGAGCCGCCAACCCGGACGCAGGACCTGACTAGTCGGAACGCGGCAGATGAGCAGCGCTAGCACCTGAACGGCGAGCAAGACCAAGACAAAAAACCAGCGGAGGGAATGGGTTGCAGACAGGGCCGGGAGCACAAATGTGGCCGCAGTTACGACCAGCAGGTAACTGACTTTCAGCACTGCTGCCCGACTGCCTTGATCGTACTGCGAAGAGGTCACGTCGCTGCTCAAAGCTCGCTTCGTTGTACCTACTAGCGGCCAGTTCCCGCGCACTTGGTCTCGACCACCCAGCCATACTCTTCCTTGCGTTGTCCTGCACCCCCTCACTGCCCGCCAGACGGAAGGAAGCACCGCGGTTCGGGTGCTGTAGCTACGCACCAGATTCGCACCAGAAACAACCTGATCAAAACGCAACGAGCGCGATCAAAATCAAACGAAAACGCAGCAAGATCAACGAACCCGACCATTATCCCGCCGCTCATAACGGTCTGGTTGCAGGTTCGAGTCCTGCCGGGCCCACCATTCCGCAGCATCATCGCCCTTGAAAAGTATTCCACTTTTCGTTCCGCTGTCACACCCGGCCCACTAGGGTGTGACAACGGTTCGCGCGGTGTTCGCTGGCGCGTTTTGGAAACGTTCGCATGTCTCGATTAAGCCGTAGCCGGTACAGGCGTCGCCCGTGTCGGCTCACTCCGGGTTGTCCAACTTATCAATCTCGGCCCTTGCCAGCGCCGTGGCTTTCTCGGTGGCCTGCTCTTTCGTGAGGGTGCTGCTGCTCAATCGGCGTGCGACAAGGTTATCCCAATAGAACCGGATCGACTTCCGTCCGTCCGCAAACCCCACCTCAAGGCTCTCGCAATCGTCGTCTACGCCACGGTGAGGGATGATGCGGATGGGTCGCCTTCGGCCATGGGGCTATTGCTAGCATTCCGGAAGGACGTGGACAACGACGGTCCCTGCGCACAGTCGTGGCGGACCGTGCATGCTATGATCAACGCATGATGCGTCGGCAGAGCCACCACGAAGTGCTAAATATACGGCGCGCAGGACGTTGCCGCAGCCCAACTATTTGACTTGGCTCCGCATCCGAGTGGGATTGATGCCCAAGGAAGACGACTACAAAAATTGGCTCCGAGGTTTTCAACCGAAGCCTACGAGATGGCAAAGGTTTTTAGCTTTCTTCAATTCCAAAGCCGAGACGAAGTAGTCGAACGACATGTGCAATCTCTACAGCATCACGACGAACCAAGCGGCCATCATCGTCCTGTTCCGCGTGACGCTACGTCGGCAACCTGCCGCCGATGCCCAGCGCATTCTCCGACTACCCTGCCCCAGTGGTCCGCAACACCGAGGCCGGCCGCGAGTTGGCAATGATCCGCTGGGGCAATGCCGCCACCGCCGCGCACGGGCAGCCCGCCCGGCGCCGTGGGGGCGTGGGACGAGCGTAGGACAGTCCTGCCTCGATATGAGATGTCGGCTCGAAGAGGAGGACCGTCGCGCGAGGGGCCGGGGGAAGTTCCGGCGTCGGTCCCTCGGATTTTTTCTGCATTTGTCGAAGTCCTCATTAAGCTGCAGATTGAGATTGAGTCCAACTAAGGGGGCAGCCTGATGTCGGAGATCGACCCGCATACGCTGGAGGGCCATCTCTCGAAGCTAGTAGAGGACTGCGAGTCCTTGACGATTGTGTTCGGCGTGCAGAATGCATGCACCATGTACCCGCCCTACATCGTGGGGAGGGATTTCATCGCTGGGAGCGATCATACGGATCACGCAAAAGCTAGGCCTCTCGTGGCGCCGTTCAACAGCATCCAACAGATCATCTGTCACCCGACGAAGAGCTAGGACGCCGTCGGCGATGTCCGCTTCGCTCCGATGCCGACCGCATTTGTGCAACCGCAGCAAATGTCGCGATGGGCCGACGCTCTTCCAACCGCGGCTCCACGCCCAAGGATGTTGATCAACTCGTTCTTGGCACTACGAACGCTCCATACCGCCGGACAATCAATTCGACGGATCTCGCGGCTCGCCTCACGTCGAGAGATTGGCAGAACTGGATCGCGCATGTCGTCACATTCTTCACTGAGGTGCGACCTGGCCGCCGACGCAAATGGACCCTGCGTCTCATCGGTCATGGAGATGCTTCTATTCTTGAGTCAAACTTGCGCTTCCTCGTCCGCCACAGCATTTATCGTGCAAGTGGTTTGGTCCCGAGGCTCCAACGAGAGATAGGGCCTTTATCGCACACAGCGACTTTGTCCGAGTTCAAATCCAGCCTTTCGGAGAGCCTATCTTCGTCGTACCATGACTTCCCCCGAAAAATCGGGTGAACGCGAGACGGCGCGAATTCCTCCGGGCGCAACGGCGGCCTGTTCGTCTCCACTGGTGCTGAGGCGAGGGATGGACCGCAAGTCGGCCAGATGTTCCTCCAGCGCACGCGTCGCCTCTTTAAATTAAAAGTCAGTCATAGTGAACGACCCAATTGCCTAGTCCAGGACGATGTCCGATCGACGATCATTAGTTTCCAACATGGATTCATACCGCAGCGTCAGCTACGTCGGCGGTCTGGTCGTGATTGGAGTGATCTATTTCGCCTCGGCAAAGGGTGGCCTTGCCCTCGCCTCCATTCATCCCAGCGCAACGCCAATTTGGCCGCCGACAGGCGTTGCGCTGGCGGCGGTGCTGTTGCGGGGATATCGAACTTGGCCCGCAATTTTTGCGGCGGCGCTGATCGCCAATGCGACGACGGCAGGCTCCGTTGCCACTGCAACTGCGATTGCAACCGGGAACTCTCTTGAAGCGATTGCCGGCGCGTATCTCATTAATCAGTGGTCAGGCGGGTGTGAAACGTTCTCAACGCCAAATTCCGTCGCAAAGTTCACCCTGATCTGCGTCGTGATCGCGACACCGATCAGCGCCAGCATTGGACTGACCAGCCTGGCACTCTTCGGGTACATCGAGCCGGAGAATTTCGCGGACGCGTGGATCACCTGGTGGCTGGGCGACGTGACCGGCGCACTAGGCATTGCCCCCGTGATCGTGCTGTGGGCATCAAACCACCATCATGCCTTCAACCGGCACGATTTTGTGGAGACGGCAGCGGTCCTCGCGACAGCGGCGGCTGTTGGCCTCATTGCTTTCAGCCCCCTGATCGAGCAGACGCCCGGCCGAGATCCACTCGGCTTTCTGGTGATCCTGCCCATGTTATGGGCGGCGCTGCGTCGCGGTCCACGCGATACCGCAACGGTTGCCCTCGTGCTTGCGGGCATCACGATTTGGGGAACGCACACGGGCGGCGGCCCCTTCGCGACGCCAGATCCCAATGCGTCATTCCTTCTCGTGTTGATGTTCTTGATCAGCATTACCGTTCCAAGCTTGCTGTTGAGCGCGGATGTCGAGGTCCGCAAGATTGCTGAAGGAAGCCTGCGCCGCGCGCACCTCGAACTCGAGCAGAAGGTCGCAGAGCGCACGCAGGAGCTGCAGCTCGCCAACGCAGCGAAATCGCGCTTTCTCGCCATGGCAAGCCATGATTTGCGGCAACCGTTACATGCGTTGGGGTTGTTCGTCGCCCAGCTGCGCACGCCGCTCAACCCGGATGAAAGGACAAAGACGATCGAACGGATCGACGCAACCCGCAAGGAAATGGATGAAATGTTCAATTCGCTCCTGGACATGTCCAGGCTGGATGCCGGGATACTCACGCCCAAAATGACCGAGTTCCCGATCGGGCGCCTGTTGCAGAAAATCGAGATGGCGTTTGACCAGGCGACGCAAAAAAAGGGTCTGCGGCTACGCGTCAGGCCAAGTGATGTCTGGGTGCGAAGCGACGCGATGCTGCTCGAACGCATCATGCTGAATCTTGTATCAAATGCGGTGCGCTATACGTTGCAGGGCGGTATCCTAGTCGGATGTCGTCGTCGCGGTGAAATGTTGCGCATCGAAGTATGCGATACCGGTCCTGGCATTCCCGACGATCAAAAGCACAATATCTTTGGCGAGTTTTTTCAAGTTCCCACCTCAGAACAGAACCGGTCGGGCGGACTGGGCCTCGGCCTCGCCATCGTCGACAAGCTTCGCCTGCTTCTCAACCATCAAATCGACCTGGCCTCGACTGTGGGCCGAGGTTCGCGATTTGCGATCCTGGTTCCGAAAGTCGATCAATGCGTCGGGTCCGCGGCGCCCGCCGATTTACCATACCCAGGCGCCTTCGCGGTCGACGGCAAGGCAATTCTCGTTATTGCCGATACTCCGATCGTGCAGGAGGGAACGGGCGAATTGCTCAGCAAATGGGGATACTCGGTTCTTGCCACCGGATCCGACGAAGCTGCACTCGTCCGACTTGCCGAGCGCGAACAGCGCCCAGATCTCATCATCTCGGACTATCATCTCGCAAGCGGGAAGACCGGAATCCGGGCAATTGAACAAATCAATGCGGCGTTTGGCTCGTCAATTCCCGCCATTCTCGTCAGCGGCGATACCGGAGCTGAACCTCTGCGGGACGCGAGGGACAGAGGATACATCTTGCTGCACAAGCCCGTCGACCCGATGCAGCTCCGCGCTGTCATGCATGAGCTCCTTAGGGATCATGATGGTGGAAGAGGCACCGGGGCAGTTTCATGATTCAGATTTCGGCGGCCATTCCCAGCCCATTTTTCCGACCTTTATGACGGCCTCAGTGCGCGTCGCTACGCCGAGCGCCTTGAGAACGACCGTGATGTGATTCTTCACCGTCGGCACTGCCATATTGAGCGTCCTGGCAATGACCTTGTTGCTTTTTCCCTTCATCAGCAGCGCAAGTACGTCGATCTGACGATCGGTCAATCCGCGCCCCTTGAGCGAGTCGCGAGCTGATGGTTTATCTGCAAGCCGCGGACCCGCCGTTTCCTCCAGAATCTCCGAGGGAATGTAAACTCCGCCGGAGAACACCAACTCAATAGCGTTGAGCATCACGTCACGTTCCGTGGTTTTCGGGATGAAACCCAGCGCGCCAAGTTTGAAAGCGCGCCTGACCGTGTCCTGATCATCGGAGGACGAGAGAATGATGATAGCAATCGTCGCATAGCGATGGCGCAGTTCGCAAAGGACAGAGAAGCCGTCGCGGTCAGGCAAATTGATATCGAGCAAAATGAGGCTGATATCGGGATGCTGCTCGACGATGTGCATGGCCTCTCGACTGCTCGAAGCTTCGAATATCACGGCCTCTCGCTTCAATTGCTTCAGGACGCCGTGCAACGCCTCGCGGATCAATGTGTGATCGTCAACAACAAGAACCTTCATAAAAATGCTCTCCGTTCTCTGAGCGCCCGGAGATCAATGAAATCATACACCCACCTTCGAAACCGTCCACCTTCTATCTCTGGTCCAGTGGTTCCGCCGTCAGGCACTCAAAGTAGGAGTCGAGCGCTGCTGTGTGCAATGGTTGCAATCGGCACACAATCGTAGTGAGCGCGGACGACGTGAAGCGCGGTACTCGCTGGCCTCTCCGTCCACGCGAGCGATGAATTACTCATCACGTGTCTAAAGGGTATCAAATAGATACCGCGGCCCGGACGATACCTTGGTCATAGGACCTAGGCACCTCTCTGGACCGACCTGCGGCCGATTTACAGACTGCGCCACTTGAACGATGATGTGGACAGTCCGCCTCTCCACCAGCGTTTTACTCGGCGCGGCCATATGATCATTGTCGCAATTGCTGTCGTGGCCAGGTCGATGTGAAGCAACCCTGAACTGCGGCGCTGTCACGACCCGCAGGGCCGCGCTTTTTTTCAAATTCGATCCGTCTCGATCGTTCCTCTTTAAGCGTGCGCGCACGCTGGACGAGGCAAGCCAATGCATGATCGAACCGCCACCCCGAAGCCATCAGCGGACGCGCTGCCGGAGCTGAAAGCCAACGGCCGCGACCTGCGCATTGACGCCTGCCGCGGCATCGCACTCTGGTGCATCTTTCTTGATCATGTCCCCAATAACATTGGAAGTTGGCTGACGCTGCGAAACTACGGCTTCAGCGATGCCGCGGAAGTGTTCATGTTCGTCTCGGGCGTCACCTGCGCACTGGCCTACGGAAAGGTATGGAGGTGCGAGGGATGGACCAGCGTGATCCGTCGGACGCTGCGGCGAAGCCGGGACATTTATGTCGCATTTCTGCTGCTCACGCTCGCCTGCGCCCTCCTGGTCCACATCGCTGGCGTGGAACGCCTTGCTGACGAGAGCAATACGCGCATTCTGCTGGACCAGCCGGGCGCGACGCTCGCGCATGCGGCGATTCTGCAGTACCGCCCGGTCAATACCGACGTGTTGCCGATCTTCGTGCTTCTCCACCTCTTGTTCGCGCCGTTGCTGTGGTTGCTGCTCCGACTGCCGAACGTGACGCTTGGCGCCTCGCTGGCGCTTTATACGCTCGTGCATATGTTCGGCTGGTCCTTGCCGGCGTGGCCGAACGGCCACTGGGCGTTCAATCCACTGGCCTGGCAGCTGCTAGTGGTGCTTGGCGCGTGGATGATAATCGAGGGCGAAAGAGTGCGCCCCTGGTTGACGTCACGCATGGCGCTTACGCCTGCCGTTCTGTATCTGGTCTTCAGCCTCGTCATCGCATTGAGCTGGAGAATCAAGCCGCTGGAAGCGTTGATCCCGCAGGGGCTGACGAAGTTGGCTTACTCGATGGACAAATCGAATCTCGATCCGTTGCGTCTATTGCATTTCCTGGCTCTTGCAGTTGTAGCGGTATGGTTCGTGCCACCCAATCGACAAGCATTGACGACTGCGGTGATGCGCGGCGCCATCCTCTGTGGCAGGCACTCGTTGCCAATCTTCTGCCTCGGCGTTCTGCTTACGCTCGTGAGCCTCCTGGCGCTGCTCGACATATCTGAGGGGCTTGCGATGCAGATCACGCTCAGCGTTGGTGGCGTCCTGACGATGATCGTGGCGGCGACGCTGCTGAACTTGATCAAGATCAGACGCAGGCCGCAGCCGATCATTGCACGGCCGATGGGTGTGCGCGCCCCGCAGGACGCCTGGGGCACCGTTGGCTGGCGCACCCTGGAGGCGTTTCGCCGAGGACTGCGCGAGGTCGGATGGGCCGGCGGCCAGAAGCGCCTCATCGATTGCCGGTTCGCGGAGCGGCAAGCCCACCAGGGTCCTCGCCTCGCAGGCGAATTGGCGCGGCTCAAGGCGGATGCCATCGCGGCCTCGTCATGCCCACCAAGTCAGTCCTCTTCCGTATCCGTCTGACCTGACTTCTATCACTCGAGCAGAAGGTCTGTTCCCTCCGCGACGGGCTCGGCGAAAAGGCCAGCAGGATCGTCGCGGAGTCGAGGCGGCCGCGCGGATCAGATCTTGGGGATCTTCGCCCGCTCAACCACGCCCGACCACTTCGCGATTTCGGACTGGATCAGCTTCTGCATCTCGTCGGGAGAGCTGCCACGGACTTCGCCTCCGACGGCCGTTTCCAGCCGCTGCCTGATCTCGGGATTCTTGAGGATGTCGAGTGTCGCTGAGTTGAGTGCGGCGACGACGGCAGGCGGGGTGCCCTTGGGAGCTAGAAGGCCGGCCCAGGTCCGCACGTCATATCCCTTGACGCCGGCTTCCTCGACCGTTGGAACATCCGGCAATAGCGCGGTCCGCGTCGGCGAAGTGACTGCCAAGCCCCGAATGGCCCCACTCTGGATTTGCGGTGCAAGCAGGACGGGCGTGCCGACGATCACGGGCACTTCTCCGCCGAGAAGCGCGGTGACCGATTGAGAGTCCCCGCGATAAGGCACATGCACCATGTCGATGCCGGCCATCGCGTCGAGCAACTCTCCCGCAAGATGATGCGTGCTGCCGAAACCGACCGAGCCGAAGCTGAGCGCGCCGGGCTTCTGCTTTGCCGCCGCGATCAATTCGCCAAGCGATTTGGCCGGGTAGTCGTTACGCACCGCAATGACCAGCGCGTAGTAGACCAGCGTCGAGATCATGTCGAAACTATCGGCCGGCTGGTAGCTCAGACTCTTGTACGTCGCGGCCGATATGGCGTGGGCGCCCGTGACGAGTCCGATCGTGTAGCCGTCAGGCTCAGCCTTGGCGATCGCGTCCGCCGCAATGTTACCGCCGGCGCCGGGCTTGGCCTCGACGACGATCGGTTGCCCGAGCTTCTTGGACAGCCCGTCGGCGATGATGCGCGACAGCGTATCGGCCGCACCGCCGGCGGCAAAGCCGTGAATCAAGCGTATCGGGCGCGACGGATAGTTGTCCGCCGACTGGGCCGGGCCGGCCGCCACAAAGCTGCCAAGCAGAAATCCGGTCGCAGCAAGTCGATTCATCCACCGCATGGATGCATCCTCCCTTTGACTGTTGTTTATGCTCTAACGGGCGAACTCGACGCATTCCGGTGATGGCGGCAGACCCCAGACGTCGCGCGGCAGTCCGACCCAGACCTTCGGGCGCTGCGGACGATCGCGATGCCAGGGACGCGGATCGAAATAGCCGAGCTCCTCATCGATCATGCGGTCGAGATCGTGGAACAGCTCGACCAGATGGCCATCGGGGTTGCGGTGATAGACCGCTGTGTTGTGGCCGGGGCCGTGACGGACCGGGCCCCAAAGGATGGGGAGCTTGTTGCGGGCAAGGTGATCGCAGGCCTGCTGCATATGGGAAGGGTCGCGCAATTCGAACGCAAGATGATGCAGGCTGCGCACGGGAGCACGGGCGAAGTTCAGCGTGTGATGTTCGTAGCCGCTGCGCATGAAGACGAAGCGGTCCTCGACCCAGTCGGAAACCCGCAAACCCATGACGTTCGCATAGAACTCCGAGGCCGCAAGCGGATCGGGCGTACGTAGCGCGACATGGCCGAGCTTGGTGACAGCGAGCGCGCCGATCCGCTCCTGCGCCGGCGTAGGCGTCCAACCCTGGATCAATTCGAACTGCGTTCCTTCGGGATCGATGAACGACAGCAGCCTGGAGACGCCGGGCAGAGGATCACTCCGCAGTTCAGGACGCAAATCCGCGCGTTTCAGGGCGGCGCTCAGCGCCTCGATCTCGACATTCGGAGAAATCTCGAAAGCGATGCTCTTCAACGCCGCCTCGCCGGGCTCGATCACCAGTGAAAGCTGCTCGGAATCGCTGGCGAGAAAAATGCGATGTCCATCGCGGCCGACCAGGCCGAGGCCAATCACTCCGCGGTAATAGTCGAGCAGTCGCTCGCAATCCGGCGAGGCGAAAGCGGCGTGTCTCAGCCGTGTGAATCGGGCAATGGGCGCTTGGGTCGTCATTGTGTTGGTTCACTCTCTCATGGCGTCATGATGATCTTGCCGAGCGCGGAGCCCTGCTCGAGCAGTGTGTGAGCTTGCCTGACCTGGTCGAGCTTCAGTGTCGCCGAGATGGCCGGCTTGATCGCGTTGCGGCTCAGGGCCTCGATCACGTTGCGCATCAGGGCGCGACGTCCTTCGCGGTCGTGGTCATAGATGTGGAAGGAGAAGCAACGCACCGCCGGACAGATGTCGAGATGATTGCGCATCGCCGCCATCAGATTCTCTTCCGGCAACCCGGCGAAGGCGTTGTACGACAGCAGCGTGCCCCATTTGCCGAGCGCGCCAAGATAGGAGGTGAACTCGGGTCCGCAGACGTGATCGAGCACGAGACCGACGCCCTCGCCATTTGTCGCTTCGCGGGTCCGCGCCACCACATCCTCGCTTCGATAGAAGATGGTGTGATCGGCGCCGTTGCTTCGCGCGAACGCGGCCTTCTCCTCGGTCGAGACCGTGCCGATGACGGTCATCTGCGCCAGCTTGGCCAGTTGCACCAGCGCGGTGCCGACACCACCGGCCGCGCCAATCACCAGCACGCTTTTCGGCGCGCGCGGATGGCGGCACTCGTGCAGCAGTGCGTAGGCGACCTGGTAGTTCGACAGGCACACCGCTGCTTGCAGATCGACATGGTCGGGAAGTGCATGAACGGCGTCTGCCGGTGCGACGACGTATTCGGCATAACAGCCGCCGCGCTGCGACAGATCACGCGCGCTCAGCAGGACCTTCTGGCCCACCTGCAAGCCTTCAACGCCTGACCCGAGCGCGGCAATACGGCCGGCAACATCATTGCCGGGATTGGCCGGCAGCGGCGGCATCCATTTGTAGACGCCGCGGCGGATCAGCACGTCGGGCTGCCCCACCCCGAACGCCTCAGCACGGATCTGAACTTGTCCGGCGGCGGGCGCTGGCACCGGCGCCTCGACCAGCTCGAGGGCATCCGGCCCGCCCGGCTGACGTACCAGAACCGCTCTCATGAGCTCATCTCCCCTCCCTTGAAGCCACATTTTCGAAAATAGTAGCGGTTACGAAAATTATTGCAAGATGGTCGTTGGCGCGGCATCTTGGGCCATCGATTCATCGGCAGGACCATGCCTGACAGCGCCATTCGCCCCCGCAAGGAATTCGGCAAGACGATCGCCGCCGACATCACCCACCGGCTGCGCGAGGAGATCGTGACCTGCGCTCTGGCCCCCGGCGAGCCGCTGCGCTTCGACGTGTTGCGCGAGCGCTTCGGCGCGAGCTTCACCACTTTGCGCGAGGCGCTGACCGCCCTTGCCGCCGAGGGCCTGGTCGACGCCCAGGAGCAGCGCGGATTTCGCGTGGCACCGGTCAGCCGCCAGGATCTTGTCGAAGTCACCGATGCCCGGGTTCTGATCGAAGTGGAGTTGATCCGCCGCTCGATTGAGCGGGGCGACGACGACTGGGAAATCGCCGTCATCTCGACGCTGCACAGGCTGAAGCGCATCGAGCAGCGCGATCCCGAGCATCCGCTGCGCGATCCCGAATGGAAGATCGCTCACCGGCAATTCCACCAGGCGCTGGTCTCCGCCTGCGGCTCTGCGACCCTGCTCGCGATCCGCGCCGAGCTGTTCGATCGTGCTGAGCGTTACCGGCATCTGTCGGCCAATTTCCGGCCGCGCCCTCGCGACAAGGCCGGCGAGCACCAGGCGATCATGCAGGCGGCCATATCGCGCAATGCCGATCTCGCCGTGCAACTGATCGAGACCCATATCCGCACCACCGCGGACAACGTCGCGAAATACGCCGGACACCTGCTCGACGCCGAATAGGCGCTGCGGCCTTTTTGGGTCCCGCGGGCTTGCGTCTCACGTAATTTTCGAAAATAATACATATCATCGAAAAATGCTAACGCGCGGGTCGTAATCATGAAGCTGCTGTCGTTCTTGGATGGAAATCGGGAAAGCTGGGGCGCCGTTGTCGAAAACGGGGTCGTGGATCTGGGCCGTGCCCTGCCCCGGTATCCGACGCTCGCGGACTTCGTCGGCAGCGACGACTACGCGCGGCGCGATGCCATCGTCGCCGAGCACAAGCCGGCCCTGGCGCTGAGTGCCATCAGATATCTGCCGGTGATCCCGCGCCCGGAGAAGATCGTCTGCGCCGTGCGTAATTATCTCGACCACCACAATGAAGCGGTCGCCTTCGGCATGAAGCGCGAGATCACCGAATTCCCGCCGATCTTCCTGCGGGTCTGGCGCTCCCAGGTCGGCCACAACGCACCCGTGGTCCGGCCGAAGGTCTCGGACAATTTCGACTGGGAGGGCGAGCTCGCCGTCGTCATCGGCAAGGGCGGCCGTCACATCAGCCAGGCCGATGCCTGGAATCACGTCGCCGGCTACTCGATCTACAACGACGTCAGTGTGCGCGACTGGCAGCGGCATGCGCAGCAGATCGCCTCCGGCAAGAACTTCGTCGGCACGGGTCCGTTCGGACCGTGGCTGGTCACGCCGGATGAGATCGGTGATCCCGCCAAGCTGAAGCTCGAGACGCGCGTCAACGGCGCGACGGTGCAGTCGTCCGACACCTCGATGCTGATCTTCTCGATCCCGCGGCTGATCGAATATTGCTCGACCATTTTCGACCTCGTCCCCGGCGATGTCATCGCCACCGGCACGCCGGCCGGTGTCGGCTTCACCCGCGAGCCGCCGATCTTCCTCAAGCCCGGCGACGTGGTCGAGGTCGAGATCGAGAACATCGGCGTGCTCAGTAATCCGGTCGTGGACGAGGCATAGCTTCGCATGTCGTCCTATGACATTCGCAAGACCGCGCTCAGTGTCGAGACGGTCTGGCACGAGCGCGGCCCCCGGCTGGAAAAGCCGCTCCTGGTCGGGACGGCCGTTGCCGTCGTCGCCAATCCCTTCGCGGGCCGCTACGAGCCGAACCTGATGCCGTTTCAAGCGTCGTTGCGTGAGCTCGGGCGCGCGCTCGCGAGCACGCTGATCGCGCAACTCGGCGGCACGTCGCATATCGAAGCCTACGGCAAGGGCATCATCGTCGGCGAGGACGGCGAGCTCGAGCACGGCGCCGTCTGGCATGAGGCTGGCGGCCAGGGCATGCGCGAAGTGCTTGGGCAACCCAAGGCGATCGTTCCGGCGGCGAAGACCATCGGCGGTCCCGGCACGCGCCTGATGGTCCCGCTTGGGCACATCCATGCGTGTTATGTGCGCAGTCATTTCGGGACGGCTGAGATGACGCTCTGGGATGCGCCCAGGCGTGACGAGATCGCCTTCGGCCTTGTGATGGCGACCGGTGGCAGGCCGCATGCGCGGATCGGCGGGCTCGCCGCATCGGATATCTCGGTGCACGATGGGCAGCGCTGAGAGTCTCGGCATCGCTGCTCAGCGCTCGCGGCGAAACCTGTACCTGGGCGTGGACCGGTTTACCAACTCAAGCCTTTCTGGATTGCTTGGATTGTGGATGAGCGTTGCCTCGGGATCCCGAATGGCCCGCAGGATGAGCCTTGCTCTTATCAGCAGGCATCAGATGCCCGAGCGGCAATTGGGAGGTTTGCTTCAACCGATTGAGAACGATGGACGAGCGCACGTGCGCAACGCTGTCGTGCGGCAGGAATACGTCGTTCAGCAGGCGTGACAGCGCCCTCAGGTCCGTGATCGTTGCCTTGATGAGGTAATCGGCTTCGCCCGTGAGCGCATACGCCTCCTGCACTTCCTCCAGGCTCTCGATGAGCTTGAGGAAGCGTCTCGAATTGTCCGGCGAGTGCGTTGCGAGCGTCACCTGTACGAAGACGACGATGCCCAGCCCGAGCGATTCGCGATCGAGATGAGCATGGTAGCTTGCGATCGTGCCGGCATTTTCGAGCGCCGCGCGACGGCGCGAACATTGAGATGCCGACAAGCCGACAACATCGGCCAGTTCAAAATTCGACAAGCGTCCATCGGACTGGAGCGCTTGCAGCAATTTCACGTCAAATTGGTCCATGCGTGATCCTTGCACGATAATGGCTATGTGCGCATGTTTCACGCATAATCTGATTTTGTCGAGCAGATTATGCGAAGATCGTGCAACGGAGCCGCGGTATTTTGATCTAAATCAAATACTATTCCAGGAGCGCGATATGGGCCCCTTCCCTCACGATGCCCCACCCGCCACGATTTCGGCAGCCAATCCGGCCGGCACCGACGGCTTCGAGTTCGTCGAGTTCGCCCATCCGGAGCCGCAGAAGCTCGCCAAGCTCTTCGAGCAAATGGGCTACACCGAGGTCGCCCGGCACAAGACCAAGGACATCTCCGTTTGGCGCCAGGGAAAGATCAATTACGTCCTGAACCGCGAGCCGAACTCCCATGCCGCCCGCTTTGTCGCACAACACGGACCTTGCGCGCCGGCGATGGCCTGGCGCGTCGTCGATGCCAAACACGCCCTGAAGCGCGTCCTCGAACTCGGCGGAACGGAATACACCGGCAACGATAAGTCGCTCGACGTGCCGGCCGTCATCGGCATCGGCGGATCCCTGCTGTATCTGGTCGAGACCTATGGCGCGAAGGGTTCGCCCTATGCAGCCGAATATGACTGGACCGGCGAAGTCGATCCGACACCGAAAGGCGTCGGGTTCTACTATCTCGATCACCTCACGCACAACGTCATGCGCGGCAACATGGACACCTGGTACAAGTTCTACAGCCAGACGTTCAATTTCCGCGAGATCCGCTACTTCGACATTTCCGGCAAACTGACCGGCCTGACCTCGCGCGCTCTGACATCCCCCTGCGGCAAGATTCGGATCCCGATCAACGAAAGCGCCGACGACAAGAGCCAGATCGAGGAATATCTGCGCCAGTACAAGGGCGAGGGCATCCAGCACATCGCAGTCGGCACCGACGACATCTATGCGGCGACCGACGCTATCGCCGGTCGCGGGCTCGAATTCATGCCGGGGCCGCCCTCGATCTACTACGACAAGTCGTTTGACCGCGTGAAGGGCCACACCGAGCCGCTCGATCGCATGCGCAAGCACGGAATCCTCATCGACGGCGAAGGTGTCGTCAATGGCGGACTGACCCGCATTTTGCTTCAGATCTTCTCAAAGACCGTGATCGGCCCGATCTTCTTCGAGTTCATCCAGAGGAAGGGAGATGACGGCTTCGGCGAGGGCAACTTCAAGGCCCTGTTCGAGAGTATCGAGGCCGATCAGATTGAGCGCGGCGTCCTCAAGGCATCCTGATGGAGGCAGCCACCATACCTGACGCATGGAAGAGCTATCGCGGCGCGCCGGCCGAAGGAACCATCCTGTGCGACGCCCATGACGTTGGCGAAACGAGCCTCAAGTCCATCAAGTTCGGTCCCGCAGATTTTCCGATCCTGATCGTCAGGTCGGCGGGCACTCTCGCAGCCTATGTCAATGCATGTCCGCATCAGTACCTGCCCCTCGATCATCGCGGCGAGAACGTGCTGAGCGCGGACGGCACGGTTCTTCGGTGCACCAACCACAGTGCCGGATTTCGCGTTCAAGATGGCACCGGCATCGAGGGACTGGGCCTGAATTGCGCCCTCGATGCCATTCCGATCGTCGTGGATGACGACGGTCGGATTCGCGTGCATGCCGCATCAGCAGCCTGAGCAATCCAAAGTCCTCTGCCCGACCTTGGCAGTCGACAAGGATCATGCCTCATCTGCGATCGTGTTGCGCAGGATACCGATGCCCTCTGCTTCCACCTCGACGACGTCGCCGGGCTTCAGCCAGATGGGCGGCTCGAAGCGCGCGCCGGCACCCGTCGGCGTACCGGTCACGATGACATCGCCAGGAACCAGCGTCGTGAAGGTCGAGATATAGTTGATGATCTTGCGGAAGGAAAAGATCATCCGGCTCGTGCGGTCCTGCTGGCGGACCTCGCCGTTGACCCGGGTTTCCAGCTTCACGTCGCCAAGCTGGCTCTCATCGGTATAGGGGATGAGCCAAGGCCCAATCGAACCGGTGCGATCGAAGTTTTTCCCCTGCGTCACATTGAATTTGGCGTGCCGCACCCAATCGCGGATCGTGCCTTCGTTGCACAGCGATATTGCGGCGATATGGTCGAGCGCTTCGCTCTGTGGAATCCGGCGACCGCCCTTGCCGATCACAATGACGATTTCGCCTTCATAGTCGAGCTGCGGGCTCTCCGGGGGACGCAGCAGAGCCTGTTCATGGCCCGTGAACGAGCGCGGAAAACGGATGAAGAGCGAGGGATTTGAGGGGGCTGCCTGCCCGTCCTTGTATTCCTCATTTCGGTCCGGAAAGTTCACGCCGACGCAGATGATTTTTTCCGGTGCCGGAATCGGAATCTCGTAGCGGATATCAGTGACCGGAAAATCCGCCGGCAACGCTGCGCTCTCGTCGGCCAGCGACACCAGCGCGCCGGCTTCGATCACCTCACGCAACGTACGCCAACGCTTGCCATGGCGGCCGGACAGGTCGACGACGCCCTGATCGCCCAGGAGACCGTAGCCGGGTGTGCCGTTGCGGGTGAAGCTGACGAACCTCGGACGAGACATGTGGCGTCTTTCCCTTGTTTCAGGCGATATGCGAATGCCGGTCACGGGGCGATGATCGGCTGGGCAGCCAGATCGGCGTCACGCGGTTCAGCTCCGGCAAAGAGGCTGCCATGCTCGAACCAGGATTTCGGCGCGGGCGCTCCCCAAAGCGTCTGACGTTGCGGATCCTTCAGGTCCCATTTGATCGGCTCGAGATCGGGATCGACCGTCTGGTAATCGGAGCAATAGATCTCGATCCGATGACCATCCGGATCAAGGATATAGAGGAAGAAGGCATTCGAGATGCCATGGCGGCCGGGACCGCGTTCGATGTTTGACACCCATCCGGTGGTGGCCATGAGGTCGAGCAGATCGATGATGTTGAGCGGGGTCGGCACCCAGAATGCGGTGTGGTGCAGGCGCGGGCCGCGGCCATTGGTGAAGGCCAGATCGTGAACGCCGCCCTTGCGGTGAGTCCAGGCAGCCCACAGCCGCCCGGTCCCCTCATCCGCCGTGTACTCCGTCACGCGAAAGCCGATCTCGTTGTAGAAGGCGACGGATTCATCGACGTTCGGCGAGAAGCAATTGAAGTGATCGATGCGGAGCGGCTTCACGCCCTTGTAGAGCGCGTATTTCTGATGAATCGGCGGCAGCCGGTCCATCTTGGAATAGAACTCGAGGGGAATGCCATGGGGATCGCGGGTGCGGAACGTGCGGGACTGATAGGGACGCTCGACCCATTCAACCGGCAGATCCATGCTCTTGAAGAACTGGGCCGCCTTGTCGAGGTCCTCCTCGCTGAACACCTTGAAGCCGAGGTCACGGGCTTCGATCTTCTCGGACTTCCTCAGCACGATGCAATGATGGCCGCGCTCTTCCATCGCCCGAAGATAGATCGCCTCCGAGCTCTCGTCCGTCACCTGCAAACCAAGCGGGTCGACATAGAAGGCCCGTGACCTCGCAAGATCGCTCACGCCGAGTTCGACATGACTGAGACGCACGATGTTGAATGGTGGATAAAGATTGGGCTTGGGCAATGCCATGATTTCCTCCGTTGGTCTGCTGCGGACCGCTTAGCCGCCCAATTTTTGGATGTTGTGCGCGGTGGTGGCGAACGCGACGTTCTTTGTCTCCATATAGAAATCGAACGACCAATCTCCGCCGTCGCGTCCGATGCCAGAGTTCTTCACACCGCCAAAGGGCGTCGGCAGGTGACGAACATTCTCCGAATTGACCCAGATCATGCCGGCTTGCAGCCGGTCGGTGAAGCGGAAGGCACGGGTGACGTCGGCAGTCCAGAGATATCCGGTGAGGCCATACTGAACGTCGTTGGCGAGTGCGAGGGCATCGGCCTCATCCTTGAAAGGAATCGCCGTCAGCACCGGCCCGAAGATCTCTTCCTGCGCGATGCGCATTTGGTTGTTGGCGCCGGTAAAGAGTGTCGGCGCAACGTAGCAACCGCCGCCGGGACCGTCGATCTTGCGGCCGCCGGTCGCAATCTTGGCGCCCTCCGTTCTACCAATCTCGACGTATTCGAGCACCTTCTTCTCGTGAACCGGATGGATCAACGGACCGATGACGGTCTCGGGATCGAGCGGATGCCCCACTTTGATCCGGCTGGCCTTCTCCGCAACCATCGCCGTGAATTTATCATAGATGCTCGCCTCGACGAGAAGACGCGAGGACGAGGTGCAGCGTTCGCCGTTGAGAGAGTAGATCATGAACACGGCCGCGTCCGCGGCGCGCTCGAGGTCGGCATCCGCGAATACGATCACCGGATTCTTGCCGCCCAGTTCGAAATGAACACGCTTCAGCGTATCGGCGCCCTGTTTCATGATCATCGATCCGGTGCGGCTTTCGCCAACGAAGCCGATCGCCTTGATGAGCGGGTGCTCGGTCAGCGCCTTGCCGGCGTCCTCGCCAAGACCGTTGACGAGATTCCAGACGCCCTTGGGCAGCCCGGCCTCCTCCGCAATCTCGATCAGCAGACGTGCAGTCAACGGCGAGAATTCGGCGGGCTTGTGGACGATGGTGCAGCCGGCCGCGAGCGCCGGCGCGATCTTCCACGTCGACAGCATGAAGGGCGTATTCCAGGGCGTGATGATGCCCACCGGACCGATCGGCACGCGGGTGGTCATGTTCACCTGACCGGCGGTGCGAAGCGACTTGCCGTCGCGCGCCTCGGGCGCGCGGTCGGCGAAGAAGCGGAAATTCTCCGCTCCCCGCAGCGCGGCCTTGGCCATGAACTTCAACGACTGTCCCGTATCCATGCATTCGACGAATGCAATCTCTTCAGCGCGGGCGACGATGGCGTCAGCGACCTTGTGCAACAGCTCCTTTCGCGCATCGCCGGATGTTTCGGCCCATTGCGGAAAGGCCGCCTGCGCCGCCCTCGCGGCGCGATCGATGTCCGCGGCCTTGCCATGCGATACCTTGGCGAGCGGCTTCAGGTCGACCGGAGAGATCGTTTCAAAAGTCGCATTGTCCGCAGCCGGGACATCTTCACCGCCGATGCGGTTGAGCACGCCCGTCTCTCTGAAGCGGGCAAGGTGGCGCTCGGCCTTGACGATATTTTCCTGCAGCTTGGACATGACGGTTCACTCCCTTTTTGCAGCGCCGCACGCGGGCAGCGACCCTCCACCTTTTTTCCGCGAATCCAGTGACGAATGGCATCGCTCTTCCGATGGCCTCAATCATCCCGGGTACTAGTGGATATACTTAACATGTTAAGTATTTCGTGGGCTGTCAAGCGTTTTCGCAGCCCACCTCACGGCGAAACGCCCCGACCGGTTTGACACAGGATACGAGACGCGAGCCCATGCCGGGAATATTCGCCTCGGCCAAGCCATGGTCGAATCCATGGTTCCATAGATCGCGTTGAAGAAATCGACGGCGCCGGCTTGCTTTCAGGATCAGCGCGTGCGCGTGCTCCGATGGCTGCCGTTGCAACCGGAGGCGCGACGTTCGGAACTAAAATACCAGCAACAGTCCCGAAACCAGCAAGATGCTGAGAATAATCCGCCGGAACAGCGCGTCATTGACGCAGCGAAAAACATAAATACCGAGCGCCGTTCCTGCGAGGAGCGCCGGGATGGTGATGGCGAAGTCAACCAGGACCTTTGTCGAGAGATCTCTTCGGATCAGCATAAGAACAAGGGCGAATATCTGCATGGCGGCGATGAAGGGTTGAACCATTCCGCGCTGCTCGGTTTTTGGCACCCCATGGATGTCACACCATATGGTCGGTATTGCACCCGGCATTGCCGTCAACCCGCCGATAAAGCCTCCGCCGAAACCGATTAATGCATTGCGTCCCGCATTCATCTGCAAGCGATGAGAAAGCACCGGCCGGAATAACGTGTAGGCCGCATAGCAGGCGACCGCGAGACCAAAGCTCTCCCTGAAGATCCGCGCGTCTGCAGCTTGCAGCAACCACACAGCGATCGGGACGCCAAGCAACCCGCCAACGACGAGAACTGAGCTCTGTTTCCAGCGGATGCTTTTTCTCAAGGCCCAAAGACCCGTGGCCTGCACGGTGATGCTGCAGGCCATCATCAGCGGGACCGCCTCCAGTGGCGGGAGAACGTGAAGGAGAATCGCGCCGGCCACCGCCGAAAAGGCAAAGCCCGCGAGGCCCGAGACGAACGCGCCGCAAAACACTGCGATACTGAGCAGGCAAAACGACGCAATGTCGCCCATGAGCTAACCTTTCATCCTGGAATGGCGACCTTGCGATTAGTCCTCCGACGACAGCCCGGGCAGCTCGGGCGCTGCTCCGGCATCGCTCTGGCCGGTCGACGTCAACATCGTGGCTGCAAGGATGTGCAAAATGACAAAGCAGATGGCGATCGTTGCAAGCAGCGCATTCTCGCTCAATGCCGAAATCAGAAGCTTGCGTTCGAACGGCTCGTCACTGGCCGACATTGTCACCTCCGCCAACATCTGACCGCGAGGCAAACTGGTGCCACGTACTGTCGATCAGACGACGGTACTGTCGAAGGGTTGACCCTGCCTGCAGCCGCCGCGAGTGGTGGAGCGTTTGAAGGAGGCGCCCAAACCGGTCTTCTTTTCGGGAAGAACTCGTGGAGGCGACAAACGAATTCGCCGAAAATGGCGCATCGCTTCTGGTTGAAGCTCTGCTGTTAAATAGTGCTACGGAGGGTGCCGCGATCGACTGAAACACCTTGTGAAGCAACGCCTCATAGAACACGCGAGTGAGACGCGGCGCTCTTTCTTCCAAGCGCATGACACGAACACCTTGTGTGAGTGGCTGGATACGGCTGGAAGTATCGAACGGGACGCCGCGCCGCGCTTTAAGGCGAGCTTAATTTGTTCTTATCGTTTCCTTGATTTTGCAGGGTGTGCTTGATTTCGACCCCGTGTACCGGTTGAATATCCGCCTCGCGCGCACCTCCGAAGGCATTGTTTTGCTGTATCTATTTGACGAATTTGTTCTCGACACCGACCAGCGGGAATTGCGCCGCGACGGACGTGCGATTCCGTTGCAGCCTCAGGTTTTCGACCTCCTCGAATATCTGATCCGCCACCGCGCCCGGGTGGTGACCAAGGACGATCTGATCAGTGCAATTTGGGGCGGCCGCATCATCTCGGAGTCAGCGCTCACCACCCGCATCAACGCAGCTCGTACGGGAATAGGCGATTCCGGCGAGGCGCAACGGCTGATCAAGACTTTACCGCGCAAAGGCGTCCGCTTTATCGGCACGGTGCGGGAAGCCCCTAGAGAGGTCGAGAGCGCAGTCGCCCCTCTGAAGCTCGAAACCTCCAACCTGGTGGTCGGCCGGGCAGGCCCCCTCGGGATGATCGACCAGATGACCCGGCACGTATCGTCCGGCAAACGGCAGATGGCTTTTGTCACGGGAGAAGCCGGAATTGGCAAGACGGCGTTCATCGCCAAAGCCATCGAGCGGCTGACGGAACAGGGCTTCGATCTGCTTTATGGGCGCTGTACCGAACGGTTCGGAACAGACGAGGTGTTTCTGCCGCTCATCGATGCCCTGGTGAACAGGTACCGAACGAACGGTCCCGAGCTGATTTCGGCCGTTCGCATCCACGCGCCCACGTGGCTTCTGCAATTGCCAGGCGCCATCGACGCATCGGAACGCGCGGCTTTCCAGAATGAAGTGTTCGGCGCGACGCGTGAGCGGATGCTGCGCGAGTTTTGCGATCTCCTCGAAGCGCTGAGCGCCGGCCGCCCCTGGGTGATTGTTCTCGAAGACCTGCATTGGAGCGACTTCGCGACACTCGACGTGCTGTCTCGTTTCGCGCGCGGGAACGGTGAGGCACGCGTGCTGGTCCTCTGCTCTTATCGGCCCGCCGACAGCGCCATCGGTGGGCATCCGATCCGCCGCCTGCACCAGGATCTCGAGATTCATGGGTGCTGCAGCGAATTGCACCTCGATCGATTGTCGCCCCAGGAGGTCGGGCACTATCTCGCATTGCGTTTCAATGACGCCGAATTGGCCTCGGCCCTATCAAAGCCGGTATTCGAGCGAACGTTGGGGCACCCGCTGTTCGTTGCGTCACTGCTCAAGCATCTGATCGACCAGGAATGGATCGTCGAGGTGGACGGCAGATGGCGCCTGTCGTCACAAAACGCATTTGCTCGAGACGGCATTCCGGACAGCCTCTTGAAGATGATCGGCCATGAACTCGAACGCCTTACCGATAACGAACGGCGCCTGCTCGATGTCGCCAGCGTTGCCGGCGAAGAATTTTCTGCAGCTCTCGTTGCAGCCGGCCTATCCGATGACGCCATCGACGTTGAACGCGACATCGAAGCGTTGATCCGGAAGGATCATATCCTTGTTCGTTCAGGTGTTTCCGAATGGCCCGATGGAACTTATTCGGGCGCTTACGCCTTCCGTCACATTCTCTATCAGAACGTCATTTATCAGAATCTGCCGCCTGGACATCGCGCGCAGACACACAAGCGCTTGGGCAAAAGACTGCAGGAGGCCTATGCGGGCCGCACCGGCGAAATAGCGCCAGAGCTTGCACTTCATTTCGAGCAGGGTCGCGACTTCCCGAGCGCGTTGCGCTATCTCGGAGAAGCGGCACAGAGCTCGATGAAGCGCCTCGGCCATGCCGAGGCCGCGAGCTATCTCACCCGCGCGCTTGGCATACTCGACCGCTTCGATGCTGCCGACAAACTCTCCACCCGCATCGCGCTTCTGCGGCAACGAAGCTTGGCTCTCCGTTCGGGAGGCGACCTCGTCGGCTCGATCCGCGATCTCCAGGATGTGATTGCGTGCGCCGAACAGGTCGGCGAAATCAAGCAGCAGCTCAACGGTCTCATGGCCGTGAGCTCTTTATGGCTGCGGGTCGATCGCCACGCCTGCCTCGAGGCAGCCGACGATGTATTGGCGCGAAGCCAGGCGCTTGCGGACGACACATTCAAGGCCCTGGCCCAGGGCAGCAGCGCCAGCATCAACCTGTTCCTCAACGGCTGGAGGGATCAGGACGCCACGCTCTGCGACAGGGCGATCGAGTTGAGTGCCAGCGCGACCAATTATGGCATCCTCATCCGGCGTCATGGAATATCGGGGATCGTTGACTGCTGGAGATCGCGGTACCAGCAGTGCCGCCGCGCCGGCACGGAGGGAAAGCGGCTGGCGCGCATGGTTGGCGACGTTTACACGTTCGTCCTGTTCAATGTCCTCGAGTCGATCGCGCTCATTCATCTCGGCGAGTGGCGCGAATTACAGCGCGAAATCACGGCCGGCCTCGAACTGGCGGTCAGGAACGCGAACGATCCCAGCAGCGCATTGTGCCGGCTGACGCTTGCGTGGTTGCATGTCGAAGCGATGGATTTCGAGGGAGCCCGGGAGCTCTGCGAAAGCGTCGACGACAGTCTACTGGTGGGCGATCAGTCCACATACTTCCACAAGCGGGCCGTCCTTGCGAAGGCGTTTGTCGGCCTGAATGATCCGTTGGGAGCTCGCAAGCAATTCGATGATATTGAGCGCCGCAGGCGTGAAGAAGGCATCGACATCGAATTTACTGCCGCAACGCAGGTGTATCATTGTCTCGGCGAATATTGCCTGCTGATCGGCGACTTTACCCAGGCTCGCAGATGGGCACGCCAGCTGCACGACTATGTCGCATCGGCGCCCGATCTCAATCATCTGGCCAAGGCCCACGAGCTGCTCGCGCGCATCGCATTTGGCCTGGGCGATTCGGGGGACGCTCTACCGCACCTCTCCCGCGCGCTGGAGATCGTTGACGACGCCGATTTCCCGATTGCTTCGTGGCGGGTGTACGGCACTGCCGCCGAGATTTTCGCGAAGCACGGAGACGTCGACAGGGCGGCGACTTATCGCTTGCGATTTGTCGAGACCGTCCGAAGGCTCGCGCGAAATTTCGAACCCGAGGATCGGCTGCACAAGAGCTTGCTCGCTGGGTTAGCAACGCGAACAGCGCAACTGGAAGCGATGACCTCGCTGCCTCTGCGGCCCTCTTAGCCGACGGGCTTGCCGAACGCGTTTGAGAACTCACCCCTCGACCCGCCACAGCCGCCACCGCTCCGGCACGCCCTTCAGCTGATGCACGCCGTGATCCCTGAAACGGATCTCGGGCTGCGAAACCAGCTCCTTGACCGCGCTCGACACCAAAACCTCCCCCGCCCGCGCCTTCGCGGCAACGCGGGTGCCGATGTGGAAGGCGAGACCGACCATTTCGCCGCCGCTGATCGTGTATTCGCCGGCGTGCAGGCCTACCCTGATCTCAAGCCCGAGCGTGCGCACGGCCTTCTGGATCGCGGTCGCGCAATTGATGCCGGCGGCGGGCTTCTTGAAGGTCGCCAGCACGCCGTCGCCGGTGGTCACGACTTCCTTGCCGCGCGAGCTCTTCAGCTCCTTGCGGACGGCTGCGTAATAATGGCCCATCACCTTGGTCCAGCGCGCATCGCCGAGCTTCGCAGCCTTCGCGGTGGAGCCGACAATATCGACGATCAGGATGGTGGCGAGCGCCTGCTTGAGCTCGGTGCTGTGCTCGGCGGATCGGCGCCGCAGCGCGATCGGTCCGGTCAGCGGCTCGTAGCGATGGTTGCGCCGCCGCGCGATCGCCGCCGTTGCGTAATCGATGGCACGTTGCGCCGTGCCGCAACGAACGGTCTTCTCCTGCGGCGATCGCGACCAATAGACTTTGCGCCCGTCGCCGGCGCCCTGCACTTCGACGGCCCCCCACTTCAGGAAGACCGCCGAGCCGACGCGCCTGACACACCACGCCTTCGACGTGTATCCGGAAACGTTAGACTGATGGACTCCGATGCGAAGGAATTTTGGCATGAACGGGCGGGCCAAAGACCGTTTGGGCGGACCTTCGGCAAAACGTAGCCCTACAATCCAACGTTGGCAACAGCACTTCCAACCCGCCCCTCCTCTCTCCTAGGCCCGCATCCTAGGCTCCGCTGCCGCCGCAGATCGCGGGGTCCGAATTTTCGTTCGATCTCGGAAACGCAACGACCAGGCAGGCGCGATCGCGGCCATGGCCGTTGCGGGGGCGCCATTCAAGCCAGCCCGCACCCGAAAGGACATGGACATCTATGACGACGACGTCGCCGGTCTTCCGCGCGCCGTTACCCCTGATACGCAAACAGTTCGATGGGGTCGCTGAAGCCGCGCACCTCGTGTTGGCCGACGTGCTCCAGCTCGAACTCCCGCTCCACCAGCTCGGCGAAGGCGCGCGACAGCAGCACCGTTCGTCCCAGCTGCTTGGTCAGAGCCTCGAGGCGGGAAGCCATGTTGACGGCGGGGCCGATGACGGTGAAATCGAGCCGGCTGGTCGAGCCGATATTGCCGTACATGACGTCGCCGACATGGACGCCGATGCCGTAATTCAGCGGCGCGCGGCCGGTCCCGTTGTTGCGCTCGTTCAGCGCGGCCATGGCCTTGCGGGCTTCGGTCACTGCATGCAGCAGGTTGGCGCAGGCATCGGGCTGGCTGAGCGGGAAGATGGCGAGCAGGCCGTCGCCGATGAATTTGAGGATCTCGCCGCCATGTCGCGCGATCGGCTCGGACATCGCATCGAAATAGTCGTTGAGCAGATCGATGACGTCGTCGCGCGGCCAGTTGTCGGAGATTTTCGTGAAATCCCTGAGATCGCATATCATGATCGCGGCGCGGACCGTCGTGCCGGTGCCACGCCTGGTGGCGCCGGCCAGGATCAGCTCGCCGGCATGGGAGCCGACATAGGTTTCGAGCAGCGTGCGCGCCAGCCGGTTCTTGACGCGGATCTCGCTGACCAGCGCCAGCACCGGCAGCAGCTTCTTCAGGCCGGCGATGTGCGCATCGTCGAATCCGCCGGGCCGGTCGGTCGCGAAGGTGACGATATGGCGCTTGCCGAGCGTGTGGTAAAGCGGCCAGGCCACATAGTCGGTCAGGCCTCGCGCCCGCATCTCGTCATAGAGGGCGTGCTTGCGGCCGAGCGAGGAATCCTGCTCGAGCCGCTCGCGCACCTCGGCGGCGCCGTCATGGATTTCGTTGGCGGCGCTGCCGATATATTCGGATCGCTCACGCACGTCATAGTCGACGCGCGCAATCTCCGCTTCGCGCATCCCATCTGACCACATCATGCGGGCCCCCAGCCATTGTGGGTGATGGATCAGGATGTGAAGCGTCGATCGCTTGAGCGGGATGCCCGCCTGCTGGAGGCGGATGCACATCTGCGCGAAGATAATGTCGAGGAAGCGCTCGTCGCGCGTGCCGTTGGTCAGCCAGTCGACGACGCTGTCGGCTTGCGTGGGGGCGTGGTTGTCTGGCGGCGCGTTCATATCCTGCCCCTTTGAGCGGCGGTCTGCATCGAGCAGATATCGTGCTCCGACGCGGCGGCGTCAACCTGGCCAATTGCCCGGTTTGTGCGCAGCGGCTTGGCGGGACAGTCGCCGTCTAGCCGACGATCCGAATCGATCCCAGCACCGCCAGACCCGATGCGAGCGCAAGGCGCGATGGCTCGGTGAGCTCGATCTTCAGCGTGCCGCCGCCAGGAATGGCAAAATGCGCGTCGCCAAGACGGATGCTGCAATCGTCCCGAACCGCGTAAACCAGATGCGTGCCGGCAAACAACGCTCGATCGCCGGGCTCCCTGAGCGCTTCGAGCTCGATCTCCGCCGCACCCCGCCGCGCCATCAGGTTCACGACCTCGACGGGACCCGCCTCGAGCTCGGTGACGATTGCGAGCTCGCCGGCAAAACGCACCGTGGTGAACGGCTCGCGCTCGTCGAATTCCTGCGTGGGCGACTTCAGCACCAGCCCGCGCCCGCCTACGATCATCTGGAGCCGGTCGATGCCGGGCATATGGGAGAACGGACCCGGCGCCACAATCGGCGTCGAGGCGAAGCGCCATAGCAGGCTGTCCCAATCCTTCACGGGCGCGCCAGCGCGATGGGCACCCGCGATATCGGTGAAAATGCCGCCGCCATTCTTCCAGGGCGAGCGGGTGTAGTGTTCGGATTTGAGCAGCGTTGTTTTCATGTTCGCATCATGCCCGTGATGGGCCGACTTTGCCAACTGGTTTGGCGAATGACGCGCGCCGATGCCGCGCGCCTGCCATCAGACCTTCGCGTCGGAGCCCGCCGGTCAGCTCGTTGAGCAACGCATTTGCTACTTCGTCGTCAACGCTGCGACCGGACGCCAGGAGTCATCGGGTGCAGCGGCGGACAATTTCCGACAGCGCTCGCGCATCAGCTCGGCTGGACCATCGCGGCCGCGCTCAGACAGCACGGCTTCGAAATCGGCGAGCGCGGCTGTAAACCGGCGTGCGCGGTAATGGGCAAGTCCCTGCGCGTAGCTACCGACCCAAGCGGGAGGTTCGTTGCCGATGCCATCCTCCCCGACGAGCCCGATCAGCTCGTAGACCGAAAATCCCTCCTCGCGTCCGTACACGGCAATGCTGTCGATCTCGCGCGTGATGATGGCGCCGCGGGCCAGACGTTCGGTTGCCTCGCCGATCAGGATTTGCGTGCCGTAGGATTTGTTGGCGCCCTCGAGACGGCTGGCAACGTTCACCGCATCGCCAATCACGGTATAGTTCAGGCGCAGCTCCGAACCGATATTGCCGACCAGCATACGGCCGGAATTGATGCCGATCCGGATCTGGAGCGGCTGGCCGAGATCGTCGGCAAGGCCAGAGGCGTCGATTGCTCTCCGGCAGCCGAGTGCCGCGCGGCAGCATCGCAGCGCGTGGTCGGACTGCGGCTGCGGCGCGCCCCAGAATGCCATCACGGCATCGCCGATGAACTTGTCGATGGTGCCGCCATTGGCGACGATGACCTCGGAGGCGAGGTCGAGATAGCGCGACAACAGCGGCACCACGCGGTCGCCGAGCCGCTCCGACAATCCGGTGAAACCGGCGATGTCGATGAACATCACACTGAGCACCTGAATGCTGCCGCCGGGTTTGGCCTCGACGCCCTGACGCAGCAGCGAACGGACGAGATCGGCCGGGATGAACTTGCGGAACGCGGAGAGGCCGGCTGCCATTTCGGCGATCGCGCCCGACAGGCTCGCGATCTCTTTGAGACGCGACGGATGGCGGCGGACCTGCTCAAGCGCGAAAGCCTCGACGTGGCGGAGCTCGCCCACGACACGCGACAGCGGCGCAGCAATGACGGAGCGCGCCAACATTGCCGATGCCAGCGCCGCCAGCACGGCGCCGATTGCGAGGCCGAGGATCAGGCGCCGCAGCGTCGCCTCGACCGGCCCGAGAAACTCGGCCTCCGGGATCACCGTGGCGAGCGACCAGCCGTGAAAAGGCAGCGGCGCGAGCGCGACTTCATAGGCCGCGCCAACGGACGTCAGCCGGCTGCGCGAGGCCCGCTTGCGGCCCTCGTCGCCTGCCGCCGCGAGCGCCAGCCGCGCCAATGGGAGCAGCTTGGTATCGCCCTTGGCGGGATGCAGCTCGTCGGCGTCCTTATCCGGTGCGGCGACCAGCTCACCGCTATCATCGATGATGAAGGCCGTTCCCGTCCGACCGACCTCGAGCTGCGACAGGAAGCGCGCGAGCCGCGTATATTCGATCATGATCGCGAGCACGCCCTGCCGCTCCTGATAGACGTCGATCGGTCCTGCGAAGGCAATCGACGGCCGCTCGCCGGTGGGATGGTCCATCACCCTGAACCATTGCGGCTCCTCGGCCGCGAGCCCAGCCTTGAACCAGGTGCGGTCGGCGACGCGAAACTCGGTCGGCTCGAAACGGCGATTGGCGAACTCGATATCGCCGGGCACCACGTCATACTCGTCAACGCGCCGCTGGCCCGCATGGTCGGTCAGCGATATCTCCATCATCTCCAGACGGCGATCGCCGAGCTTATGCGCGGAGAAGAAGGAGCCGTCCGGCCAGCCGAAGGCGACCCAGGAGATCGTCGCCTGCGACTGCAACTGCGAGAGGAACACGAATTCGCGCTTGTCGGCCTCGCGGGTGTCGAGCACGTTCTGGAGGAACAGGGTGCGGATTGCCGTGTGCGCGGCGCGCGCCTCGTCGACGATGGCCGAGACCTCCTTGCGGACCGCCGCGACGATCTGCTCGTTGATAGTCGAAGCAAGCTGCCGGCTGGTCGCCTCCGCCGTTCGCCACCACAACAGGCTCGACAGCGCCGCGGTCAGCAGGATCGCGGCCAGGACCAGGGCCGAGACGGCCAGGCGAATGCTGACCGTCAGCCTGGCGATCGCGCGAAGCTGCCGTCCGGGATCGACGTTCATGGTTGTTTCCGCCTTCGGCCGGGCACGGCTCCTATCATTGCTCTACGCAGGCTTCCGCCGTTCATTACCTCTGGCAGGCCCAATCGATCGCAGCCAATGCTCTCCCGCTAATGTCTCGATAGCGCCAAGGCATTGGATTTGAACGGCCGCATGCCCGCTAATCCTGACCCAAGCGCACCTGTGGTGCGCCAGATCCAAACGGTCTCACGGATTCGTGAGCAGCTTCGCGGTAACGCGGGCTGCGCGCGGAGCGAAGCAGACCATGCGCCTTCGCCTGCCCGGGCGATGCTATCTCGAACAGGAGAAACTCCGATGTCTGCCAAGCATGTCGTCACGTCGATCGTTCTCGCCGGCGCGGTATCAACCGCCCTCGCCACCCTTGCCGCCGCCGGCCCGCTGACCAAGGCGGAGGGCGATGCCGCCATCGCCGCCAAGAAGGAAAAATGCTTCGGCGTCGCGCTGAAGGGCCAGAACGATTGCGCGGCGGGGCCGGGCACGACTTGCCAGGGCACCTCGACCGTCGACTTCCAGGGCAACGCCTGGAAGTTCGTGCAGGGCGGCACCTGCTCCAGCATCGAGCTGCCGAACGGCAAGAAGGGTTCGCTCAAGCCGGTCTAACGCGCGGCGTCGCGCCCACGACAATATGGAAAAGCGGAGGAGACCATGACCACGGCAATCGTGCCCGACGTGTCGGCGGTGCCACTCCGCTACTCCGCTCCCATCGGCGGCGTTGCCGGGACGAGCTTCAAGCCCGAGCACCTCGAGGCCATCCTGAGCGCGGACCGGCAACGCGGATTCTTCGAGGTGCACGCCGAAAACTACATGGGCGCGGGCGGCGCGCCCCATCGCGCGCTGGAGGCGATCCGCCGCGACCATCCGCTGTCGCTGCACGGCGTGTGCATGTCGATCGGTTCACCCCAGCCGCTCGACAAGGCGCATCTGGCCCGCTTCCGAGGCTTGGTAGCTCGCTACCAGCCGGCGCTGGTCTCCGAGCATCTTGCCTGGTCGACGCATGACACCAGCTTCTTCAACGATCTTCTGCCACTGCCTTACACCGAAGCGACGCTGGCTTGCGTCTGCGACCACATCGACCAGGTGCAGAACGCGATCCGCCGTCCGCTGCTATTGGAAAACCCGTCGACCTATGTCGCCTTTCGCGAATCGTCGATGAGCGAGACCGATTTCATCCGCGCCATGGCCGAACGCACCGGCTGCGGGCTGCTGCTCGACATCAACAACGTCTTCGTATCCGCGACCAATCACGGATTTTCCGCGCTTGAGTATCTCGCGGAGTTTCCGCTGTCGCGCGTCGGAGAGATCCACCTCGCCGGCCATGCTGAGCAGGCCGACGACGAAGGCAACCTGCTGCTGATCGACAGCCATGACGGCCCGGTCGCGGATGCCGTATGGAAGCTCTACGAGATCGTCATCCGGCGCCGCGGCGGCGTGCCGACGCTGATCGAATGGGACAGCATGATTCCGGACTGGCCGGTCCTGCAGGCGGAAGCCACCGCAGCACAAGCGATTCTGGATCGTTACGGCCCAGCCGCGCTGGTGGGAGACCGTCATGCCGCCTGAGCAGGATCTATCCTTTGCCGCCGCCTTTGCGCTGGGCCTGCTGGACCCCGCGCGGTCGGCGCCTGCGATCGTGGCGGGTCCCAACGGCAAGGCCGCCGGCAAGCGCTACGCCGTCTACCGCAACAATGTCACGGTGAGCCTGATCAGCGCGCTCGCTGCGATTTATCCAGCGGTGCAGCGCATCACCGGTCCTGATTTCTTCCGTGCCATGGCGCGCTTCCACATCCGCAGCAGCCCGCCAACTTCGCCGCTGCTGTTCGAATATGGCCGCGAGTTTGCCGACTTCATCGCACGATATGAGTACGCCCAGACAATGCCCTGGCTTGCGGATGTCGCCCGCATCGAGCGGGCGTGGCTCGATGCCTACCATGCGCGAGACGCCGCACCGCTGTCGCCCGCCGGGCTCGCAGCCGTCGCCACGGAGCGACTGGCCGATCTCGTCTTCATCCCGCATCCGGCGCTGCGAATCGTACGCTCGTCATTCTCGGCGGTGACGGTCTTTGCCGCCAACCGCGACAGCGCGCCCGTCGCACGCATCGACGCGTCCACGCCGGAAGACGCACTGATCACCCGGCCCGAACTCGACGTCATGGTGCGGCGCCTTCCGCCCGGCGGCGCAGTGTTTGCCGAACGTCTGGCGTCGGGCGAGCCACTCGGCGGGGCCGCTGCGTCGGCGCTGGATGCATGCCCCGATTTCGATCTCACTTTCAACATCACCGGCCTGATCGAGGCTGGCGCGTTCACTTCGCTTGTTCTCGGAGACGCACGATGATCACCGACCAACGCATGACCGCAGGAAGCGGCCTGCCGTCACTCGGACTGCTGCTCGACAAGGCCAACGATCTGATACGGACGATTGCCGCGCCCTCGCTCGTTCAGCTCGTGCTGCGCGCGGCGCTTGCCGTTCCGTTCTGGCGCTCGGGCATCCTCAAGTGGGACGGCTTCCTCAGACTCAACGACACCGCGGTGGCGCTGTTCAGCGACGAGTTCATGCTGCATCTGCCCGGCGGGCCCTATCACTTTCCTGCGCCGGCGGTGCTGGCCTTTCTGTCGGGATGTGGCGAGATCATGTTTCCGATCCTGCTGGTGCTGGGTCTCGGCACACGGTTCGCCGCGCTCGGATTATTGTTCATGACCGTCATCGTCGAGCTCACCGTGCCCGACGGCTGGCCGCTTCACCTCACCTGGGCGGCCATGGCACTCGCTCTCATGGCTTACGGACCCGGGCATATCTCGCTCGACCATCTCATCTGTCGCGCGCGATCGCACGCGCGATAAGACGCTGCCGGCCTCACATCCCGCTCAGGCCGCTGTCGACCGCGAGCGTCTGCGCGGTGACGTAGACGCTTTCGTCCGACAGGAAGAACAGCACCGCATAGGCGATGCAGCAGCCGGCCCGGGTCACGTCTTTGCTGGCGCGGCGACGTGGCGATCCGTGCTAGCTTGAATCCCGTGTCCAGACCTTCAGCGAGGCAAGCATGTCCGACACTGACAAGGTTTTCGCCGGCTCGGTCCCAAAGCTCTACGACGAATATCTCGTCCCGATGATCTTCGCCGAGTATGCCGACGACATCGCAAGACGCGTCGCCGCGCTCTCTCCCTCCGTGTTGCTCGAAATCGCGGTGGGCACCGGCGCGGTGACGCGCGCCGTGGCAGCGGCGCTGCCACGCGGCGTCCGCTATGTTGCGACTGACCTCAACGAGCCGATGCTCGCGGTCGCAGCGCAGCGTCAGGCGGACGATGCTCGCATCACCTGGCGTCAGGCGGATGCAACCGCCCTGCCCTTCGGCGACGCCGAGTTCGACGTGGTCTGCTGCCAGTTCGGCGCCATGTTCTTTCCGGACCGCGTCAAGGGCTATTCAGAAGCAAGGCGCGTCTTGAAGCCGAGCGGCACGTTCCTCTTCAACGTCTGGGACCGCATCGAGGAGAACGTGTTCGCCCACGATGCAACGATGGCGCTCGGCAAGTTGTTTCCCGATGATCCGCCTCGTTTCATGGCCCGGACACCGCACGGCTATTTCGACCAGACGATCATCCGAGCCGATCTCGAACGCGCAGGTTTTGGCAACATCTCGATCGAAACGCGAGCCGCAATCAGCCGCGCGCCAACGGCGGAACACGTGGCGATCGCATACTGTCAGGGAACGCCGCTACGTGGCGAGATCGAAGCCCGGGATGCGAGCAGGCTTCAGGCTGCGACCGACGCCGTTGCCGAGGCGATCCGAATCCGCCACGGGTCAGGGCCGGTCGAAGCCAAGATCCAAGCGCTGGTGATCACGGCGCGCCGCATCTGATGACTTCGGCGTCCATCACGTACGGCCCCGGCGCGGTGGCGCGCCCGCTTACCACCAATTCCGCTGCATCGGCTGCGTCGACTGATAGTACTGGTACTGGCCACGCTGCCGACGCGGATTGACCGGTTGCACATACGGGTCGCGCTGCTGGAAGAAGAAGAAGCCGTTGCCGCCATTGTCCCAGCCGTCATCGCTCGCGATCATGGCCGGCGCGGTCGGCTTGCGCGTGATGAAGCCGCCCTGCGGCTGGTTGCTCAGCACCGCGACGAATTCGGTGCGGTAATTGGTCTCGCTGCTCAACGGTTCGTCCGAGATGATGATTGACGAGCGCGGCAACGCGGTCGGCGCGATGCGGTCGAGCACCTCCTGCGGGATGGTGATCCGGTCGAGCGCGTTCCTCGCCCCGTCGCCGTTTTCAATCGTGACCACGCTCCAGCGCAGACCCGTATCGGTCTTCGCCATCGCCGTGAAGATGTGCGTGCCGAGCGGCAGGTCGGGATTGCGGATCGTGACGGGGACCTCGATACTGGTGTCGAACACCTCGCCGCCGCCGTCGGGCGCCGGCTTGTGGGTATTTCGCCGCACATACAGCTTCTGCGTCGCGCGGCTGATGTAGACCGAGACCGGCTCGAGCGCGAGCTTTGCGTCGGTCGCAGCCTTCACGACGTCGGCCTTCCTGGTCGCCGCCGCCTTGGCGGCCTCCTTGGTGGCGGCGGCGGCGTCGCGCTTCGGCTGCGCGGCGGCCTTGGCGGCATCGAGCTGCGTCGCTGCATCCGCAGCCTTGGTGGCGGCCTTCTGCTTCAGCTCCTCGGCCTTGGCGCGGGCCTGATCGGTCTTTGCATTCGCGAGCGACTTGTCGGCGAAGGCGAGCTCGGCGTCAGCGCGGGCTTTCTGCTGGTCCAGCTTGCGCAGCGCCGCCGGGAGCGAGGCGGCTTCTTTCGCCGCTGCCGATGCGGCCTTCTTGGCCTCGTCGGCGGCCCTCGTGGCCTCCTCGGCCTCGACGGAGAGCTTGTCGGCACGGCTCGGCGCCGCCGCCATGGCCTCCCGCTTCGGCATGAATAGCGAGGGGTGAGAGAACTCGGTCGGGACCGCATCGTCCGGCGAGATGATCACCCGCATCCCGATATACGTCTTTTCGAACAAATTCTCGGCAAAGCCGAACGGCATCCGCACGCAGCCATGCGAGGCGGCATAGCCGGGCAGCGGCCCGCCATGCAGCGCGATGCCATTCCAGGTGATGCGCTGCATGTTCGGCATCCAGGCATCGTCATACATGGTCGAATGATGGTCCTTGTCCTTCTCGATGACGGCGAAGACGCCGGCCGGCGTCTCGCGTCCCGTGGTGCCGGTCGATACCGGCGCGCGCAGGATCCAGCCGTCGGCGTCGTAGAAGGTGACCTGCTGGCTCTTGATCGACACGATCGCCATGATTGGCTCGCCGGCCACGCGCGGCGCCACCGCCTCGGCCGCCTGGCGGGGCTGCTTGGCCGCGGTCGCCGGGGCCACCGCCGCAAACGTGGCCACTGCCGCAAGCGCGATGATCCCGGCAGGCCCCCGACGCCGCATCGCCCTGGTGGATTGCGCCGTCGTCGATCGGTTTTTCATGCCATCCTCGGTCGAACTGCCAGTCTGCCGGTGTCGCTCAAATGTCAAATTGCGCTCTTTGACTTAAGAATTCGCAGCCGCCTTACGTTCCCTCTGTGGCGAGATTCGGCACGTTCCGGCGACAATCTCTCATATATGACGGTTCGCACAGGCGGAAGGCGGCCTCCGGCCGAAGCTGGCCCGAAGCTGGCCTCGATCGCTGCGGCAGAATGTCCGGATCGGGCGCCCGGGGCCGGCGTCTGGCGCCGACCGCGCCCACTGCGCAACTAGACGCCCAGCGCCTTCCGGTTGAACGTTCGCAGGAGGCGCAGTGACAACGTTCGCACGTTCGCAACGTTCATCAGCCACGCCGCGGCAGCGTAAGCGAGGCCACCGGCGAGGCTCACGACGATGAGCGACCCGAGACCGGTGCCGCCCGTTTGCGATCGCGCCATCAGGATCGCGGCCGCCATCGCCGCAGCGGAAGCGGCAACAGTGGCGAGGCGGTTGAGGTCGAACGGGACCGGGTGGGCGCGATGCATCAGGACGACGGCAACGAGGAAGCCGATCGCCTCGGTCGCGAAGGTTGCCAGCGCCGCACCGTAGAGCCCGTAGCCAGCGACCAGCGCGAACATCAAGACGACGCTGACGACCAGCGTGAGGAAGGACTGTGCCGCCAGCATGAAGGGCCGTTCGGCGAGCTGGAAGCTGATCTGGACATAGAACTGATTGGCAATGCCGAAGAAGCGCGCGAGCACCAGGGTCGGCAGCAGCGCGGACACACCGGCGCGGAAGTCGACGCCGACCAGCGTGCCGGCGACCTGGTCTGCCGCCAGCGCGAGCCAGACCGCGACCGGCGCGACGACGACGAGCAGCAGCTCGAGGCTCTCGGTCAGCCGCTCCCGCGTCACCACATCGTTCTTCTCGGACAACGAGCGGAACACCAGCGGCACTGTGGCCGCAGCGACGCTGGAGGCGATCATGACCATGAACTGGCGCGGCAGGTCCGCGGCCACGCCAAAAATGCCGGCGGCATCCTTGCCTAGCAAATAGGCGACGATGAGGCGGTCGCAGGCTGAGTAGACCGCAACGGAAAGCCCGGCCAGCGTCAATGGCAGGCCATAGCGTGCGAGCTGCATGAACTGGCTGCGCTGGAAGCGCGCGATCTTGGTGCGGTCACCGACCAGATTCAGGATGATGCCGGTGAGCGAGCCCAGGCCGAATGCCGCGAGCAGCCCCAATCCGCCCCAGCCGAGCCAGATGCCGGCGAGGCCAAAGCCGACGCTCGACACGCTGCGCACGATCGAGATCGCCGCGAAGCGGTAGGGGCGCAGCTTGGCACGCTCGAATTCCTGGCCGACATCGACCGCATTGGCCATGATCGCGACGAACATGCTGGCGAGCAACAGCTCGACGCTGACGTCGCTGCGGAACAGGAAGACCAGCGGAGTGGTGGCGCACAGAACCGCGGCGGTCAGCGCAAAGGCGACCATGGCCGTACCGCGAAAATCCACCTCCGCAGACATCGCCTGATAGCGCGATACCGACAGCTTGATCCAGGCGAAGAAGATCGCGCCCAAGATTCCGGCAAGGCTGATGCCGACGACATAGACGCCGTACTCCGCCGGCGTCAGCAGCCGCGTGTAGGCCGTGACCGCGAAGAACCCCACCGCCGCCGGCAGGATGTAGGCGACGAGATAGATGGAGAAATGGCGATTCAGCATGCGGACTGGGACCGGTTGCGGCCGTGAGGATTAACGAAGCGTTAAAACACTTGGACTTTGCTGGAACAATCGGACTGCAGCGCTGGCATCGGCAAGATAGCCGCATAAGCCTGCAAATCGGACCGCGAATGAAGCGTTCGCGCGGTTATCGCGCGTTAGCGTTAAATTTGCCCTGTCCTTGAAGGGGCCGGCGGGATCACAGAAAAGAAGCAATGATAGCGAAACGTCGCCCGACTCCTCCGATGCGCTGATGTGACTGACATGGACGTTGCCGAACGAACACGGGCGAAGCCGACCTCTCGGCCGCATCGCGGCGCTGACGCGCCGCTGGTTCCGGCAACCCCAGGCATGACTGGCGGCGACAGGATGGTCCTCAACCTCTTCTTCGAGGAACGGGACGATCGCTGGTTTCCCGGTGACCGCCACCTCCGGCCGCTGCTGCGGCGCTTGCTGCTGGGCAAGTCCTACGTCAGCGGCCAGCGGCGCGTGCTCCTCAATCTGTGCGCGGGCCTCGATCGGCTCGGCATCCGCTATCGCGTCAACGACTATCGCTACATCCAGAAGCATCCCGAAGAACTGGCCTGCATCATCGGCCGGCCGTTCGTGCTCGACTGGTTCAAGTGGAAGAACCCGCTGCTGCTCGGCGTCGCCATGTACGACCACCCGATCGATGCGCCGGAGAGTCTGAAGGACCTCGACGTAAAGCGCGTGCTGGTGCCATGCACCTGGTACGCCGACATGTTCCGTCCGCACTGGCCCCATGTCGGCGCCTGGCCCGTCGGCATCGAGACCGATTTGTGGACACCAGCGCCAACCGAGCAGAAGAGCGTCGACGTGCTGCTCTATGACAAGGTCCGCTGGGATTACGAGCGGTACGAGGCGGAGCTGATCGAGCCGGTCCGCAGGTATCTCGAAGCGAGCGGCCGCTCCGTCGAGGTGATCCGCTACGGCCACTACAAGGAAGACGACTACAAAGCGGCGCTAGCGCGTTGCCGCAGCATGGTCTTCCTCTGCGAGCACGAGAGCCAGGGCATCGCCTGCCAGCAGGCGCTGTCGAGCGGTGTCCCTGTCTTTGCCTGGGATCGCGGCGGGCCGTGGCAGGATCCGAAATATTTCCCGAACAAAGTGAGGTTCGAGGGCGGCGTATCCTCGGTGCCTTATTTCGATGCGCGCTGTGGCATGACCTTCACCGATGCTGACGGCTTCAGATCCGGCTGGAACGGCTTCTGGTCGCAGGCTAGCGTCGGCGACTTCGCGCCGCGCGACTATGTGCTGGACAATCTGACGCTCGAGAAGGGCGCGCTTCAGTATTACGAGATCGCCGAAGCGGCAATGCAGAACCACGCGTGACGAGGCTCGACAGACGCGAATTCCTGCTCGGTTGCGCTGCAACGCTCGCAGCGGGCGCATCCGCGTCAGCAGTGCCGGCCTCGAAACGTGGCCAGCGCCGCCCGGGCTATGGCGCTGCGGCCACGCTCTGGGACCTGCAAGCCGATCCGCGGCTTGGGGACGCCATCAGCACCTATTGCACGCAGGTCGTGCCGGTGCTCGAGCTGAAATGGCCGATGCTGCGGCCGGACGCGCACACCTTCGCCTTCGAGCGCGCCGACGCGATCCTGGATTTCGCGCGAGACAACGATCTGACGATGCGCGGCCACACGCTCGCCTGGTATCACGACATTCCCGACTGGACCAAGCAGATCAAGGACGGCAAGGGCGTCGAGCGCGCCTTCGTCGATCACATCGGCACCGTCGTCTCCTATTACAAGGACAAGCTGACGTCTTGGGACGTCGTCAATGAGCCGATCCCGGACAATCCGAAGAAGATCACTGACCGGCGCGATACGTTCTGGACACAGCATCTCGGCGAGCGCTGGATTCCGCTGGCCTTCCGTACCGCCGCCGCGGCCGACCCCTTCGTCAAGCTCGCGATCAACGAATACGACATCGAATCGGCCAAGGACTCCTTCACCGCCAAGCGCGCAGCGTACCGTAACCTGATCATGGATTTGCTCGACCAGGGCGTTCCGCTCCACGCCGTGGGCTTGCAATCGCATCTGCATGCCGAGCTCGAGATCGACACGCACGGGCTCGCCGAATTCGTCACCGAGCTGCGTTCCTGGGGGCTCGAGGTGCTCGTCACCGAGCTCGACGTCGACGACCAGAAGCTGACGGGAAGCCCGGCGGAGCGCGACGCCATCGTCGCCAAGCGCGTCGACGATCTGCTGACGGCCATTTCAACCAGCGGACCGGTGCGCTCGATCCTGACTTGGGGCATCTCGGATCGCTACAGCTGGATCAACGGCACCTTCGCCCGCAAGGACAAGCAGCCGAACCGTCCCCTGCCGCTCGACGGCGAGTTCAAGCCGAAGCCGTTCATGGACGTGATCAGCAAGTTCACGAAGGATGCTTGAGCGCGTCGGCGTCTAGCGTGTCTTCGGCACCTCGAATGCGGCCACCTCTCCCATATGGTCGGGCGACAGGCTCGGCGCGCGCCGGTCGCGCGAATTCAACCGGAACACGTCGCGGATGTCGTCGATCGAGGTCGAGGAATAGGACTGGATGCAGAGCGCGACCTGTTCGGGCGAGGCGGCGCGCATCATCGCTTCGATGGCCGGACGGTCGAGGCGCGTGTCGTCCCAGTGCGAGACCGCGATGCTGTCTTCCGTGACCTGGTGAGTGGCCAGGTGCGCGGGCGAGCTCGCGACGAAATGGCCATAGAGCAGGTACTCGGAAAACTTCTTCTTGCGGCACAGCGCCAGGGCCCAGTTCAGCCCCGTCGCCGCCTTGATGGCGCCGGTCATCGCGCGCGCGGTGTCCCTGTCCCACACCAGCGCGTTGCCGACATAGTCGTCCGCGGGGAAGGACCGGTCCTTCACGCCGAGGAGCTGATCGACGGTGCGCAGCCACAGGGCGTGCAGCGGCGCATCGGCAGCGATAGCCTTCGGCGTGACGAAGAGCGGCGTCTTCTCACCGCCGGCGTATTGGCCGACGTCGAATTCGCGGAAGAACAGATTGTCTGAGTCCAGGATGCAGACGCGCTGCTCCGGCGCGTTGAGGACGCCGGCGATCTTCAGGATCTGCTGGATGTGCCAGCCGTGCACCGGTGACGAGAGCAGCGAAAGCCAGACGCGCCGGCTGCTGATGAACTGGAGGGCCGGCGGCAGCGCGAAGAGCCATTTCGGCAGGTAACGCGAGGCCGGGACGATGACGCGCTTGTCGGAACCGAACCGCTCGAACAGCGGCACGTCCTCATCGTTAACGAGAACATAATGCCGCGTGTACCCCGAGAGCCAGGTGTCGATGCTCTCGCTGAGCAGCGAAAAGCGCTCGATATCCTTGGCGTAGCTGGCGGTCAGCAGGGCAACGGAATGCATGGGCGCGCTCGAATGGCAGTCAGGCCGCAGTCATAGCCGCGTCAGGGCGCGTTGGATACGTCCATTCGCAATCAAGGTAAAATGAAACGAAGTATTAGCCATCCGCCGGCAGCCCCTGCTCGAGCCTGCGAAAGCGCAGCGGCGCCAATGCGGAGGCGCGCTGCCACCAATCGGCGACGCGGTCGTCGAGCGCGGACACACCTCGGCCCTGGCCGGGAAAGATCCGGATCTGCTGCACCGCCTCGGCCTCAAAACCCCTGCCCTTGCGCGTGATCTTGAGGGCGGCACCTTCGCGGTCGCGCTGCGTCAGCGGCACCAGGAGCCGCCCGCGCGGACGGAGCTGCTCGAGCCAGAGTGGGTGCGGGTGCGTGAAACCAGCGTGCACGATGATGACGTCGGCGGGTTCGCTGATCTTCTCGCATCCATCGCCATGGACCACCTCGACATTGCGATAAGCGCGGAGGTGACCCGCAGCGCGTTTCGCAAACCGCTCGTCGCATTCGATTGCAAGCACCCTGCCCTTTGGGCCGACGATCTTCGACAGCACCGCGGAAAAATAGCCGAGCCCACAGCCGATCTGGACCACCCGGTCCTTCTCCCCGACCTCGAGCACGTCGATGAAGTGCGCCCACAGGCTCGGCAGCCCGGTATCAAGCCTGCGGCGCGCGTCGATCGCGACCAGCACATTGTCGTAGAGATGTACGGGATCGGCGTCCGGCGTCAGCCGATAGCTGCGCGACGTCGCGCTCTTGATGCGCCAGGGTCCCCTTGGCAGAAAACCCTCGCGCGGGACGGTGGCGAGCGCTTCGAGCAGGCGCTTTGAGGCAATCCGCTCGCGCTTTGCGATTGTCTCGGCGTAACGCGCACGCGCTGCGGCAAGATCGCTCATGTCAAGGGTCGACCTGCTCGCGGACGAGCGCGTCCGCACCGAGCTCGTCGACCAGCTGCATCGCCTGCTTCAGGTCCGGCGTGTAGAAACCTTCGCTGAACTTGCCGACGATGGGCACGAGCAGGAGCCTTGCGTGCTCGCGCCTGCCGGCCTGGTGCGACAGCCGCGCGAGGCTGACCGCGGTACGAAGCTCCCAGGACAATGCACCCTGCTTGCGCGCGGTCTCCAGCGACAGGGCGAACATATCCTCGGCCTCCCGCACTGATGCCGGGTCGCCGTCCGACAGCGTGATCTCGCCTTGCAGGCGATAGACTTCGGCGAGGTAGGAGTGATCGCCGGTTCGTCTTGCGGTCGCGAGCGCACCATCCAACGCGCGCAAGGCGGCATCTCGCATCCCGACCTTGGCATAGGCCTCCGCGAGCAGGCAGCGGAACCAGCAGCCGGCGAGCCAGGAATCCATCGCCTCATACTCGTCGAGGCCGAAGCGCATCTGGCTGAGGCCTTCGTCGGCTTCGCCGAGCTGAGCCAGCGCCCAGCCGCGCAGGATCGCCGCCTGCTGCTTCCAGTGCAGGAAATTGTGCTCGGTGGCGATGATCATGGCGCGGTTGGCGTGATCACGCGTGCCCTCGACGTCGCGCAGATGCTGGCAGAGATAGGCGCCGAACATGAGCGCGAAGGCGAGGGTGAAGGGATGGCGGATCTTCTCGGCGTTCGCGATCGCCTGCTCGCTGTGCTGGCGCGCCGCGTCGGGACGGCCGAGGAACCAGAGGAGATAACCGAGATAGGAGAGCGAGACGACGCCGGGATCAATGCCGTGGCGCTCCATCAGATCGGAGTGCAGATCGGGGCGGTAGAGGTTGATGCAGCGGTGCAGGTGATGCTGGGCGGCAGCAAAGCGGCCGCGATAGAGCATGGTCATCGCGATCGCGCGGTGCGCCTCGATCAGATAACCGGTTTGCTGCGACGGCTGCGCCCGCTGGTTCAGCCGCTCGCGCTTGGCGAATCTCAACAATTCGACGCTGAGATCGTGCGCGCGCGTGAGATCGGCGCGGATGAAATGGCACACCCAGAGCCCGCGCGTGGCGGCGAAAGTCTTTTCGTCGTCGTCGAGCTGCTGGCCGAGCTCGAGCGCGCGGATGTAGTTCTCCTCGACCTCCTGCACGGCATAGCCCTTGGCGGCGATCAGCGCGTTGCCAAGTGCGATCCGCAGCTCGAGCTCCATATCGTCGGCGCCCTGCATGCGCGCATTGGCCTGCACGACGCTGAGGCCGCGCCGCAAATGACCGATCGCTTCCAGATTGGCGCCGCTCTTGGCCGCCTGCTTGCCGGCCTTGAGCCAGAAGCTCGCGGCGCCCTCGCTCTGGCCGGATTCGGTCAGGTGATGAGCGAGCAGCTCCGGTTCGCGCTCGGTCTTCTCCGGATACATCTCGGCGAGCACCTGGGCGATCCGGGAATGCAGCTTGCGGCGCTCGCTGTGCAGCAAGCTCGCATGCGCGGCGTTCTGGATCATCACGTGCTTGAAGGAGTAGAGCGCGTCCGGCGGATGGCCGCGGCGCATGATCAGGCCCGCCTGCTCCAGATGATTGAGCGCGGCTTCGATCTGCTCGGCGGGCGTGTTGGCGACTGTGTGCAGCGTCTCGTAGGAAAACTCGCGGCCGATCGTGGCGCCGATCTGTGCGATCCGCTTGAACGGTCCCATCCGGTCCAGACGCGCCATCAGCGAGTCCGTCAGGGTCGCCGGGATCGCGAGCTGCCGCCACGGGCCCGACAGCACGTAGCGCCCATGCCGCTCGGTCAGGAGGTTGGATTCCAGAACCGTCTTGGTCAGCTCTTCCAGGAACAGCGGCACGCCGTCGGTCTTGACGATGATCTCCTCGACGACTTCCTTAGGCAGCTCTCGTCCGGCGACGCGCTCGACCAGAGTCGTGCGCAGCTGCCGGCTCAGACGGTTCAGCACCAGGGTCGTGACATGCGAATGCGCGTTCCAGCTCGGCTGGAATTCGGATCGCGCGGTGATGATGACCAGCATCGGCCGGTTCTGCACCCGGTCGACCAGGAGATCGATCACCTCGCGCGAGGTCGGGTCGATCCAATGCAGGTCCTCGAACACAATCACCAGCGGCATCTCGCGGGCAAGGCCCAGGAAGTGATTGACCAGCGCCGCGACGGTCGCATCCTTCTGCTGCTGCGGCGAAAGGTCGAGCCGCGGATAGCGGTCGCCGGTCGGTATCGACAGCAGCGCGGCAAACAGCGGCGCGACCTGCTCGACGTCGCCATGCGCGGCGGCGATCGCGGTTTCCAGGCTCGCCAGCGACTGCGCGGACGCATCCTCGCGGTCGAGACCGAGAGAGAATTTGAGCTGCTCGACGAACGGATGGAACGCCGTGGAGGTGTAGTAAGGCGAGCACTGAAGCGAGACTTGTCCATGGCGATCGCCGGATATCCGTTCGAAGATTTCCTGGATGATGCGCGACTTGCCGATGCCGGGCTCGCCGAACTTGACGACGACCTGGCCGTCGCCGTCCTTGACCTGCTGCCAGCGCCCCATCAATAGCGCGATCTCCTCCTCGCGGTTGACGAGCGGCGTCAGCCGCGTGCCCATGGCGGCGGCAAACCGGGTCTCCACCCGCGAGGCGCGCATCACGTGCCAGGCTTGCGTCTTCTCGGAGATGCCCTTCAGGTCATGGACGCCGAGATTGCGGTAGTCGAACTTCCCCTTCAGCAGCGCTTGGGTCGAGGCGGAGATCACGACGCCGTTGGGCGGCGCCAGGCCTTGCAGGCGCGCGGCGAGATTGACGGTTTCTCCGACCGCGGAATCGCGCTCCTCGGTGCCCTGCCCAACCAGATCGCCGACCACGACGAGACCGGTCGCGATCCCGATGCGGACGGCGGGCGAGTGGCTGAGCGCACCGCGCGGCTCGGTCGCGCGCGCGCTCGACAGCACTCGCACGATCTCGAGCCCGGCGCGCACCGCGCGCTCGGCGTCGTCCTCATGAGCGGTCGGATAACCGAAATAGACCAGGATACCGTCGCCGACGAAACGGGCGGCAAAGCCCTCGTAATGCTTGACCACGCGGACACAGGTTTCGCGGAAGCCTGCGATCATGTCGCGCACGTCTTCCGGATCGAATTGAACCGAGAGCGAGGTGGAATCCACCATGTCGCAGAACATGGTGGTGAGCTGACGCCGTTCCGCGCCAACCTCCGCCCGCGCTTGCGCAGGCGCCACTGCCGCCGACGGCTCCGCCGTTTCAGCCTGGAATAGCGCCGACATGGCTCGCTGAAGCCGCTTGCGATCACCGAGCGGCAATCCGAGCTCGACTAGATCCGACTCGGTCAGGTCCGCCACGACGTCGAGATCGAGACGGTGCTGCGCGAACAGATCAGTGTAGTGGCCGAGACCGATACCCTCGAGCCAGCGCTTCAGCCCGCCCTCCGTTCCCGTACCCGGCTCGTTCTCCAGCATGGTGATTTCTGACCGACCATCACTCCGTCCTAGGGCTTTGGACCCCTCAACCACAGATTTTGGGGCCCGAACTTCACCTCAGACTGGACGCGTTCCCTAACTCCTGGAAAGAATAGCTCAATCAGATCAAAAGGGAATGGCGTTGTCGGACATTGCATCCGGAGCGAAACGGGAATCGGAAGGCATAGGCGCCGAAACCAGGTCCTTTGCCCATATCGGCGGCGTCCTCGACTTCCATGCGCGGAAGATGCCGGCGGCACCCGGCCTCCTCGCCCCGGGCCGGCCGGCCCTCAGCTACGGCGCACTGGGCGAATTGATCCAGCAACTTGTCCGTACCTTACGTGGGCTCGGCATCGGTCCCGCAGACCGCATCGCCGTCGCGCTGCCGCGCGGCGCCGACAGCGCACTGGCATTGATCGCGGTCGCCTCGAGCGGTGCCTGCGTCCCCATCAATCCCGATCTGACCGCGGACGAGCTGCAGCGCTATTTCAGCGAACTGAAGCTGACGGCTCTCGTGACTCGAGCCGACATGAACTCGGCGAGCCGCGACGTCGCCAAGGCGCTCGACATCGCGGTGATCGATTTCGTGCCAGGGCCGGTGAACGATCTCGCCGGCTGCAAGTTCATCGGGCCGACGATCGGGCCGGCAAATGCCAGCGGCACCTCGCGCGGCGACGACGATGCATTCATCCTGCTGACGTCAGGTACGGCGGCGCGGCCGAAAATGGTGCCGCTGACGCATCGCAATGTGTGCCTATCCGCCCACAATGCGGGCCGCGTGCTGTCGCTCACGTCGCACGATCGTCTGCTCAACGTCCTGCCGCTGTTTCACGCCCATGGTCTGATTTCCGGCCTGCTGACAGCGCTGACCGCAGGCTCCAGCGTGATCTGCACCGACGGTTTCGACGCCTCGTCCTTCTTCAGTTGGATGCGGGAGCTGCAGCCAACCTGGTACACGGCGGTGCCGACCATTCATCGCGCGCTGCTGACGGCGGCGGAAGCTGATCCGGACCGCGTCCGGCCGTCGTCCTTGCGCGTGATCCGTTCGGCCTCCGCCTCGCTGGCGCTGGCGATCCTCGAAGGGCTGGAGGCGACGTTCGGCGTTCCCGTGCTCGAGACCTACGGCATGACCGAGGCGGCCTCGCAGATCGCGGCCAACCCGTTCGAGCTACGCAAGGTCGGATCGGTCGGCCGCGCCGCGGGCCCGGAGATCGCGATTATGGACGAGACGGGCCGCGCTGTCGCGAGCGGCACGCATGGCGAGATCATGCTGCGCGGCCCCAACATGAGCCGCGGCTACTATAATGACGCGGCGGCGACAGAGGCCGCGTTCCGCAACGGCTGGTTCCGGACCGGAGATCTCGGCTATCTCGACGCCGACGGCTACCTCTTCATCGTTGGCCGCATCAAGGACGTCATCAACCGCGGCGGGCAGAAGATCTCGCCGCTGGAGGTGGAAGAGGTCCTGCTCAGCCATCCGGCGGTGCTGGAGGCGGGCGTGTTCGCCGTCCCGCACGAGAAGCTCGGTGAGAACGTTGCGGCCGTCGTGGTGCTGCGACCGAATTCCGAGGCGAGCTCGGAGCAGTTGCGCCAGTTCGCGCGAAAGCGGCTCGCGGCCTACAAGGTGCCGAGCCTGATCCGCAGCGTCACCGCGCTGCCGAAAGGCGCCAGCGGCAAGGTCAAGCGCAATGCGCTGGCCGATCTGATCGCAACAGTAGAGGGCGGCGACGAGGCCCGGCTGCCGCGCAACGCGCTGGAGACCCAGCTCGCCGCGATCTGGGCCGGTCTACTGGAGCTGCCGCAGGTCGGCGCCGATCAGGACGTCTTCGCGCTCGGCGCGGATTCGCTCGCGGTGACGCAGATGCGCTCGCGCCTGCGCGAACGCTTCAACGTCGATTTCTCCTTCGAGGACATTTTCGACTGCGCCACGGTCACAGCTCTTGCGGCCCGGCTCGAGACCGCCGCAAGCCACCGCGAGGCGGCGCCGCCGGCATGGCGCAAGGCCATAGACGCGAACGCGCCGCTGTCGTTCCAGCAGCAGCGGATGTATTTGCTCTCGCGGCTCGATCCGACCAACTACAATTACAATGTCGCCGAAGTCGCGCTTCTCAAGGGCCCGGTCGACGTCGCGGCGCTTTCTGCGGGCCTCGCGGCGATCTGCGTGCGCCACGAGGCGCTGCGCTCGGTTTTCATCGAACGGCAGGGCGAGCCGGCGCAGCTTGTGCTGCAATCGCCACTGCAGTTCGAGCGGATCAAGCTCAAGCCGTGCCCTGCGGACAAGCGGACCGCAGTGATCCGGCGCGAGGCGCTCAAGCTCGCGCAACATCCGTTCGATCTTTCGCACGAACCGCCGCTCAAGGTGACGCTGCTGTCATTCGACAAGACGAGCCACGCGCTGGTGGTCAACGTCCATCACCTCGTCACCGACGGCTGGTCGCAACGGCTGTTCTGGGAAGAGCTTGCCGCCCATTATGCGGCCGCGCACAAGAGGAGCGCCGCCGCGCTGCCGCCACCCGCCTTCCAATATCGCGACTTTGCGCTGTGGCAGCAGAGCTGGGCGCAGACGCCGGCGGCAAAGGAACAGCTCGACTATTGGCGAACGCAGCTCGACGGCGTCACCATGCTGCCACTGCGAACCGACCGGCCGAGGCCGGAGATCTGGAGCGGCCACGGCGCCCGTCACTACCTCGAATTCTCAAAGACTCTGTCGGCCGATCTGCGCACGCTGAGCCAGAACCAGGGCGTCACGCCGTTCATGACGCTGCTCGCCGCGTTCCAATGCCTGCTGTTCCGCCACACCTCGCATGAGGATGTCGCGACGGGATCGCTGATCGCCAATCGCAACCAGATCGAAAGCGAGCGCCTGATCGGGCTGTTCGCCAACACTCTGATCCTGCGTAACGATTTCAGCGGCGATCCGAGCTTCGGCGAGATGTTGCGGCGGGTGCGACAGGTCACGTTGGACGCCTACCGCAACCAGGATCTTCCGATCGAGGAGGTGTTGCGCGCGCTCCAGGTCGCGCGCCGCAGCGACGGCAATCCGCTGTTCCGGATCATGTTCATCCTCCAGAACGCCTCGATCGAGGCGGCGCGCTTCCCGGGCCTCTCGACGCGGCGGCTGGAAGTCGATCCCAAGGTGGCGCGCTTCGACATCACGCTCGAACTCGTCGAGGCCGACGGCCGTTTCACTGGCTTCTTCGAATACGCCACCGATCTGTTCGACGCGGCGACGATCGACGGCATGGCCGCCCAGTTCAAGACCCTGCTCAAGGCGGCCATCGCCAATCCGGAGCAGCGCATCTCGCGCCTGCCGCTGCTGACCGAAGCCGAACGCCGCCAATTGCTGGCGAAAAGCCGGGGCGTGCCGGCCAATTTCACCGTGCGCGGCAATTTGAGCGAACGCTTCGATCGTCAGGTCAGGACGACACCGAACGCTATTGCGGTGTCGGACGGCCGCACGTCCCTGAGCTATCGCGAGCTTGGGCGCCGCAGTCAGGCGGTCGCGCGCTGGCTGGCCCGCGAAGGCGTTGGTGCCGAGAGCGTGGTCGCCTTGCTGGCGGAGCGCGGGCCCGACCTGCTCGCCGCGATGATCGCGGTGCAGCGCGTGGGCGCGGCCTTCCTCAATCTCGATCCCGACCAGCCGACGGCACGGCTCGCGACCATCCTCGGATCGAGCTGCGCCCGCGTGCTGCTGACCGGGCGGGCCCAGTCCGCCATGGTCGAGACGCTGCTCGATCCGCTGGTCGAGCGCATCCATGTGGCCGAGGTCGAAGACGTGATCGCGTTAGAGGCGACCAAGCCGGCCCGCGCCGCACCGCGCGCCGCCGCGAGCCTCGCTTATCTCGTCTATACCTCCGGGTCCTCCGGCACGCCGAAGGGCGTCATGATCGAGCAGCGCGGCCTGTCGAACCATCTGGCCTCGCTCATCTCCGAGCTCGGGCTCACGGCCAGGGACGTGATCGCGCAGACCGCGCCACAGAGTTTCGTCATTTCAGTCTGGCAGTTCCTCGCCGGTCCCATGGTCGGCGCCCGCGTGCATATCTGCGGCAACGCGACCGTGCGGGACCCGATCCTGCTGGCGCAGGAGATCGAGCGCGAAGGCGTCACGGTGCTCGAGATCGTTCCCTCGCTGTTGCGGGTCGTCGTCGAACGGATGAACGAGGCGCAGGTCCAACGCGCCTTTTCCAAGTTGCGGCTGCTGATCTCGACCGGAGAGCCGCTGCCCGTCGATCTCTGCCACGCCTGGTTCGCCCGCTGCCCGAAAGTGCCGCTGATCAACGCCTATGGCGCGTCGGAATGTTCTGACGACGTCTCCCTGCATCGCCTGACCAAGGCGCCGGCAATCGCGACCGGCAACGTTCCGGTCGGCGCGCCGCTGCCGAACACCCAGCTCTACGTGCTCGATGCAAACCTCCAGCCGCAGCCGGTCGGCGTGACCGGCGAGCTCTGCATCGGCGGCGCCGGCGTCGGCCGTGGCTACATCAACGATCCCGCCCAGAGCCGGCAGCGTTTCATGCCCGATCCGTTCACGCGCCGGGCGGGCGCGCGGCTTTACCGGACCGGCGACCTCGCCCGCCGCCGCGCTGATGGCACGATCGAATGCCTCGGCCGCGCCGACCATCAGGTCAAGATCCGTGGCTACCGGATCGAGCTCAAGGAGATCGAGAACGTACTTGCCGAGCATCCGAGTGTGCACGCCGGCATCGTCGAGCCGCGTCGCGAGGCGAGCGGCGATATCAGGCTGGTCGCTCATATCGTCGCAAGGCCCGGCAGCACGAGCAGCGCCAGCGAGCTGCGCGAATTCCTGAAGGGCCGGCTGCCGGGCCATGCCATACCGTCCGCATTCCTGTTCCTCGATCAGGTGCCGCTCAATGCCCACGGCAAGCTCGACCGGTCTGCGCTGCTGGCGCCGGCGCAGCAGGACGTGTCCGGACCGGATGCGGCCGTACCGCCGCGGCGCTTCACCGAAAAGGCGCTCTCCGACATCTGGATCGACCTATTGAAGGTCGAGAGCATCAGTGTGACCGACAATTTCTTCGATCTCGGCGGCCATTCGCTGCTCGCGGGACAGGTGATGGCGCGCGTCGCACGTGCGCTCGGCGTGTCGCTGCCGATCAAGACCATCTTCGAGGCCCCGACGATCGAAGAGCTGGCCCGGCAGGTCGACGCGGCCGTAGCGGCGAAGCCGCGCAAGCCTGCCGCAAGCGGGATAAGGCAAACTGAAACGAGGCTGGCCGACCGCAGTCCTCCGACGCTCTCGATCGCGCAGGATCAGATGCTGCGGATCGAGCAGAACCTGCCGGGGCTGCCGCTGTTCAACCTGCCATTCGCCTTCCGCCTCAACGGCCCACTCGATCGGGACGCTCTGGCGCAGGCGATCGATGATATCGTCCGCCGGCACGAAGCGCTTCGAACCACGTTCAGCTGGAACGGCGAGGGGCCCGTCAGCCACATCGTCGCGCCCGGCACCCTCGGCCGCGTCCTGACCAATGAGGTCATCGGTGATGGTCTTCCCCACAACAACAAGCGACGCAGGGCCCTGGAGCTCAGGAAGATCGATCTCCTGATCGAGCAGGAAACCTATACTCCGATCGACACCACGCGCGCGCCGCTGTTGCGCGCCCGGTTGTTGCGACTCCACGACAACGATCACGTGCTGCTGCTGACGCTGCATCACGCCATCGTCGACGGCTGGTCGATCGGCGTGCTGTTCGAGGAATTGTCGAATCGCTATTCGGCGCTGGCCGGATATCCGTCGGTGCCGCTGCCGAAACGAGTGCCAGCCTTTTCGGACGTCGCGCGCTGGCAGCGCTGGTGGTGCGGCACCGACGCCGCCCGCCGCCAGGCCGCCGACTGGACGGAGAATTTGCGTGGCGCGGCCCCGCTCTTCGATGGCGAATCAAGACCGGGTGCATCCACCGGGCATCATCCGGTGAGCCTCGAGCGTGAGCTGATCGGCCGGCTCACGGCGTTCGCCGGCCGGCATAACGCTACGCTGTTCATGTGCCTTCTCACCGGCCTCAAGGCGCTGCTGCTGTCGCGGACGAGCCGCACCGACATCTCGGTCGCCACCGCCATGGCCAATCGCGCCCAGCCGGACACTGACCGAATCGTCGGCCCGTTCGAGAACACGGTGATCGTCCGCACCAAAATCACGCCGGAGCTGTCGTTCGTGCAAGCCTTGGCGCGGGTGCGCCAGAGCGTGCTGGACGCGCATGCCCGGCAGGAGCTGCCGTTCAACATCCTGGCCGACCATCTCGAGCAGGAAGGGGTAGATCCGGCCTCGCTGCTCCAGGTCTACTTCACCTTGCAAAATCCACTGCGCCAGCCGCTCGATCTGCCTGATCTCGCGACAGAATCGATCGGCAACATCGCTCGCGAGGGCCAGCCGGTGCTGCCGATCGACCAGACCTGGCTGTCACTGATGCTCAAGGAACGCCCGACCGGAATCACTGGTTCATGCAATTACAAGCGGGAGCTGTTAGACGGCCGCATGGTCGGCGCCTGGATGGAGGATCTCGTCGCGTTGCTGGCGGCGGCGATCGCGGAGCCCAGCGTGCCTCTCGGCAAATTGCTCGACCGCAGAGCAGCCTGATTTCAAGCCGGAGGAAAACGCCGGCTCGTCGAAGCTGTGAATGATCCAGTTGCATCTTGATTATTTGGCGCCACCGCGCAAGATTGTTCGCGGGCTTTGATTTGCACGATTATTTTCAACCGGGGAAATGTTATGGGTTTCATCAAATTTACGAAGAAGACCTCGCTCAGCGAGGAGGACCGCAAGGCACTGCGAGAGCTGCTCAACTTCGAGAAAGACAAGCTCAAGGTCGCGCTGAAGGATGTCGACGACAGCCTTAAGGCTCTGCGCGGGGCCAAGAAGAAATCCAGGAAGAAGAAAAAGTAAGCGTCGGCCGGGGACGCCGCGCGATTGTTTAAAAATCGACCGCTCGCCTGTCGAGTTGGGGTCTCGCACAAGCTTGCGTCTGTAAACCGGCCAGCAATCGACAAGGATTCGCCCGAGTGGACCGCTAGAAGCGGTCTGCTCAATTGATTCTTGCGTCCCGCGCCGGGGGATTCCCTCCCGCCTGACGCCAAAGGCCTCATTGATGGCAGACGACGGAATTGAACTGTTTGTCGGACTGATCGAGACCATCGACACGCCAGGTGCGATCGATGCGTGCCGACGCCTGCTTTCGGCCGACGAGCGGATCCGCGCCGACCGTTTCATGTTCGAGCGGCATCGCCGGCAATATATTTTCGCGCACGCCATGCTGCGCATGGCGCTGTCGCAGGTCGCCTCCAACGTTGCGCCCTCCGACTGGTCCTTTGCGGCCGGCCGCTATGGGCGGCCGTTTGTCGCAGCGCCCAAGACCTCGACCGCGCTGCATTTCAGCCTGTCACATGCCGACGGCTGCGTCGCCTGCGTCGTGTCGCGGCATGAGGCCGTCGGCGTCGACGTCGAAACCGTATCCCGGCGCGTCGCGCCGTTATCCACCGCGCTTCGCTTCTTTGCCCCGGAGGAAGTCGAAGTCTTGCGCGGACTGCCCGAGCCCGACGCGATCGAGCGCTTCTTCGACTATTGGACGCTCAAGGAAGCCTACCTGAAGGCCAGGGGTTTTGGGCTCAATCTGCCGCTCGATGCATTCGCAATGCAGGTGTCACGCGCGGGCATCGAGATCAGCTTCAAGCCCGATATCGCCGACGATCCGCATGGATGGCGCTTCTCGCTGTGCTCGCCATCGCCCTCACATCGCCTCGCGATCGCCGACGGCTCCCGTGCGGACGGCGGCCTTCCCATCAGCCGCAATGCCTGGCCGCTCCAGGAAGCGGCTGAATGACGACCTCGCGGCTGCGCGTCTGTCGATGCAATGACGCGTTTTCCGGCCTCTACCCGCATCCGCCTTCGCCAAGGCTTCTGGCAAGGGCGGCAAGAGGCGGAGATCACCGCGCCTCTTCGAACCCTGCCAGCACCGAGGTCAGGTTCGCGCCCAAAATATCCGAGAGGTAGCCGCCCTCCTGCACGAATACGGTTGGCAGGCCCATTTTCGCGATGGCCTGGCCGATGCGGCGGAAGCCCGGCGTGGTGACGGCCAGTCCCTTCAGCGGGTCGTGCTCGGAGGCATCGAGACCGAGCGCGATGACGAGGGCGCCAGGCGCAAAGGACTCGATCGCCTTGCGCGCGACGTCCAGCGCCTGGATGTAGCCGTCATCGCCGGTGCCGATGGCCAAGGGAATGTTGAGATTGGTGCCGAGGCCGGGGCCCTCGCCACGCTCATGAGCATAGCCCCACACGAACGGATAATACGCAATCGGATCGGCATGGATCGAGATCGTGTAGACGTCCGGTCGCGCATAGAAGATGCCCTGCGTGCCGTTGCCGTGATGGACGTCGACGTCGAGGATCACGACTCGCTCGTGCTTCTGCCGCAGATGAGCCGCCGCGATCGCGCTGTTGTTGAGGAAGCAGAAGCCGCCCGCCATGTCGCGATAGGCGTGATGGCCCGGCGGACGGCAGAGCGCATAGGTCGCATCCTCGCCGTCCATCACCATCTGCGCCGCCGTGACTGCGACGTCGGTCGCGGCACAGGTGGCCGCCCACGTGCCTGGCCCGATCGGCGCGGCGGTGTCGGCGGTGTGCCAGCCGAGCTTGCCGACGATGTGGGTGGGATAGGTCGCGGCGTGGCGCACCGGATGGATGTTGCCGATCATCTCCGGGCCGGAATCGCCGAGCGCCGTCCAGGCATCCCAGGCTTCGCTCAGGAACGACAGATATTCCGGGCTGTGGATGCGCGCGCGGGGGCCCTGCCCGAATTTCGTCGGCTCGACCAGTTGATGCTTGCCATCCTTCAATCCCTTGAGCAGACGGTCGGCGCGCTCGGGCTGTTCGGTGGTGCGCTTGACGACACCGCGAACCAGGAAGAATTGCGGATCATGGCTGCGATGAAGTTCGGTATGAACGGCTTTCACTCAAACACTCCGTGGGTCGCATGCTCTTTGATGTGCCGCAGAGTCTTGATCTCCGCGGCGGCCAGATGCAAGCAAGAAGAATGCCGCCCCTGTCGCGTTGCCCTGCGCTGAAGGCAGATCGCACGTGATGCTCAGCAACGCCCGCGCTGAAGACAGTGCTCGCGGCCCTGCTGGTCGGTCCGGAAGGCCTCGATGAAGCCGCCCTGGCGCTGCGTGACGAAGACGGTCTTGCCGTCGCCACCGCCGAAGGCGAGATTGGTCGGCTCCTTGGCCCTCAGCGCGATCTCGCGCTCGACCGCGCCGTTGGGCTTCATCAACGCGATCGTGCCCTTGAGAATGCGCGCCACATACAGCCGACCGGTGACATCGGTGCGCAGGCCGTCGATGGTGTCGGGCTGGAACGACTTGACGAGCTTGGCGTCGAGGAGGTCGTTGCCCCGGATGCCATAGGACCAGATCTGGCCGCTGCTGGATTCGCCGACATAGAGCGTCTTGCCGTCAGGACTGAGATCGATGCCGTTGGTAGTGCCCATCGCGCGCGGCGCCGCCATGACCTGGCCCTGCACCGATCCGTCCGCTGCCTTCGCGATGCGCCAGATGTGCCCCTCGCGGCCCTTCCAGTTCGGATCGCTCGCATAGATCGTGCCGTCGCGCGCGATCGTGATGTCGTTGGGCTGGTTCATCTCGTCGGAGTGAAACCAGAGGGACGGCTCTGTCGCTCCCTTCGGAATCGTGAAGACGTTGTGCTTCTTGTAGTCGGCAATGAACATGGTGCCGTTCCGATCGAAACGGATGGCATTGCCGACGCTGCCTTCGGGCAGCATCGTGAACGGCTCCGACGCTGCCCCGCCGGCTGGCAGCCTGCCGATGGTGCCTTGCTTGCCGAGATTGACCACGAAGAGGTTGCCGTCGAGGTCGGCGGCAGGCCCCTCGATGCCGAAGGTGTATTCGCCCGTCGGCGTCACCTGCGCGCTTTCAAACAGCTTGGTCTCGGCAGCGGCCGGCAGCGTCGCGACGAGCAAAATGCTACTGCACAGGCACCAGAAATTCCTGCCGGATGTAATAGCCATCGTCGTCGGTGCACTCGCCGTTCAGATAGGGATCGGCCGGCCGGAAGAATCGGCTGAAGCCGGGTTTGTCTACAGCGCTCCTTTGTGTCACGACCACGACCTTGGCGGCCGGTATTTCGCCGCATTCCTTGTTGGTCTTGCCAAAGAACTTGCGCTGCGGCGGACCGGGCTTGATCCGCATCCGCGTGCCCGGAACCATTTTCGCAACGAGCAGGTCCGCGATGTCGAGCAGCCGCGTGTAACCCGGCTCGCTCTTCGGCAGGCCCTCGCCGCCCGGCGGCATCAGCTTCTCCGCACCGAGACCGCGCAGCCGCGTGCGCAGCTTGCCGGCGTCGGGATCGCCCGGATAGATCCAGCCGTCCTGTGACAGCATGAAACGGAGCACGGCTCCGTCCTTGTCCGCATCCGATTGTCCCGGCTTCAGGCCGAAATCCGAGTGGCATCCGACGCAATGCTTCTCGACGAGGCCCTTGCGCAGCGTCGTGAGCCGGACGCTGTTCTGTGCGTCTCTCACCACGAATGCCGCGAGCTGGTCGATCATCGCCTGGCTGCGGATGTCGCAGGGTAGCGGCGCCGGCGCGTCGCCTGTGGCGCGATCGATGCGGATCACGGTCTTGTTCTTGTCCTCGACCAGCCAGATCGCGCCGTCTTCCGCCACCGTCATGCCGACCGGGGCGCCGTGCGGCCGCGCGCCGTTGACGCGGTGCCAGCCTGAAATCAGCTCCTCGAACGGCGCGGCGGCGACTTCGCCGGCATCGGTCAGGAAGCTGAGGGTCGGGTCCGCGGCGCAACTGACGTGATAGTGCACCGGCGCCGGGACAGGCTTTGGGAAGCCGTGGTCGTCGACGTCATAGATGAGGACGCGGCTGCCGGTCGGGCGATAGCCGTGCAGACTGACCAGCAGCTTGCCCTCCAGCTCCGGGAATTTTGTGCCGTGATAATAGAGCATCGCGAGCGGCGCACCGTGCGGCGGCATCAGCGAGAGCGGCGGCTTGTAAAGCGCATTCGCGGTGCAGAGCGATTTGTAGACCCCGGACTGCAGGACGCCCCTGAATTCCGGGCTCGGCGTCGACACATCGTAACAATAGGGCCAGCCATAATGCCTGCCTTGCTCGATCGCGTTGATCTCCTCGTTTGGCTTGAAGATGTCTGGCAGGTCGCGGCCGTTCTCGCCTTGCAGGAAGGCGTAGCCGGTATCGGGAAAGTTCGGATGCAGCGCCAGCGCCATCGAGTTGCGCAAGCCCCGCGCATAGACGGTGTGCGGCGGATCGGGATCGTTCGGCTGCAGCGCCGGGAAGACGCCACCCGCAGGCGGCGTGTACAGCCAGATCGATGCCATCGCGGACGCGCCCTCGGCGGCCGCGCAAGGCTTCGTGATCGGTGCCGGCGTGATGCAGTCGTCGCTATGTGAGCCGATATTGACGAACAGCCGCCCGCTCCTGTCAAAGACAAACTGCTTGAGCGGATGCGCGCTTTCGTCGAGCCTGGTGCCGTCGGGCAGACTGATCCGTCGGCCGGGCATGCGACGGATGATGGTCTCGACCGTGCCGCGCGGATTGTCCGCAAGCGGATCGAACCGGAAGATCGTCTCTGCGGTCGAGGCATAGAGCTTCCTGTCGGGGCCGATCACCAGGCCGAACGGATACTCGACGCCGGTCAGCAATTCCCTCAACCGCTGGCCTTGGGGCGCGCGCGGGTCGAGCAGCAGCAGCCGTCCGTCGGTATGGCCCCAGCCGCCCATGTCGGCCACCACGAACAGGTCACGGCCCGGCACTTGGATGATCGCGCGCGGGAATTTCAGGCGGTCGTCCTCGCTGGCGACGAGGCCGGCGCAAAAGCCTGCCTTCATGTCGATCTGGATCCTGGGAAAAGCGAGATCGCCGCTGCCGCAGTTGTCCGTGCCGATCGCATAGCCGCCTCTCCTGGCGAACTCGGACGATGCCCCGGGGGCAAGACCAAGCAGGAGCGCGACGAAGGCGGCTGCACACACGCGCAGGCTCCGGCGCTCCACGCAGATTGTCAGATGTTTCACTGCCGCCTCCCCCGACTTTCGTCGGAGGTTGTTCCATGCCGCCGAAGCGCGGTCCAGCTGATCATCACCCGCCTGTGATTAAACCTGTAACGACCTCGGAGGCGACCAATCTCCGTAAATTCCCTTACCGGGTTCGACCCGAATGTTTCGCGAATGCCTCGGGTGGTATCAGTTTGCCATCCCAATCGCTCCCTACAGGAGGCGTATATGGTCCAGGTCTATTTTCACTGCTCCAATACCGAGGGCACACTGATCGATCGCTACGGCGCCGCCGTCTCCAATCTCACCGAGGCCCGCGACCGCGCCGCCCAGATCATGCGGTCGATGATCTTGACGCCGAGCAACGAGGATTGGCGCGACTGGGTGATCCATGTCAGCGACGACGATGGCGAGGAGATTTTCGATCTCCCCTTCACGGCCATGCTCGGCAAGCCGCATTGAGGTGATGCCATGCTGCTCGCTCCCTTGACCCTGCTCCGCCACCCCCTGAGCTTCGTCGCCACCAAATGGCAGACCTTGATGAGGGTCGCAGGCGATCCTTACCGCCCCGAGCTTCATTACATGCGCGGCCCTGGCCCGAAATGGCGCGCCAAATATCAGGCGAGCCGGCTGACCCGCCCACTCTGAGCGCTCCGGCTCGTCGCTTTCCCATTGATCTGCGTCGTCATGGCCGGGCCTGTCCCGGCCATCCACGTTTTTGGAGCACCCGCGGAAGATATGGATGCCGGGGACTAGCCTGGTCGCGACGAACCAGTATCCTCCCATCCCGCGCCTGTTTCACACCAGCCATGTCGTGCCCGCTTTCGATGTTCTCGTTGGCGGCAATGTGCCATTGTCCGCGGGCTTCGCCAATTGCGGAGCCTCGACGTCAACGCAGCAAAGCCACGACAAACATCAAGACGACATCATGCCTCACCAGTTCAGCCGCGCTCAACAGATCCGCAAACCCGCAGTCAGAACCAAGAGCGGCATCGTCGCCGCGCAATCGCGCCGGGCCGCCGAGGTTGGCGCAGAGGTGCTGGCGGCGGGCGGTGACTGCGTCGACGCCATCGTCGCGACGACGTTTGCGCTGAACGTGCTGGAGCCCTGGATGAGCGGCATGGGCGGCGGCGGCGCGATGGTGCTCTACCGCGCCAAGGACAATCGCTACGAGGTGATCGACTACGGCATGTGCGCGCCGCAGAGCCTGCGCGTAACCGATTATCCGATCACGGGCGAAGGCGCGGCCTCCGACCTGTTCCCCTGGCCGCGGGTGAAGGATGATCGCAACATTCACGGGCCTGGCTCGATCGCGGTGCCCGGCGTCGTCGCCGGCATGGAGGAAGCGCATCGCCGCCACGCCAGGATGACTTGGAAAGATCTGGTCGTGCCCGCCGCGACAATCGCGGACGAAGGCCTGCTGGTCGATTGGTGGACGACGCTGATGATCGCGAGCACGGCCGCCGACCTCAGGCGCTATCCCGCCAGCGCGGAGATATTCCTGAAGGATGGCCTGCCGCCGAATGCGCCCTGGGGCATCAAGGCCGAGACGCGGCTGCCGCAGGACAAGCTGAAGGCGACGCTGGCCCATCTCGCCGCGGCCGGCCCCCGCGATTTCTATGAGGGCGATCTCGCCAAGAGCATCGCTTCCGACATCAAGGCCGATGGCGGTTCGCTGTCGGTGGAGGATCTCGCCGCGTTCCGCAGCCACCTGCGCGAGCCGCTCGCGATCCCCTATCGCGGCGGCAAGGTGTTTGCGACGCCGGAGCTGACGGCAGGGCCGACGATGGCGCATGCGCTACGCCTGTTGCAGCAGAACCTGAAGCCGGGCACCGCGCCGGATGCGGCCGCCTACGCTGAATACGCGCTCGCTTTGCAATCGGCCTACCGCCAGCGGCTGGGCGACATGGGCGATGCCGACGGCAAGCGCTCGCTCGGGGCGGAATATCTGGCGCCGGCCTGCACCACGCATTTCTCTGTGGTCGACCGTCACGGCAACATGGCCGCGGTGACCCAGACGCTGCTCTCCACCTTCGGCTCGAAATACGTGACGCCGCACTCCGGCATCCCCATGAACAACGGCATCATGTGGTTCGATCCGACGCCTGCTACCACCAACTCGCTCGCCCCTGGCAAGCGTTGTCTCACCAACTACACGCCCGTCATCGCCGAGACGAAGGACGGCAGGCGCCTCGCGGTCGGCGCCTCCGGCGGCCGCCGTATCCTGCCGGCGGTGATGCAGCTCGTGTCCTTTGCGATGGATTTCGGCATGGACCTCGATGCCGCCATCCACCAGCCGCGCATCGACGCCAGCGAAGGCGCGGTCGTGATCGGCGATGCCCGCCTGCCCGCGGACGCGCGCAAGACGCTGGCGGCGCGGTTCGACTATGAGGAGACGCAGGTGCAGGCACTGCCGATGAAGTTCGCCTGCCCGAGCGTGGTGATGCGCCAGGGCGACACGAATTCGGGCGCGGTCGAGATTTTCCAACCGTGGGCCGAAGCGGTGGTGGAAGGCTGAGCGCACGGATCGATGCGAGCTTGTGCCAGCGCTCGTTGAGCCGTCGCGCGATTGCGAATCTCCGCGAGCGTCATGACTCCCCCACATTCGCAGGGAACTTACCCACCCGCCGTTCGTTCAGTGAACGGACAAGTGCGCTCGCCCCAGTGGAGGACATGATGAAGAAACTTGCGCTCGCCGCGTCGCTGATGGTTGCGGCCGGCCTCACATTTGCCGGCCCTGCGCTGGCCAAGGGTGGGCATGGACATGGGCACGGCTACGGTCGTGGCCACGCGATGGGCTATCATTACCATGGCACGCCGCCGGGATGGTACCACGGGCGCAAGGTTGGCTGGCGCGGCATGGGCTGTCCGCCCGGCCTGTGGAAACAGGGCCGCTGCTGAACATTGGATCGAGCAAGGCGCTGCCTCGGCAGCGCCCTTTCTATATCCCTAACCGATCTCTCACCCGACCCGCGATCACCGCTGTAGTCACCCCGATCGGCCAGAACGCGTGCATCGGCATCGGCTTGATGCCCATGATCGGCATATCGATCTCCACCTTCGGCCCGCCGATCAGCCGGCGCGCCAGCTGCGCCCCCATCGCGGTGGAGAGCGCAACGCCGCGGCCGTTGCAGCCGAGCGAGATCAGCATGTTCTCCGCGGGCTCATGCACATGCGGATAATGATCCCCGGTGATCGCGAGCCGGCTGTTCCAGCCATGCGTCCAGGCGATGCCCTTGAGCTGCGGCCATAGCCGCTCGGCGTAACGCATGAGGTAGGCGACGTCGTTGGGCGACTTGATCCAGCGCATCGGGCCGCGGCCGCCCATCAACAGGCGGTTCTGCTGATCGATGCGGTAATAGACCGTGATGTGGCCGCTCTCGTAGAGCACGGGACGCGTCGGCATGATCGCGCGCGCGATAGCGTCCGAGAGCGGCGCGGTGGCGGCGATCGAGGAAAACACCGGAACGATGGTGCGGCGAAGTGCGGGCCAGAGATCGTCGGTGAAGCCATTGGTGGCGAGCAGGACTTTTTCGGCATGCACGATCGCGCGCGGCGTCTCGATGCGCCAACGTGTGCCCTCGCGGCGCAGCGACAGCGCCGGCGTCTCGCCAAAAACCTTCGCACCGGCGGAGATCGCGGCGCGCGCGAGGCCACGGGCGTAGCTGAGGGGATGCAGATCGCCACCACGCGTGTCCAGCATGGCGCCAATATAGCGGTCGGTGCCGGTCATCTCGCGCACCTGCTCGCGATTCAAGAATGACACCGGCATGCCGCGGCGGATGCATTGCTGCGCGGTGTTTTCGATCGCGGCGCCGCTAGCCTCGTTATAGGCCGCGCGCAGCGTGCCGTTCTGCCGCGCCTCGCAGGGAATCTGGTAACGGCGGATCAGTTCGTGGGTGAAGTTGGTGCTGCCGTAGGAGAACTCGATCATGCGGCGGCCGAGATCTGCGCCGAAATCGGCCTCGATCTGATCGGGATCGTGCTTCAGTCCGGGATTGGTGTGGCCACCATTGTTGCCGGACGCGCCCCAGCCGGGCTCCTGCGCCTCCAGCACCAGCGCCTCGACGCCCTGCTCGGCCAGGTGCAACGCCGTGGACAGGCCGGTGTAGCCGCCGCCGACGATCGCGACGGAGACGGTCTTGTCGACGTCGAGCGGCGGCGTGGCGACCGGCGCGACGGCGGTGTCGGCGTAGAGCGAGGGCGGCAGAGGCAGGCGCGTGGTCATGGCAAAGACCGATCAGAGCGGATGCAGCACACGGCGCAGAAAGTCCTGGGTGCGCGGATGCTGGGGTTGGTTGAGCAGCGCCTTGGCCGGCCCCTGCTCGACGATGACGCCGCCGTCGATGAACAGCACGCGATCGGCGACGTCGCGGGCAAAGCCCATCTCGTGGGTGACGACGACCATGGTCATACCATCATCGGCAAGCTTGCGCATGACGCCGAGGACGTCGCCGACGAGCTCGGGATCGAGCGCCGAGGTCGGCTCGTCGAACAGGATGGCCTTGGGCTGCATCGCGAGCGCACGCGCGATGGCGACGCGCTGCTGCTGGCCGCCCGAGAGTTGCGGCGGATGCGCGTCGGCTTTCTCGGCGAGCCCGACCTGGGCGAGCAGCGCGCGGCCGCGCTCCAGCGCCTGCGCACGCGGCTCCTTCTTCACATAGAGCGGTCCCTCGACCACGTTCTCGAGCGCCGTGCGATGCGGGAACAGGTTGAAGCGCTGGAACACCATCGAGACCTGGGTGCGGATCGCCACGATCGACGGTGCATCGCGATCGACCTTCAGACCTTCGACACTGATCTCGCCGCGGTCGTAGCTCTCCAGCCCGTTGATGCAGCGCAGGATTGTGGACTTGCCCGAGCCGGACGGGCCGATGATGCAAACCACCTCGCCTTTTTGCACCGACGCATTGATGCCCTTGAGCACCTCGACCTTGCCAAAGCTCTTGTGGACGTCGTTCAGCTCGATCATCGCTTGCCGGCCCGCTTCTCGAAGTGACGGACCAGCAGGATCAGCGGGATGCTCATGGTGAGGTACATCAGCGCAACAAGGGTGAACACGCTGGTGTTCTTGAAGGTCGAGGACGCGATCAATTTGCCTTGCAGCGCGAGCTCGGCGACCGTGATGGTGGAGGCCTGCGACGAATCCTTCAGCATCATGATCATGACGTTGCCGTAAGGAGGCAGCACGATGCGAACGGCCTGCGGCAGCACCACGCGGCGCATGGTGAGCCACCAGCCCATGCCGATCGTCTGCGCCGCCTCGATCTGGCCCTTGTCGATCGCCTCGATGCCGGCACGGAAATTTTCCGCCTGATAGGCCGAATAGGCGATGCCGAGACCGAGGATCGCGGCCTGCAACGCCGACAGCGTGACGCCGAGATCGGGCATCACGAAATAGAGATAGAACAACAACACGATGATCGGGATGCCCCGGATCACGTTGATCAGGCTGGCGCTGAGCATCGACAGCACCTTGATGCCGGAGACCCGCATCATCGCCCAGACGAGGCCGAGCACCGTCGAGAGCAGCAGCGAGCCGACCGTGACGATGATCGTCAGCGCGACGCCGTTCGACAGGATCGGGAAGAACTCGACGGCGTCGCGCCAGAAGCCTTTCATCGGGCAGCCTTCATCGATCAGCCTCCTCTAATGCTCAGCCTTGTGCCTTCAGGCCCCATTTATCGAGGATCTTGGCGATGGTGCCATTGGCCTTGAGCTTCGCCAGCGAGGCATTGATCTTGCCGAGCAGCGCGGTCTCGCCCTTGCGAACGCCGATGCCGACCGAGCCGACAGTGACGGGCTTGTAGCCGTCGACGAGGCGCACCTCGGGGAAGCCGCCCTGCTTCAGATTGTAGGCGAGGATCGGATAGTCGGCGTAGCCAGCCTTGAGGCGGCCGGTGTTCACGTCGCGCAATATGTCGGGGATGGTGTCGTAGGCCTTGACCTCGGCGAACAGGCCGGACTTCTTCAGCGCATCGACGAAGGCGGTGCCGACCTGGGCACCGACCGTCTCGCCCTTCAGGTCGTCCTGCGTGGCATAGGCCTTGGTGTCGCTCTTCGGCACGACGAGGCCTTCGCCGTAAGTGTAGATCGGGTCGGAGAAGTCGACGACTTCCTTCCGCGGCGGCGTGATGAACATCGCGGCGGCGATGATGTCGATCTTGCTCGAGGTCAGCGACGGGATCAGCGCCGAGAACTGCATCGGCTCGATCTGCACGTTGAAGCCGGCGTCCTTGCCGATCTCGGTGACGAGATCGACCATGATGCCCTGGATGGCGTTGGTCTTGGTGTCGAGGAAGGTGAAGGGAATGCCCGTCGGTGTCGAGCCGACTTTCAGCACCTGTTGCGCCGAAGCCGGCACCACGGCTGCAATTGCGAGTGCCGCGATCGCGGCCAGACCAAAACGCTTCATCGCATCCCCCTTTGGGTCTGGCCGATGGCGGCGCTGGCGCGTGTCATGGGATCAGACGTTGCGGGCCAGACCGTTTCGGCCTATTTTCACCAATATGAAAATTTGGTCACACTTTCGCCGATCGCGCAAGCGGTTTTCATGCACATGAAGGAAGCGATCTGACGTGAGCGGTGGCAAAAGAATGCGCAAACCGGCCGCGAGGCCGGCGAAGAAGCTGAAGGCCAAAGCCAGGACCAAGGCTGTCACCAAACCCGCAGAGCCCGCGATGGACGTCGCGGTCGGCCGCCGCATCAGGGATCTCCGGCGCGTCAGGCAGTTTTCGCTGGAAACGGTCGCGGCGCGTACCTCTCTGTCGATCGGGTTCCTCAGCCAGATCGAGCGCGGCCTGTCATCACCCTCGCTGCGTGTGCTGGCGACGCTGGCCGACGTGTTCGGCGTCGGCATCGCCGCGCTGTTCGGCGCGAGCCCGAGCGCTGACGGCGGATCCGACCAGGTCGTGACCCGTGGGCTTGAGCGCCCCGAGCTGAAGCTCTGGCGCACCGGCGTATCAAAGCAATTGCTGAGCCCGGCGAGCGCCGACAACAAGCTCAATCTGTTCCTGGTGCATCTGGAGCCCGGCGGCTCCACCGGCGACGAACTCTACACCCATGACGGCGAAGAGGCCGGCCTCGTGCTCGAAGGCGAGATGATGCTGACGGTGGACAGCGAAACATGGTCGCTGAAGAGCGGTGACAGTTTTAGGTTTGCGAGCCGGCGGCCGCACCGGTTTTCCAATCCGGCGCAGGATGCCAAGACGGTGGTGCTGTGGGTGAATTGCGTGACGGGGGCGTAAGCTTCCCTCCTTCCACGCGCACATTCTCAGCTCCGTCATCCTGAGGCGCGAGTGGCGCGATGCAATAGCATCGCGCCGGGAGCCTCGAAGGATGCACGGCCCAGATGCAGCCGGGCCGTCGCCCTTCGAGGCTCGCTCAGCGGCGCTGTTGCGCCGCCGCGCTCACGCCGCAGGGTGACGATGATAGATTAAGGACGCGCTGCCTCCACGCCGTCATTGCGATGAGCCCTTGCGACGAAGCAATCCAGACGGTTTCCGCGGACGGATACTGGATTGCTTCGCTGCGCTCGCAATGACGGGCCGATAGAGTCTTACCCGAACCGATGTTTGTACCGGTCCACCACCAGCGCGCTCACGTCGATGTCGGGCTTCTTGCCCGACAGCATGTCCGCGAGCACGCGCGCTGAACCGCAGGACATGGTCCAGCCGAGCGTGCCGTGGCCGGTGTTGAGGTGGAGATTGGCGTATTGCGTCGGGCCGATCACGGGCGGACCGTCCGGCGTCATCGGACGCAGGCCGCTCCAGAACGTCGCCTTGGCGAGATCGCCGCCGCGCGGGAACAGGTCGGTCAGCGAATGGTCCAGCGTGGCACGGCGCGCATCATAGAGCTTGTCCGAGTAGCCGGAGATTTCCGCCGTGCCGCCGACGCGGATGCGATTGCCGAGGCGGGTGATCGCGACCTTGTAGCTCTCGTCCATCACGGTCGATTCCGGCGCGCCGGAGGCATCCTTGATCGGCACCGTGATCGAATAGCCCTTCACCGGATAGACCGGCAGCGAGATGCCAAGCGGCGCAACGAGCCGTGACGACCAGCTTCCGAGCGCGAGGACGTAAGCGTCTGCCTGTAACAGGCCGGCACTGGTCGCGACGCCGCTGACACGCGCGCCGTCGGTGACGATGCGGTCGATGCCTGTGTTGAATATGAAGCGCACGCCGAGCGCCTGGGCATGCTTGGCCAGCGCCTGCGTGAACATGTGGCAGTCGCCGGTCTCATCCTGCGGCAGGCGAAGCCCGCCGACGAACTTCTCCTTCACGCCGCCGAGCGCCGGCTCGACAGCGATGCAGCCCTCGCGGCTCAGCACCTCGAAAGGCACGCCGTACTGCTTGAGCACGGCGATGTCCTCGGCCGTACCGTCGAGCTGCGCCTGGTAGCGGAACAGCTGCAGCGTTCCTTTCGAGCGCTCGTCATACTGAATGCCGATGTCGCGGCGCAGATCGCGCAAGGAATCGCGGCTGTATTCCGCGATCGGGATCATCCGGCTCTTGTTGACCGCGTAGCGCGCGCTGGTGCAGTTGCGCAGCATCTTCAGCAGCCAGACCCACATGACTGGATCGAGCTTCGGCCGGATCACCAGCGGGCCGTGCTTCATCAACAGCCATTTGATCGCCTTTACCGGCACGCCGGGGCCGGCCCAGGGCGAGGAATAGCCCGGCGACACTTCGCCGGCGTTGGCAAACGAGGTTTCCAGCGCAGGCTCGGGCTGGCGGTCGATGACCGTCACCTCATGGCCGGCACGCGCGAGGTAGTAGGCAGAGGTGACACCGATGACACCGCTGCCGAGGATCAAGACTTTCACGCTTCGTCAAACTCCCGCGGCATCACGCGCCGCTGCAAGAAGAAACTCCGTGAACCGCGGGAGCAATTATCAGGCCACCTTCTTGATGGCGTCGCCGAGGATCGAGACCATCTGGTCGATGTGGCTCTTCTCGACGATGAGCGGAGGCGACATCGCGAAGCTGTCGCCGCTCATGCGCAGGTAGAGGCCGGTGTTGAAGCAATCGACCATGACGTCGTAGCCGCGGGCACCGACCGCACCGCCGCGCGGCGCCAGTTCCACCGCACCCATCAGGCCGCAATTGCGGATGTCGACGACGTTCGGCAGGCCCTTCAGCGAATGCAGCGCATCGCGCCAATATTCGGCGATCGACGCACCGCGCGTGAGCAGGCCTTCATCCTTGTAGATGTCGAGCGTCGCGATGCCCGCGGCGCAGGCGGTCGGATGCGCCGAATAGGTGTAGCCGTGGAACAGCTCCATCTGGTTCTCGGGGCCGACCATCAGGCCGTCATGCACCTTGCGGCTCGCAAACACCGCGCCGCAGGGAATGGTGCCGTTGGTGATGCCCTTGGCCGTCGTCATCAGATCCGGCGTGACGCCGAAGAAGTTGGCGGCGAACGGCGTGCCGAGGCGGCCGAAACCGGTGATGACCTCGTCGAAGATGAGGAGGATGCCGTGCTTGTCGCAGATCTCGCGCAGGCGCTGCAGATAGCCCTTCGGCGGCGGCAGCACCGCGGTCGAGCCCGGCACCGGCTCGACGATGACGGCGGCGATGGTCTCGGCACCGTGCAGGCCGACCAGGCGCTCGAGATCATCGGCGAGCTCGGCGCCGTGCTCAGGCTGGTCCTTGGCGAAGGCGTTGCGGGTGAGATCGTGGGTGTGGCGGATGTGGTCGACGCCCGGCAGCAGGGTGGCGAAGGCGCGGCGATTGGCGACCATGCCGCCGACCGAGGTGCCGCCGAAGCCGACGCCGTGATAGCCGCGCTCACGGCCGATCAGGCGGGTGCGGCTGGCCTGGCCGTTGGCGCGGTGATAGGCGAGCGCGATCTTCAGCGCGGTATCGACCGATTCGGAGCCGGAATTGGTGAAGAAGACGCGATCGAGGCCCTTCGGCGCGATCTCGGCGAGCCGCTCGGCGAAGTCGAACGCCAGCGGATGGCCCATCTGGAACGACGGTGCGAAGTCCAGCGTCATGAGCTGCCGCTCGACCGCAGCAGCAATCTGCTTGCGGCCGTGACCGGCATTGACGCACCACAGGCCCGCGGAGCCGTCGATCACCTTGCGGCCGTCGACGGTGGTGTAGTGCATCCCCTCGGCGGAGGAGAACAGGCGCGGCGCCTTCTTGAACTGCCGGTTGGCCGTGAACGGCATCCAGAACGAGTCGGTCTTGATAGTGTTCGGAATCTGATGAAGGGTCACGGCCGCGCTCCTTTGCTGACCTGCTACCAGAGCCACGGCTCATAAGGCGCAACAAGTCCTTTTCTGATCAGCTGCAAACCATTGATTTCACTAGGGCTGTCGGTCCATATTTGCGCGATCCGCAACACCTGCAACACGAGACCAAGGCATGAGCGTCGACATCGGTGGACGGCTGCGATTCATCCGGGCGCGCCACAAGCTGTCGCAGCGTGAGCTGGCAAAGCGAGCCGGCGTCACCAATTCGACGATCTCGCTGATCGAATCCAACCAGATGAACCCGTCGGTCGGCGCGCTCAAGCGCATCCTCGACGGCATCCCGATGGGGCTCGCCGAGTTCTTCGCGCTGGAGCCGGAGAGCCGGCGCAAGATCTTCTACCGCGCGGAGGAGCTGACCGAGGTCGGCAAGAAGCCGATCTCCTACCAACAAGTCGGCGACAATCTGTTCGGCCGCAGCCTGCAGATCCTGAAGGAGCGTTACGAGCCCGGCAGCGATACCGGGCGCGTCCACCTCGTCCATGACGGCGAGGAAGGCGGCATCGTGATTTCGGGCAAGCTCGAAGTGACAGTCGAGGACGAGCGGCGGATCCTCAATCCGGGCGATGCCTATTATTTCGAGAGCCGCCGCCCGCATCGCTTCCGCTGCGTCGGCGGCAAGCCATGCGAAGTGATCTCGGCCTGCACGCCGCCGACGTTCTGAAGCGAGCCCGCGTCGGCCCGCCAGCCTTCTTGCGCTAACTCAAGGAATTCGGTCCCGCTCGAATTCTCAGCGCGCTTGAGCCACCTCAATGTCCGCTGGCCGAACCTGGGCTAACTGTCATCATGTAGCCGAGCAGCCTCGCGCAAAAGGTGCTGAGGTTATGGCCCCGGACTCCTAGGCACTCCGGGGCCGCTTTGTTCCGGGACGGCAGCTAGAGCTGCGCCAACAACTCCTCGATCCTGATCGGAAAGCGGCGGACACGCACGCCGGTCGCATGCCAGACCGCGTTGGCGACTGCGCCGGCGCTGCCGGTGATGCCGATCTCGCCGACGCCCTTGATGCCGAGCGCATTGACGTGCGGATCGTGCTCCTCGACCGTGATCACGTCGAGCGGCGGCACGTCGGCATTTACGGGGATGTGGTACTCGCCGAGATTGGCGTTCATGATCCGGCCGCTGCGGCGGTCGGTGATGGCCTCCTCGTGCAGCGCGAAGGACAGACCCCAGATCATGCCGCCGAACAGCTGGCTCTGCACCATCCGCGGATTGACGATGCGTCCCGCCGCGAAGGCGCCAACCATGCGGGTGACCCGAACCTGGCCGAGCTCGGGATCGACCTTCACCTCCGCGAACACCGCGCCGTGGGCGTGCATCGCGTATTCCTCCATCGCCGCAGGGTTCGGCGCGCCGGTGCCGCGCGCCTCGACTTCGGAGACGCCAGCGCGTGCCAGGATCTCGGCATAGCTCTCGCCGCGGCTCAGGTCGTCGCGCCGAAACAGCTTTCCGTCGCGCGCGACCACGCCGGCATTGCCGGCACCGAACAGCGGCGAGCGCTCGTCATTGGTTGCGAGATCGGCGAGCTTTGCGATCACGGCCGCGCCGGCGCTGTGGATCGCCGCGCCGGCGGTCGCGGTGTGCGCCGAGCCGCCGGCGATGCCGGCATCGGGCAGGTCGGACGTGCCGGCCTTGAACGTGATGCGGTCCATATCGAGACCAACGGCATCGGCGGCAATCTGCGCCAATGCCGTCCAGGCGCCCTGCCCCATATCATGCGCGCCGATCTCCATCACGCCCGAGCCATCGCGACGGATCACCGCGCGGGCCTCGGCCTGGAACATCAGCGCCGGGAAGGTCGCGGTGCCCATGCCCCAGCCGACCAGCAGGCCGGCATCGTCGCGCATCTGCCGTGGCTGGAGCGAGCGCATCGCCCAGCCGAAGCGCGCCGCGCCCTGCTCGTAGCAGGCGCGCAACGCTTTCGAGGAGAAGGGCTTGCCGGTGATCGGCTCCACCTCGGCGTAGTTCTTGAGGCGAAAGGCCAGCGGATCCATGCCGCAAGCCCAGGCCATCTCGTCGATCGCACTTTCGAGCGCGATCGATCCTGTCGCCTCGCCGGGCGCGCGCATGAACAACGGCGTGCCGGTGTTGACACGCACGGCGTCATGCGAGGTGCGGATTGCAGGGGCTGCATAGAGCGAGTGCGAGGCGCCGGCCGCGGGCTCGTAGAAATCATCGAACGTGCTCGATACGGTGCTGGCGTGATGATCGAGCGCCGTCAGACGCCCCTCACCGTCGGCGCCGATGCGCAGCCGCTGGCGCGTCGGCGCGCGATGGCCGACCGGGCCGTACATCTGCTCACGGCGCAACACGAGCTTGACCGGCCTGCCGACCAGCTTGGCCGCCATGATACCGAGCGTCGGCGGGCCGGCCATCAGCCCCTTGGAGCCGAAGCCGCCGCCGAGGAACGGGCTGCGGATGTGGATCTTGTCGTGCGCGATGCCGAACAATTCGGCGATACGCGCCAGCGACATTGTCAAACCCTGGGTCGGCATGTCGACCGACAGTTTGTCGCCGTTCCAGCTGGCGACGATCGCATGCGGCTCCATCGCGTTGTGATATTGCGGCGGCGTCTCGTAAACCGCGTCGATCTGCTTCTCGGCCGAGGCCAGGCCCGCCTCGACATCGCCGTGGTGATGCTCCGCGGGATTGCCGACGCCGACGACCGGCGGCACGAAGCTTTCGCCGGCATCGAGACCGATCAGCGCGGGCAGCGTCTCGTAACGCGGCGCCAGCAGCGCCGCGCCTTCCGTTGCGGCCTCCAGCGTCTCGGCGATCACGACGGCGATCGGCTGATTGGCGTAGCGGACCTCATTGCTCTGCAGCACTTCCATCCGGAACACGAATGGATTGGTCTTGATCTCCGGGTCGACCGCGAGCTGCGGCTTGTGGTCCGGCGTCATGACGTCGACGATGCCGGGATGGCGCTTGGCAGCGGCGACATCGAGCGAGGTCACACGGCCGCGCGAAATGCTGGCGACGGCCATCGCCGCAAACAGCATGCCGGGCGGATGATTGTCGGCGGCATAGATCGCCTGCCCCTTGACCTTGAGGATGCCGTCACGGCGGGTCAGCGGCTGGCCGATGTTCGAGCCGTGGCGCAGATGGGCGGGCGCACTGGTCAGGTTGAGCTCAGGCATGGATGGCTCCGGAGGTCGAGGCAAAGGGAGAGGCCGGCAGCGCCGGCAGGCGCGCGGGCGTACCGGCTGCGGCCAGCGTCAACGCGCGCACGAGAATGCGGCGCGCGAGCTCGATCTTGAAGGCGTTGTCACCGGACGGCTTTGCATCGGTGAGCGCGCGGCTGGCGGCTTCCCGGAAGGCGTCGGCCGTGGGCGCGACGTTCCTGAGAACATCCTCCGCGGCGCGCGCACGCCAGGGCTTTGCCGCGACGCCGCCAAGCGCGAGCCGCGCCTCCACGATCTTGCCGCTCTCGATCCGCAATGCGGCCGCAGCCGATACCACGGCAAAGGCATAGGACGTACGTTCGCGAACCTTGAGGTAGCGCGCATGCGCGGCAAAGCCGCGCGCCGCAGGCGGCAGGCGCACCGCCGTGATGAGGTCGCCGGGCTCGAGCGCCGACTCGCGCTCCGGGGTATTGCCGGGCAGGCGGTGCAGCTCGTCGAGCGCGATCTCGCGCCGGCCGTTCCTGCCCTCGATCTCGACGACGGCGTCGAGTGCGACCAGCGGCACGCAGAAATCGGACGGATGCGTGGCGATGCAGTTCTCGCTCCAGCCGAGCACGGCATGGCTGCGGTTCTCGCCCTCACGCGCATCGCAACCGCTGCCGGCCTCGCGCTTGTTGCAGCGGCTGGCGGTGTCGTAGAAATATGCGCAGCGCGTCCGTTGCAGGAGATTGCCGCCGACCGTCGCGGCGTTGCGCAGTTGCGCGGATGCACCCGAGAGCAGCGCCTCGGCGACCGCGGGATACGATCTGGCGAACTCGGTGTCATGAGCGAGATCGGCGTTGCTCACGAGCGCGCCGATCCGCAACGAACCGTCGGCGAGGCGCTCGATCCCGTCGAGCCCATCGAGATGCGTGACGTCGACGAGACGATCCGGACGGCTGACGCCCCCCTTCATCAGATCGAGCAGGTTGGTGCCGGCGGCGAGATAGACGGCGCCCGGCTGGGCCGCGGCGGCAACCGCCTCGGTGACCGTGGCGGGCCTGACATAATCGAACGGTTTCATGCGGAGCGCCTCTGATTGGATTCGTCCATGCGTCCTTGCGCGTCGAGCACGGCATCGACGATGCCGGCATAGGCGCCGCAGCGGCACAGATTGCCGCTCATGCATTCGCGGATGCGCTCGGGATCGTTGCCTGCCTGCGCCTCGCTCATCATGCCGATGGCGCTCATGATCTGGCCGGGGGTGCAGAAGCCGCACTGAAAGCCGTCATGGGCGATGAAGGCGGCCTGCACCGGATGAAGCTGGTCGCCGCGCGCAATGCCTTCGATGGTGAGGATGTCGGCACCGTCGTGGCTGATGGCCAGCGCAAGACAGGAGTTGATGCGCTTGCCGTCGACGAGAATGGTGCAGGCGCCGCACTGGCCGCGGTCGCATCCCTTCTTGGTTCCGGTCAGATGAAGGCGCTCACGCAGGAGATCGAGCAGCGTGACGCGCGGATCGTCGAGGACGAATTCGCGCCGCGCACCGTTCACGGTGAGGCTGATGGAGTGGTTCATACAAGGCTCCGATCAGATATGGACATGACTAGTCGTACAGCGCGCCACCGCCGTGGCCGCCGTCGAGACCGCGCCGCCCGGACATGATGCGGCCGACGCTCAAGCGAAGATACGGAGGCACCCTCCGTTTAACAAGAGCCGCTCGGAAATATTTGGAATTCGTCAAAAGCCCATGCGCGTACAACGCGATGCGGCTCGCCAAGGGTTCAAGAAGTGTTCAATCTAACCAATTCGTGATCTACATTGCCTGATATGGACGACCACACCGACCAGACCCGAAAGCCCCGCGCCGACGCCGTGCGCAATCGCGAGCGCGTGCTCGAAGCGGCGAAGCTGGTGTTCAGCGCGGGCGGCCCCGAAGCGAGCCTGGAAGCGGTCGCCAAACGCGCCGGCGTCGGCATCGGCACGCTCTACCGCCATTTTCCCACGCGCGAGGATCTGTTCGAGGCGGTGTACCGGCGCGAGGTTGAGCAGCTCAGCGAACTCGCCGAACAGCTGAAGAACGCCAAGGACCCCGTCGATGCGCTCAGGCGCTGGCTGCGCTCAGGTGTCGAATTCGTCGCCACCAAGAAGGGGATGATGGCAGCCCTGGCGCTCGCGGTGCAGAGCGGGTCCGAGTTGCACGCCTTCTCGTTCGATCGGCTGACGAAGGCGACCGGCTCGCTGCTCGACCGCGCAGTCGCGGCCGGCGAGATGCGCGCCGACATCAGTGCCGAGGACTTGCTGCGCGCGTTCTTCGGCATGTGCTACATCCACGACCAGCCCGGCTGGCAGGCAACGGCGCTGCGGCTCCTTGACGTGTTCATCGACGGCTTGCGCGTGCAACCAGAGAAGGCCAAGGCGCGCGCAGCCAGGCCAGCGAAATCGGCGCCGAGGCGGAAGCGGTAGGCGCGGAGATGTGCTAGCATCGCCACCGCCGGGATATCGACGCGGAGCCTGTCATGCGCATCGCAGCCTTGGTCGTCGCCCTCACGATTGCCCTTAGTCCCCTCGCCGCACGCGCCGGCGATGTCACGGCGGCGCAAAGCGTCATCCGCGCCCAGGAGCAGGCTTTCGTTCACGACGATGCGACGGCGGCCTATTCCTATGCGGCACCGGCGATCAAGGAGATCTTTCCCGCACCCGACATCTTCATGTCCATGGTGCAGAACGGCTACGCGCCGGTCTATCGTCACAAGAGTTTCGAATTTGGCGAGAGCAAAACCGACGGCGATTGGATCGCCCAGCGCGTCCATATCATCGATGCCAATGGCGAGGCCTGGGAGGCGCTCTACACGCTCGAGCAACAGCCGGATGGCAGCTACAAGATCACCGGCTGCTCGCTGCTGAAGGCGGGACAGTCCGTTTAGGTGGCAAAACCCGGGCCGGTGTTGACCGAGCCCATCCGCGAGCGGATCAGCAGCAATACGACGATGCCGATGTTCAGCGCGTTCCACGCCACGCCGTTGGCGAACGCCGCGGCATACGAGCCGGTGGCATCGAAGATGACGCCCGACACCCAACCGCCGAAGGACATGCCGAACACGGACGCAAAGATCACGGTGCCGACGCGCGTTGCGGCTTCGCTCGCCGGCATCGCCTCGCGCACGATGATGGCATAGCTCGGCACGATGCCGCCCTGGAACAGACCGAACATCGCCGAGATCAGATAAAGCGAGGTGAGGCTGTCGAAGAACAAATAGAACACCAGCGCAAAGCCCTGCGCCAGCGATCCCACCAGCAGCGTGCGGATGCCGCCGATCTTGTCGGCGAGATAGCCCGAGCCGATCCGGCTTACGATGCCGCAGCCCATCATCAAGGACAGCATCTCGGCGCCACGCGCCACGCCATAACCGAGATCGCCGCAATAGGCGACGATATGCACCTGCGGCATCGCCATGGCAACGCAGCAGGAGATGCTGGCGATCGAGAGCAGCACCGTCAGCGTGTTGGTCGACAGATTGAGATCGACCCGCGGCGGCGGCGCATTGGCATGATCGCGGATATGGTCGTTGCCCATCTGCGCGCGCAGGACGAGGACCAGAAGTGCCATCGTGCTCGCGCAGACGAGGCCGATGCCGATATGGGTGTAGCGCCAGCCGGCGGTCTGCATGCCCCAGCTCACGATCGGCGGCCACATCGTGCCGGCGACATAATTGCCGCTGGCGACGATGGTCACGGCAAGTCCGCGATAGCGCTCGAACCAATGCGAGGCCTCCGCCATCAGCGGCGCGAAAGTCGCGGAGGTGCCGAGCCCGATCAGGAAATACGCCGCCACGAACTGCCAGAGCTGCGTCGACAGCCCCGCGAGCACGTTGGCGATGCCGAGAAAGGCGATGCTGATCGCCATCGCCGGCACGATGCCGAACCGGTCGGTGATCTTGCCGGCGATCACGCCGCCCAGCCCAAAACCGAACATCATCAGCGTGAAAGCCAGCGACACCGCGCCGCGTGTGGCACCGAATTCGGTCTGCACCACGGGAATCACGACCACGACCGCCCACATGCCGACGGCGCCGATCGAGCCGATCAGGAGCGCAATGACCAGGCGCATCCAGGCCTGACGCGAATCAGGGGTGAATGAAGCCGGGGTTTGTCCTGGATGATTTGGCGCGTGCACGGAACGGACCATGTTCGTTGATTGCCACATGGTCAAGCATCGCGGCGCGATATTGGGCATGCGCGGTGCACAGCGGTAAGAAGGAGCTTGGCGAACGCGGGTTTTGCCACTAGTTTGCAATCAGCGTGTGCAACATTGCCGCGCGGGGAACATGTCGGCGGAATGCTGTTGCGATTGACACGATCGATGCGGATCAGGGTGGGGCGCCTCGTTGCCCTCGCCTATCTGTTCTGCGTGCTCGCGCCCGCAGCCGCGCTCGCCTGGGGCAGCGGTCCGGCACCGTGTCTTGCGGACGAGGCCCCGCTCGCCGATCTCGCGCCGGCGCACCACCAGATGCAGGCAAGCCATCAGCATGGCGCTCCCTCGCATGACCACGCGGGAGCGCATGCGCATCACCAGACCGCTGCGCAGGACGCGCCCGCTCCGCATCATCATGGCGGCAAGGGCACGACCGGACCGTGCTGCGGGATGATGTGCGTGAGTGCGCTGCCGACCGATCTGCCCAGCGTCGCCAAGCCGCTTCAGCCCATCTCCGCCTGCGCGCCCGAGATCGTGGCCAGCCTGCACAGCGCGACGCCGCCCCTGCACTACCGCCCTCCCATCGCCTGATCTGACGCGACGACGTCAGGCCGAGCGCGCGTCTGCGCGCGCGAACCTGTGGTCTTTACGGACAGATCAGGGATGAATCATGTTGACGCTTTCCGGGGCGAAGTCCGCCGCCGCATCCGCGGCGCGTGGACGACATTTTCTATTTAGTTGGTCGCTGCTGACCGTGATTGCGCTGGCGTTGGCCGGCTGCACGCCCACAACGACACACATCGCCGCCGCGGATCCTGCCGATCCCGCGGCCAAGGTGGCGCCCGCCCTCTATCGTTCCACGATCGCGCCCTACAGCAGCCTGCGGCCGGCGACGCCGGCACCATGGCGCGAGCGCAACGAGAATGTCGCGCCGCAGCCGAAGCAAGACCGGTAGGAGCGCGCCATGGCACATCATTTCGCGCGAAGCCTGCTCGTTCTCGCTGCGCTCAGTCTGTCCGGCTGCGCCGCGTTCTCGCCCGACAGCGGCATGACGACAGTCTCGGAGCTGACGAGCCAGAGCATCAGCAAGGACGTCGCCTTCGTGCGAACAAGCGAGGGAGAGCGCGCAGTTGACGGGCGCATGCGCCAGCTGCTGTCGCGGACATTGACCGCAGACACTGCCGTGCAGATCGCGCTGCTCAACAACAAGGGGCTGCAAGCGGCCTACAACGAGCTGGCGCTGGCCGAGACCGATCTGGTCGAGCAGAGCCTGCCGCCCAATCCGGTGTTCTCGATCTCGCGGATCTCAGGCAATAGCGCCAGCGAGATCGAGCGCCAGGTGGTGGGTGACATCCTCGCGCTCGCCACCCTGCCGTTCCGCTCCGACATCGCCCGCGACCGTTTTCGCCAGGCCCAATTGCGCGCGGCACTGGCAACATTGCGGCTCGCCGCCGACGTCCGGCGCGCTTATTGGCGCGCCGTTGCCGGCAACGAGATGGTGGTGCTGCTGACGGACGCGAAGGCGACGGCGGAATCGACCGCACAGCTCGCGGTCAAGCTCGGCGAAACCGGCTCGCTCAACAAGCTCGACCAGGCGCGCGAGCAGGTGTTTTACGCCGAGACCACCGCCGACCTCGCCACCGCACGGCAGACGGCAGCGAGCGCACGCGAAAGGCTCGCACGCCTGATGGGACTGTGGGACGGCGGCCTCGACTTCCGCCTGCCGAACGCGTTGCCGCCGCTGCCGCGCCGACCGCTGGCCTTACCCTCGATCGAAACCGACGCGGTGGCCCATCGCATTGACCTGCAGATCGCGCGGCTGGAGCTGACGGCGCTGGCGAAATCGCTGAATCTCACCGAGGCGACGCGATTCGTCACCCTGCTCGATCTCGCCGGCATCTCCCGCCGCACCCAGGATCCGGAAGGTGCGCCGTTCCGCGAGCGCGGCTTCGACGTTCAGTTCCAGATCCCGATCTTCGACGGCGGCGAGGTCCGCGTGCGCCAGGCGGCGGAAACCTACAATCTCGCCTTCAACCGCCTGACCGAGCGCGCCGTCAACGTCCGTTCGGAAGCACGCGACGCTTATCGCAGCTATCGCTCCAGCTACGACATCGCCAGCCACTACCAGCGCGAGATCATCCCCTTGCGAAAGATCATCACAGAGGAGATGCAGCTGCGCTTCTCCAGCATGCAGGTCGACATTTTTGCGCTGCTCACCGAGGCAAGGCAGCGCCTGGCGTCGCTGCGCGGCGCCATCGATGCAAAGCAAAGGTTCTTCCTCGCCCAATCCGACCTGCAGACCGTCGTCAACGGCGGCGGCTCGCCTGCGGCCGGCAGCGACAATCCAACCACCATCGCCGCGGCAGCGCCTGCCGATGGCGGCCACTGACATGGAGGCCGACATGTTTTCCCGCCGAGGATTTTTGGGCACAGCCGCGCTTGCCAGCGCCTCAGCCATCAGCGGCCGCGTCCAGGCCGCGTCGATTCCGGAGGCCCCGCACATGGACAAGGTTGTGATGCAGCCGCCGCTGCATCCGATCAGCGGTCCGGACTACCGCCCCGTGGTCACGCTGAACGGCTGGTCGCTGCCGTTCCGCATGAACGGCGACTGGAAGGAATTCCATCTCGTCGCCGAGCCCGTGGTGCGCGAGTTCGCGGAAGGCATGAAGGTGAATCTGTGGGGCTATAACGGCCAGTCACCGGGCCCGACCATCGAGGCGGTGGAGGGCGACAAGGTCCGCATCTTCGTCACGAACAGACTGCCGGAATACACCACCGTGCACTGGCACGGCATGATCATTCCGAGCGGCATGGACGGCGTCGGCGGGCTGACCCAGCCGCACATCCAGCCGGGAAAGACCTTCGTCTACGAGTTCGAGATGAAGAAGAGCGGGACCTTCATGTACCACCCGCATTCCGACGAGATGGTGCAGATGGCGATGGGCATGATGGGCATGGTCGTCGTGCATCCGCGCGATCCGAATTTCCGCCCCGTCGACCGCGACTTCGTCTTCGTGATGAGCACCTATCGCGTCGACCCCGGCACCTATCTGCCGCATGTCAACGAGATGACCGATTTCAACATGTGGACCTGGAATGCGCGGGTATTTCCCGGGATCGATCCACTGCCGGTCAGGCTCGGCGACAAGGTGCGCGTGCGCATGGGTAACCTCAGCATGACCAATCATCCGATCCATCTGCATGGCCACAGCTTTGCGGTCACCTGCACCGACGGCGGCTGGGCTCCGGAGAGCGCGCAATATCCGGAGACGACGACGGACGTTCCGGTCGGCGCGGTGCGCGTGTTCGACGTGCTCGCCGACAATCCCGGCGACTGGGCTTTCCACTGCCACAAGTCGCACCACACCATGAATGCGATGGGACACGATGTGCGCAACCTCATCGGCGTATCACGCAAGGATCTCGCCAAGGCCGTCGGCAAGCTCGCGCCTGACAGCATGGCGATGGGCTCGACCGGCATGGCGATGGGCAACATGGAGATGCCCGCGCCCGACAACACGCTGCCAATGATGACCGGCACCGGCCAGTTTGGGCCGATCGAGATGGGCGGCATGTTCACGGTGATGAAGATCCGCGAGGACCTCGCCCGCGACGACTATCGCGATCCCGGGCCCTACCAATTCCCGAAAGGCACCGTCGCCTACGAGGTCACGGCGCCAACCACAGAGCCGGCACGGCAAAAACCAGGCAGCCCCCGATGAAGCACATGAAGATGTGAGCGTTTCGATGAACCACCAACTGGAGACTACAATGAAGAAGACCGTCACATTCGTCCTCGCGCTGGCAGCGCTCTCGATCTCGTCCGCCGGTGCGCACGAAAATCACGGCCATACGTCCTTTTCAGCGGGCGAGCCCGGCGATCCCAAAAAGCCGGCGCGCACCATCGAGATCGCGCTGAGCGAGATGTCGTACGAGCCGTCGAACATCAACGTGAAGCGCGGCGAGCAGATCCGCTTCGTGCTGCGCAATGTCGGCAAGGAGGATCACGAGTTTCTGCTCGCCACACCTAAGGAGAATCTCGCGCATGCCGAGGTGATGAAGAAGCATCCGCACATGGAGCATGACGATCCGAACGGAGTGCGACTTGCCCCGAACAAGACAGCGGAGATTCTCTGGAAGTTCAGCAAGGCCGGCACGTTCGAATTTTCGTGCCTGATTCCCGACCACCGCGACTACGGCATGGTCGGCCACGTCACCGTGAAGTAAGCAATGGAGACCCCCATGAACCGCATCATCCGTATCACTGCAGCGCTGGCGCTGACGTTAGGCGTTGCCACTGGAGCCCTGGCAGCCGGGGCTGCCTCTATCAGTGGCGAGGTCAAGAAGATCGACGAGGGCGCCGGCAAGATCACGCTCAAGCACGGGCCGGCCAAGAGCCTCGGCATGGAAGAACCCATGACCATGGTCTACCGCGTCAAGGACACAGCGATGCTCAAGCAGGTGAAGGTCGGCGACAAGGTGACCTTCGAGGCCGAGGAGGCGGCATCGGGGTACACGGTGACGAAGATGGAGAAGGCGAAGTAAGGGCCCTCGGCATTCCGTTGTGGTCATTCCGGGGCGCGCCCTCTTGGCGCGAACCCGGAATCCATGTCTCCACGTCACTTACCGCAGGATGGATTCCGGGTTCGCGCTACGCGCGCTCCGGAATGACGGGGCAAAAACACCCGCCCCGCACTCCTGTCGCGCCCTCCGTTAACCCTTTGCTAACCATACACCGGGCAAAAATTGCCGGGTGAAGTCGAGTGTCGTCAGCCGGGTAGAACGGGAGATCCCCCGTGGACGCCAGTGCGGTGCCTCACTTTCGGAGCGGCGGCCCCTCGGCCGCCGCGCAGACGTTTGGGGCGCGCGGACGGCAGTCGCGCGGGGAGGCAGCTACCATGGTCGACGTCACCGCAGGACAGGGCGTAGGCGCAGCAAGGCCCTCGATTCCCTCCCTCAACGAGATCGTCACGATCCTCAAGCGCGGCGACATCGCGCTGGCGCTCGGCATCCTCACCATCCTGGTGGTGCTGATCCTCCCCCTGCCCGCGATCGTGCTGGATCTGTTCCTGGCGATCTCGATCACACTCTCGATCCTGATCCTGATGACGTCGCTGTTCATTCAGGCGCCGCTGGAATTCTCCGCCTTCCCGACCATTCTCCTGATCTCCACCATGCTGCGCCTGTCGCTCAACATGGCCTCGACCCGGCTGATCCTGTCGCACGGGCACGAGGGCACGGCTGCCGCCGGTCACGTTATCGAAGCGTTCGGTAGCTTCGTGATGGGCGGCAATTTCGTCATCGGTATCATCGTCTTCGCCATCCTGATCATCGTCAACTTTGTCGTCATCACCAAGGGTTCGGGCCGTATCGCTGAAGTTGCCGCCCGCTTCCACCTCGACGCCATGCCCGGCAAGCAGATGGCGATCGACGCCGATCTCTCTGCCGGTCTGATCGACGAGAAGGTCGCCAAGGAGCGGCGCAAGGAGCTCGAGGACGAGAGCGGCTTCTTCGGCGCCATGGACGGTGCCTCCAAGTTCGTCCGCGGCGATGCCATCGCCGGCCTGCTGATCGTCTTCATCAACGTCGTCGGCGGCATGATCATCGGCGTGGCGCAGCAGGGCATGTCCTTTGCCGACGCCGGCCGCAGCTACACGCTGCTGACCGTCGGTGACGGCCTCGTCACCCAGGTGCCGGCGCTGATCGTCTCGACCGCGGCCGGCCTGCTCGTCTCCAAGGCCGGCGTCTCCGGCGCCGCCGACAAGGCGCTGATGAAGCAGTTCTCCGGCTATCCGCAGGCCCTCGCCATGTCCTCGGCGGTTATGCTGGTGCTGGCGGCCCTGCCCGGCATTCCGACCATCCCCTTCCTCGTGCTCGGCGCCGGCGCCGGCGCGCTGGCCTGGCACGCCCGCAACCACAAGAAGACCGCCGTCAAGGAGGAAGCCGCCAAGGCCGCGCCTGCTCCGGGCATGCCGGGTGCGCCGGGCGCGGCTGCAGCCGAAGAGCCGATCTCGGCGGCGCTCAAGATCGACGACCTGAAGATCGAGCTCGGCTATGCCCTGCTGCCGCTGGTCAACGGCCCCGATGGCACCGACCGCCTCACCGAGCAGATCAAGGCGCTGCGCCGTTCGCTCGCAATCGAGATGGGATTCGTGATGCCGGCGGTGCGCATCCTCGACAACGTCCAGCTCGAGGCCAACACCTACATCATCAAGATCAAGGAGGTCGACGCCGGCTCCGGCAAGATCTGGCCGAACCAGTTCATGGTCATGGACCCCGGCGGCAGCCAGGTGCAGGTGCCCGGCATCCACACCACCGAGCCGACCTTCGGCCTGCCCGCGACCTGGGTCGACGCCAGCCTCAAGGAAGAGGCCTCGCTCAAAGGCTACACCGTGGTTGACGCCGCGACCGTGCTCTCGACCCACCTCACCGAGCTGCTCAAGGCCAACATGTCGGACCTGCTCTCCTATGGCGAGGTGCAGAAGCTGCTCAAGGAGCTGCCGAAGGAGCAGAGCGAGCTGGTCAAGGACATCGTGCCGGGACAGGTCACGGTCTCCGGCATCCAGCGCGTGCTGCAGCTCCTGCTCGCCGAGCGCATCTCGATCCGCGACCTCTCGACCATCCTCGAAGGCATCGCCGATTCGCTCGCCTTCTCGCGCAATCCCGCGACCATGGTCGAGCATGTCCGCGCCCGCCTAGCGCGCCAGATCTGCGCGCAGAACACCTCCTACAACGGCTATCTGCCGCTGATCGCGCTGTCGGCGCGCTGGGAACAGGCCTTTGCCGAATCCATCATCGGCCAGGGCGAGGAGCGCAGCCTCGCGATGCAACCCTCGAAACTGTCGGAGTTCATGACCGCCGTGCGCGAGGCCTTCGAGCGTGCCGCCCGTGAAGGCGAGGCGCCGGTGCTGGTCACCTCTGCCGCAATTCGTCCGTTCGTGCGTTCCCTGGTGGAACGGTTCCGGGCCCAGACCACCGTGCTGTCGCAGGCCGAAATCCACCCTAGGGCGAGGTTGAAAACGGTCGGAAGCATCTGATTTGCCTTAAGAAGCCGTGTGTTTTTCGGCCACAGGCAAATGGTTTTTCAGCTCCTGGCGCCTTGTGGACCAAGCATCGAAAAGGCAACCCGCGGGCACATTACATCTTTGAAATAATTATATAATCGAACGATCCAGGGGCGTTTTTGATCGCGACGTTTCACGTTCTTTCACGCCCTTGTGATGGCCTCTTGGGAACGAATCCTCCCAATACTAGGTTGTTGGGCACCGGAAGCATGAACCGGCCTGAAAGGGCTGGCGACTACTTCGGGTAGATGGCGGCAGGAGGCTTCCATGAACCACTCGATCTACAGCGCTGATCGCGCGACCCATTTGAAGATTGTGGTCGTCGCCCTCGTCGCAGGGATCGCGGTGGCGGGCCTCGGCATTACGGCACGCACGGGTTCGGATGAAGGTCTGACCCAGACCGCCCGCGTCATCAAGGCCGACAAGCCGGTCGTTATCACCAGTTCGAACGCGTCCCTCGTTCGCTAAGGAGATCTGACGAGTTTTGTGAATTCACGCGGCTCTTTACCAGCCCCCCAAAGTCGCCACGTGGATATGTAGACGACCCCAACCCCAAGTCGACTACAGAAAGCGCCCGCCCCCCACGGGCGCTTTCTCACGTCTGGGGTACCCGTCATTGCGAGCGCACGCTCGTCCAGCTCGTCATTGCGAGCGCAGCGAAGCAATCCAGACTCCCTCCACGAAGATAGTCTGGATTGCTTCGTCGCAAGAGCTCCTCGCAATGACGGAGTGTGGGACGACATGGCCGCTTCATCAAGCGCATCTTCATTGCAGACACACCTTCGCAGCCTCGCGGCGCATTTCGCCCGAGCTTTGCTTTATCTCTTCACCCTCAAATGAAAGAGGGCGCAGGGAAGACCGGGAGCCCGCTGGCACCCGCGGTCCACTGTGCGAAATTGCAGTGAGAAAATCTGCACAGCGGCATACAGGTGTAGCCAGGACATCCCGGCCTTCCCTGCGCAGTGGTTGGAACGGCGTATGTCGTGCTCTCCCCGGGGAGCGATGCACTATTGCCCCCGTCGCCTTGCAGATGGCTGATGCACGTGCCCGGTTGGGCCGCCACATCACCACAAGACTTGGCGCACAGACCCCGGGCGCCAGGACGACACGATTTGGCCGTACGCCGATCACACCGGTCGTATGCGCGAGGCCTTTGCTCACGGTTACCCGCCCTGCAAAACTCTTCGCGCCGATGTGACCCGCGTCCACCGCCGCCCGGCCCGCCTTCGTGACGATCGCGATACGACCCCTCTTCCTTGGGCCCGGGTTGCGGCGACACATACGCCGTTTCCGAATTTCGGTAAAGTGAAATATTTTTGGTGGTGCTGATTGCCCTTGGCCTGGGGTGTTTTGCCCGTCAGGCAACGCAACGGCTTGTAACTGGGCCCACTCGGGTTGGTCTCAATCAGTAGCCTCTGTGTCAAATTTCTGGAATTGGAATCCATAAGCAGAAGTGAACCCGATTACAGCGAGGCCAACGACCGGCGTGCCATCGAAAACAGGCCTATAGACCAGCAGACCGGGCATCCTCGAAAGGCCATTAATGATACTAGCCCCAGAATGACGGAACCTAGTACTGCAGGCCAACCTGCGTCTGTCCCGATCCACACCGCCGTTGAGAGAGCTCCAATTCCGACAAGACCTCGGATAAGGTGCTCGGTGAGTGAACTGCTGGCGAACATTTTGACTCCTCAGCGCATTATATATTCACGCACGAGCGCTCGACCGCGATGCAGTCGAGCCTTCACAGTTTCTCGGGTTAGCTCCAGCGATTGCGCTATTTCGCTGATCGTCATTTCGTCCACATCCCGCAAAATGAGCACCTGCCGGTAGTGGCTCGGCAGCGACTGGATCGCGGCAGCTATATCGATGCGAAGTTCTGATTCTGGCCTCTCCGAACGCTGCAGGTCATTTTCCAACGAAGAGACGTCATCGGGAAGGCCTATATGCTGCTTTGCCAATCTTAAGCAGGTTCGATGAACTATCTGAAAAAGTCAGAGGGAAAAGGCTCCGGCACGTTGGAGACGACCAATGCGACGGTACACGATCCATAACGTTTCCTGAACCGCGTCTTCCACATCGCTTGTCGTGCGGCAGGTTCTTCGCGCGTACCGGCGTATGTCGGGCTGCGACGTTTTGAGCAGCGTCAGGATGGCGTCAGCGTCCCCGCCTATTGCCGCTTCCAACGTGCTCGGCGATGAAAAAGGTGGGCTCATGGTTCGGCGCGCAGCTTCCGACCTCTTACTGCGCATGCCGGGCAGTATCCGAAAACGCCTGTAAGCGCGGTCAGGACCCCGACACCGGCGATCAGGTATCCAACGGGCATACCTTTAAGGCCTAGTAGCCCACAAGCGATCATAATTGCCCCAGCCAAGAGCCGGACCCAACTTTCCCAGCCAGCCACGTTCTTCTTGTACAGCATAGCAACCTCCTGCCTTTGTAGCGTCGTTTCTGACGCCCTAGAGACTTAGAGGCTTAAAAAATGAGAAACGGTTCGCGGCTCCGAAAAATAGTCTAAGTTCGGCTGGCGTCAAAAGCCGGCGGTCGGCGGGCTGCGTGAAAAGGTCTGCTCCGGGTCACGAGCGTCGCCATCTGCAACACTCGGCTGTACGTCGACTTCCGCTATGCCCCGTTCGCGACCGAGGTCTGGTGGCGGTGCAAATGTCGCGAAGGGCCAATAACCGACATCAGCCTGGGAGGGCATCCCGTCACGGCGCGCTTGGCATTGCCGCCTGGTCCGTCATACAGTGTGCTGTGGGTTGGATTGCGTGCCATGGCAGAAGAACGGCCGTTCCGGGTGGAGCGCAGGCTGTCGGCGATATTGGCCGCCGATGTGGCTGGCTATTCGCGGCTCATGCACCATGACGAAGAGGCTACGCATTCCAAACTGACAGCGCTGCTCGCGGACAGTGTCATGCCCGCGATCTCCGAACACGGCGGTCGCATCGTGAAGAATACGGGCGACGGGTTCTTGGCGGAGTTTCCAAGCGCGGTGGAAGCGGTCCGCGCTGCTGTGCAATTTCAGAACCGCATCAAGGAACTTACAGGCGCTGAGGTGGAGGATAGGCGTATTGCTTTCCGGGTCGGTGTCAACATTGGCGACGTAATCGTCGAGCCGAATGACATCTTTGGAGACGGCGTCAATATTGCAGCGAGGCTCGAGAGCATCGCAGAACCTGGCGGCATCTGCATCTCATCTTCTGCCTACGATCAGGTCCGAGGCAAGGTCGGGGTTGAGTTCGTCGATCTGGGCGAACAGAACCTCAAAAACATCGCTCGCCCGATCCGGACCTATGCCATGGTCCGGGATGAGCTTGGCCCGGCGATGAGGGGCGGCAGCATGCCGGCGGGCGCCCTTTCAGCACCGCGTCTGTCCATGGTGGTGCTACCGTTCGCGAACATCGGAGGCGATCCTGAGCAAGACTATTTCGTTGATGGCGTGACCGAGAGCCTGACCACGGATCTATCGCGCATCAGCAGTTCGTTCGTCATCGCCCGCAACACGGCCTTCACCTTCAAGGGCAAAGCCGTAGACGTCAAGAAAATCGGGCGCGAGTTGAACGTCCGCTACGTGCTCGAAGGCTCGGTGCAGCGTGGCGGCAACCGACTTCGAGTAAACGTGCAGCTGATCGACGCCGAAACAGGCAATCACCTTTGGGCCGAACGCTTCGACAAGCCTGTCGCCGACCTGTTCGATATGCAGGACGAAATCGTATCACGGCTCGCCAATACGCTGGATGCCCAGCTAGTCGCGGCCGAGGCGCGGCGCGCGGAACGTTCGCTGCATCCCGATGCGATGAACTTGTATTTCCAGGGCACCGCTTGCTTACATAAGGGGCTGTCCAACGAACACTTGGCGCGAGCGCGCGGCTTTTTCGAACGTGCCTTGGCGCTCGATCCAGGCAGTATCGAAGCACTGGTTGGCACGGCAATAGTTGACTTTAATCGGGGCGCTAACTTTTCTATTGACGACCGGGCCATGCCCCTCGCGGCGGCCGAGGTGACCTTGATCAAGGTTTTGTCTCTAGCTCCGCAATATGCGCCGGCCCACCTGTATCTGGGCGCGGTGTATATTTTTACGGGCCGCGCGGCCCAAGGTATTGCTGAATGCGAGCAGGCGCTGGCACTGGACAGAAATTTAGCTAACGCTCATGGTTGGATCGGTCTTGCCAAGCATATTCTTGATCGCCCCGGGGAGACCGAGGGCCACGTCCACGAAGCGCTGCGCCTCTCTCCCCGCGATGTCTTCGCCCACCGATGGATGATGTGGGCAGGCCTCGCGAGCGTTCATCTGAACGCCAACGCCGAGGCGGTCGCGTGGCTACGCCGGAGCATCGAGGCTAACCGCAATTTCCCACTCGCGCATTTCCATTTCGCTGCGGCGCTGGCACTGCTTGGGTCGCTGGACGAGGCACGGGCGGTTGCGCAGGCGGGGCTTGCACTCAATTCAGGGTTCACCATCCACCGGTTCCAACGCCAGACACCGAGCAACAATCCGACGTACCTCGTCAAACGCGAGCGCATCCTAGAGGGTATGCGCATGGCCGGGGTGCCAGAGGGGTGATGTCGGAGTTGGGTCACGAGCGGAGATTTGGGCCCGTGCCGATGACGTCGGGATCACCTCTGACAGCCGACATCGAGCAAGTTTCGTGGGCGGTCGAGAAGAGCCAGAAGCTGACATCGACCACCGCGTCTGCAGCGGTCAAAAGGATCGCTGATGCGAAGTCCGGACCGCCCTCAACGGCACGTTGCGTGATGTCCGTTGTTGCTCGAACGTAGCGCATCCCAACGCAGCTAGCGCCGGCCTCCTTTGCAACGCGGAACTTCCCAAACCCTTGGGATATTCCTGTTATGCACAGCACTCCTCACATATACCTTCGTTTGTGTTGACAATCTCAAAAAAAGTTTGGGCGAGAGTCGCAAACCGAACCGACAGTCCCGTTTTCTCTTAGCACAAAGTCGTATGGGTCGGGGCTAACTCAAGGCTCATCCAAAATCTGATCGAACACAGAGCGTGAGCTCTCGTGACGCAAGCGAGCGTTGCGAGGAATGCTTTCGCTTGAGAAAGGGAATGTTGCGTGAGTGAAAGCGAAATGAAATTGACGCCGAACGGAACGAATGTTTTCGGGATGCCATGGTTGGATTTCTCGAAGGCCGCCTTGCCGGGCGTGGGGCGCGAGCTTGCCGAGCAAGGCCTCGCCCGCGCACGGGAAGGCTGCGAGAAGATCAAGGCCGCCTCGGAAGAGATGGCGGAGGCGCTGCGCGAGACCTATTCGAGCAATGCGAGATGCACGACCGACTACGGGCTCAAGGTGCTCGAAATCTCAAACGCCAATGCCGCTTCTGCGCTCGATTTCTTCGTCCATCTGTTCGGCAGCAAGTCAGCGACCGATGTCTATACCTTGTCGGCGGCGCAAGCGCGCAAGGCGTTCGACACCGCCTCCGACCAGAACAAGGAATTGTGGGCGCTTGCCCAGAAGCTCGCGACGGAAACGGGTGAGCCGATCAGGAAGCACTTCACCAGGGTTCTCCACCAAGGCGCCGGCTAAAAAAGCGCGCTCAATTTCACATCCAGATTCGTTTGAGGAGGGATCCGGCCGGTTGGAGCACGCCGAGCTGAGCGAGCACGCCCCCCACTGCCCCATGCTCGATCAACAAGTTGCGCGATGCCCCCCTAGTACCGCGCACCGACAAGAGGCGCATTCCAACCGGCCGGCGCTTTTCTGCAAACTACAACAAAGACAAAGCGCAAGGGAAGGGCAACATGGGAATGGTCATGGTCAAATGTCCGCAAACCGGACACGCGATTCCCACCGGTATCCAGACTGATCGCGAGAACTTTGGGCGCCGCGCGGTGTTTTTCTCGCGCACCCGTTGTCCAATCTGCCGCACCGATCACGCGTGGTTTGCGCGGGAAGCCTGGGTCGACGAGCCGGGCATCCGGATCGCGCCGTCATAGCGGCGGCTCCCGAAAGTACCCCAACTGTTGACCTTGTCTCGGTCCCGGCGGTCTTCAGACGCAAGCTGCATGACCGGCTCATGGATTTCGGCCGGGACAAGGTGCGAGACATTCATGAACCCGCTATCGGCGAGCGACGTGTTCTTTACGGTCGCCATCATGAGCGTCACTTTCCTGGCCGAGGTTGGGCTCTTTATTTTGATTGGAATGCTTTGAAAGGAGCGCGCGATCTGGGCAGCGCGCCGCCGATGCGAGGCCTAGGACTCCGCAAGCTTCAACAGCGGGGGAAATGCAGACATCACCCGAGGTCGCAGAAGGGGCATCTTCGACCAGAATCAGCGGGTCTTATCTGCTAGTTAATGTCCGCTTAGTGCCCGAAAGCAGCCTAGCTAGGTGAAAGCGACAAGCGTAGGTGCGCTGAGTTAGCCAGAGCCGTTGGCTTAAGGATTGATCGCCTAGCGCGGGCGGCCATGCAGCCGGCTTTACCGCGGGCGCTACTCGCCGCGCTAGCAGTGATCTTGCGCCGGGCCGGCGGCGCCTAAGCTTTCAAAGGTACTTTGGGCCTGCCCTCGCGACGCGGGTACGCGGGACCGCGCGCCTTTTGCGTATTTCGGGACCCCGTTTTCGGGCTTTGGTTCCTCGAAAAATGCAAATCGATCGCCCGTTCGCTATGGCGCAGCCCTTCACCCAGCCACCGTTCGCGGCCGCAAGTGCTAGGATTGCGTGTGTCCTTCTTGCTCAGGCAGCGAAGATGAAGCGTGTACCCGTGTAGGAGCGCAGGAGCTTGCTCGGCATCTCGGCCTTTGCCATTTCGTAGAACGGCTCACCAGTGCAGTGCAGTGGAACGACGTAGTCGATGTCGATACCCTTCAGCGCTGTGATCGTGTCGCGCACATAGTCCTCTTTATAGGGCGCGAGGTGGAAGCCGCCGATCACCGCATGAACCTTGCTGATGCCCGACGCCGCTTGCGCTTGTTTGATCGCGTTGACTACCCCGCGATGGCTGCAAGAGGTTAACACGATCAACCCGCGGCCTTTTAGATTGAATGCGGTGGCGATCTCGTGCCGGAACTGGTCCGGGATGACAGCCTTCGTCCGTTCGTCCTCGGGAAGCTTGTCGGCATAGCATCCAATGCCGCCGTCCACGCCGATCTTCATGGCGCTGGGGGACAGCAGCTTCTCAAAGCTCGTCTGGCCGATGTGACCCGTGGTGAAGCCGTGATCGGCGACGAGTGCCGGTCCTGCTGCATAGGTCACCGCAACATCGGCGCCTTCCAGCGCCTTGCGATCCAGGGCCCCGAAATCGCCGCGCACCGGCGGAGCCGTCCATTCGCGGGAGCAGAATGCCTCCTCGCCACCGACGTAAATCGGTAGCTTGGCTTTGAGCTTGCCGTTGTTTTCCTTTAGGAAGCCGGCGAGACCGCCAAAATGATCGTAGTGACCATGGCTCAAGACAAGGGCGTCGAGCGCGGCCGGATCGATGCCGACGAGATTGGCGTTGTTGACCAGCGCGTCCGGTGTGAAGCCGAAGTCGACCAGGACATGTCGTGTTTCGGTGCCGCGCCGCGACTCAACGTGCATCGACAGGCCGAACTCACTGATCAGTGTCTTACCCGGCGGCTTGCCACCGCCGATGCCCCAGCCGAAGTGTTCAATCTCAATATCGGAAACCTTCCGGCTTGGCGCGACAGCGAATTGATAGCTGTCGATCACGACGCGCACTGCCACACGGTCGATCTCCGGAACCTTACCGGCGATAGTTTCTGCGCGTACCGGCTTCCCACTACCGATCAGCGTCGCCACAATGGCGCTGAACAGGGCCGCACCGCCGCCGCATACCACATCGCGTCGATGAATTGCGTTGCATTGGCAAGTCAACATGGTGAAATCCTCCCCTTGCGTGGCCTTTCCTGCCACAAGGCATCACGCGGAAACGCGCTCCAGGGCGGAGGCGCTGGGGTGCCAAGCACGCCAGCGTCTGGCAGCCCGCACATTGAGGATCAAAGGCATCCTATCCCGGGCTGGACCCAGTAGCGAGTGTCATTCGGCACGGGCGAGACGGAGCCAAGTGTCGACGGCAAGAGTGCGCTCGTCTCATCTGATCTACGATCGGAGTGCTCAATCTAGCTCCGGGCCATAAACCACCCTTCAGGCAGCAAATCATGGATGCACTGGCGAGCAAGCCGGCTGTGGAAACATGGCCGATTGAGCGTTTGCGGCCCTATGAGCGCAATTCGCGTCGGCATTCGGCCGAGCAGATCGAGCAAATCGCCGCGTCAATCCGGCAATGGGGCTGGACCATGCCAATCCTCGCGGCCGATGACGGCATGGTTCTCGCCGGCCATGGGCGCCTTGCCGCCGGCAAGCTGCTGGGATTTAGCGAGGTCCCGGTCATCGTGGCGCGCGGATGGACCGATCAGCAAAAGCGCGCTTATGTCATCGCCGATAATCGGCTGACCGATGCGAGCGATTGGGACGACGAGATGCTGCGGCTCGAATTGGCCGACCTCGTCGAGGGCGGTTTCGAGATCTCACTGACCGGCATTACCGAGGACGAGCTATCGCGGCTGTCCGTCGGCGTCGGCGAGCTTGAGCAAATGCCGGAATTGCCGGACGGTGATCGGTCGCCATTCCGCGACATGACGTTCATTCTGTACGGCGATCAATTCGGGATCGTCGAGCGCGCGATAGCCAAGGCGACCAAGCCGCGCGATCCGGACAATCCCAATCGATCGCCGCAAGGCAATGCGCTCGCCGCGATCTGCGCCGAATATCTAGGACGCGTCTCATAAGTCGAGATTGATTGGTGCGGCTCGATGTCCGCTATGCCCCGATACCGACCAAAGACCGCAGCGCAGCGAAATGACGCCAAGAGCCGACAACTCGTCGGTGGCGGGTGGCATTGATGGAGTCAATTCCAGTCAACAAAATCTGAGACTTGGTACCCGCCGATTGCGGCCCGTCTCGACCCAAAGCGGCCCTTTGCCGCAATCGGGCACGCGCCGGACAAGTTGCGTATCGGCTTTCGGGGGCGCAGACTTAACAGCGTATGGTCGAGTTTGGGGATGGCGACCAGTCCACCAACCGGGGGAGGAACTCAAGAGGAGGCGGACTATGAAAGCGATCCTCGTGAGATTGGGGCTTGGCCTAGCTCTGTCCGCCGCGCCGCTCACAACGTGGACGCAAGCTGATGATGCGCCGCCCGCTTGGGCGTTTCCGGTAAACCCGCCGGATTTCAAAGTGCAGCCCGACGATGGGGCGCCGCGGCATGTTCCCGACAGCACTGCCGCGTTCACGCTCACGCAGGCACGAGATCTATTCTTCGCCCTCGATTGGCATCCTTCGGACCACCCGCCGCTGCCGGATATCGTCGCTCATGGCCGCAAGCCGGACGTAATGGCGTGCGGCGTGTGTCACCGGGCGGATGGGCCGGGCGGGCCGGAAAATAGCGGCATTGCCGGCCTTTCCGCACAGTACATCGTTCAGCAGATGGCCGACTTCAAAAGCGGCGCGCGGACGACCTCCGTCCCGCAACGAATCCCGCCGCAGCTGATGATCAAGACTGCAAGGGGCATTACCGATACGGAAATCGAACAGGCAGCGGCCTATTTCTCCGGGTTGAAGCCGCGGGCAGTGATCAAGGTGGTGGAGACCGCCACCGTACCGAAGACCCGTGTCGCCGGGTGGTTTCTCGCGGCCTTACCGGGCGGCGAGATGGAGCCGATCGCCGGTCGCATCATCGAGGTTCCGGAGGATCTGGAGCACTTCGAGATGCGCGACGCGCGATCGCACTTCATCGCCTACGTGCCGCCTGGGAGCGTCGAACAGGGCCGACAACTCGCTACCACCGGCGGCAACGGAAAGAGCGCGCCATGCACGATCTGCCATGGGCCCGAACTGAGCGGAGTGGGACCGATCCCCGGCCTCGCTGGACGCTCGCCGAGCTACCTCGTGCGGCAACTCTACGATTTTCAGCACGGCACGCGGGCCGGTCCATGGAGCCCGCTGATGGCGGCCAATGTGAGCAAGCTGACGCTCGACGACATGGTGGCGCTAGCCGCCTACGCGGCGTCCCTTCAGCCCTGAGTCGACGGGCCGATGCCGGATTACCTGCGCGAAGTCGCCAAGGCGAAAGCCGAGCTGGCCGTGATCGACCTAAAGGGTGGCTCACCGCCCACGCGAGCCGACCTGTGAACCGGGTACCAAGTGCGAGATTGTGACCACTAGGGGCCATGCAGTTCGAGAAGAGAGCTGACCGCGCGGCAGTGCCGCACTCTCGCGTCGATCGCTGCGCCTCTGCGCGATGAGCGCGGATTGCAGAGCTTGTCGCCGGTAGGGGGGCGCTGCTCTCGACGAGAGCCGGCAGTGCCCAATGGGTGGCGCGATGAGTCATCAAATGGGGCTTCGGCGAGCGGTGGCACGAGCCCCATATCAGTTTCGCGGACAGCGCTCGTTACTCGTTCACGCACAACTCGCCGCGAGCGTGCGAATCAAATCCGCCGCCTTGGCGACCAATGCCTGTGAGTAAAATGAGCCGGCCGGTGGAGTTGCCGAAACGATCGGTTCCCTTGACGATCTTATCCAGTTGGCTGAAGGCCTGGGACTCGGTATCGTACATGCCGGCAGTGGTGGTCGTGAACGTTCCCCCTTTTGCCGTGACTACCACCGTTCCCGCGTAAGATTGCAGTGTCTTGGGCAACGAAGGCAGTCCTGCTGTCTCGGCCATTCCGTGCGCAGTGAAAAACCACATTGCGCCGCTTAGAGCGGGCTCGTTGCTCATGACTGTTCCGACGGTGCAAAGGTCGATCTGACTTAAGCAACCTTCTTTGGTCATCTGTAGCGCAATTGTCGCCTCAAAGCTTCGGCACTGCGCGGGCTGTTGTGCGAAGGTGGCGCTCGTCGAAAGTGCAAGGATCAGTGCTGAAAGAAAGGTGGTTTTCATCATGCCCTCCCTCTCTACTGGATGTGCACTCTACGCTCGATGGAAGGGGCAAACTAGAGTGTGCAAGCGCACCCGAATACCGAGTTAACGCTGGGAGGTCGAAAGTCCCTTATGGGGGTCAATTGCCGACCTCTCGGCAGCTAGCGGCAAGGTCGGCTTAGGGCCCCGGAGCGGACGAAGGCCGGCAGCCGCCGCGCTGGAGCTGTTCGCCCCAGGCGCTGCCGACTACAAGCTCCAACATGTCCGATGATGCTCTGGTTTGAACGCTTGCGCTCATCTACGCGAGGCTGTTGCAAAGCGGGTCTCTTCCGTGGTCGTGGCGATTTCGACCGTGCGAGTCCGTCGCCTACGTTTCGTTTCGACTGGCTGAAGGGCGCACGAGCAGCTCAACGACGCGGCGCCCCATAAGTCGGCGGCGGCGCCTGCACCGTCGGCGCGGCGGCAGCGAAGAGTTCGTCCTTGCTGCCTGTGAGCGGTGGATAGATTCGCCTGCGGTTGATCGTCTCCTTGGTTACCTTCGCAGCCGCGCCGGTGGCGCGCACCTCGCGATCCCAGCCTTCGGTATAGAGCGCGCCCCAGGCACCGAGATCGAGTACGGTCACGTACCAGTCGATCCGCAGCGGCAACATCGGCAGGCCGGCGAGATCGGCCACCACGTTGTGGCCGGCGAAGCGACCCATGGGCCGCGCGAACTGACAGGACATCACGGTCGGATGCAGCCCGTCGATCACGCTCGAGGCAACGTCGCCGGCCGCGAACACGCCGCCGACATCCGCAACCCGCATGAAGGGATCGACCAGAATGCGTCCGAAGCGATCGCGCGCGTCCGGAAGGCTCGCCGTCAAGGGGCTTGCACGCATTCCGGCGCACCAGATCACCGTCTGCGCCGCAATGAACTCGCCCGAACTCAGGTGCATGCCGCCGGCCTCGACCGAGACGACGCGCACACCGAGCCGCATCTCGACATCGAGCGAGGCCAAGGCCGTCTCGATCACGGGACGCGCCTGCGCGCCGATGGTGGCGCCGACCGCCGGATTGGGATCGACCAGGATGATGCGGCGGCTGCCGCTGATGCCCGCACGCGTCAGCCTGGCCGGCATCTCGGCCGCGACCTCGATGCCGGTGAAGCCGGCGCCGACCACCACGACCGTCGCACGCCCCGGCGACGGGGCGCTGCGTCCGAGCGAGACGAGATGATCCTCGAGGCGAAGTGCCGCAGCATAGGTGTCGACGTCGAAGGCGTGCTCGGCAAGGCCTGGAATGTCGGGACGCATCACCTCGCTGCCGAGCGCCAGCACGAGGCGGTCATAGTGCAACGTCTCCTCGCCGCCGCTGGTGACCAGCGAGATTTCGCGATGTGCCGGATCGATGGCTTCAACCTCGCCGAGACCATGGCTGACGCCGATCGGATCGAGCAGTTGGGGCAGCGGTAGCGCAACCTCGCCGAGGTCGACCTCGTAATTTCGCACGCGGATGTTGTGATAGGGATTGCGGTCAATGAGGCGGATCTCGATGTCCTGCCCGCTCGCGCCGATCTCGTCGCGCTTGCGCGCAGCACCGATGGCCGCCCACAGGCCTGCAAACCCGGCGCCGAGCACGACGATGCGCGCCATGTCCGCCTACACTACCTTCCAAAGCAATCCCGCGGTCTGCCCGCGCAGGTAGATATAGCTCAACAGCCCGCATCCACCAACTACGGCAGCGCCGCACCGCTGCACAAAATCGCGACTTACGCCTCGCGCAGCTCCGACGGCGTCGCGCCAAAACGCTTGCGGAAGGCGCGATTGAAATAGGACAGATCGGCGAAGCCCGAGGCGTGCGCGATGTCGCTGATCTTGCGCGCCCTGGCGCGGGGATCGCCGAGCAGCTTGCGGGCCTGTAGCAGGCGCTGCTCCAACACGAATTCGGTGAAGGTCGTGCCGGCCTGCTCGAACAGGCGCTGCGCCTGCCGCGGGCTGAGGCCCGAGCGCGTCGCGATCTCGGACAGGCAGAGATCGTTACGGCCGAGCGCGGCCATCACGTCGGCGCGCATGAGATCGAGACGAGCCGCGGCATGCCCGCGTCCGCGCGCAAGTCCGGCATGCTCGGCGTCGGTCCCGAGCAGGAGGCCGACGAGATCGACCATGTGCTGCGCGGTTAGGCGCTGGCCGACGGCATCGAGATGCGGCGCCTGATTGGCGGCGAGCGCATGGTAGCGGAAGATGGTCTCGGCGACCGCGCCGTCGGAGAGCACCTGTGACAGCTTGTCCTCCGCGCGCGGATTGATGTCGAGCAGCGCGCGGCGCGGCATGCGGATGGTGGTGAAGCGCTCCTCGTCGGTGTGGCCGACGGTGCCGGTGATGCTCATGTCGACGAGCACCATCTGCGCCGGCGCGAGCTCGACGGTGTGGCCGTTCTGCCCGACGCGGACGAGGCCCGCATGTGCTGCAATCAGCACAAGATCGTCGCTGCCGTCGGCAAGGTGGCTCTGCGTGCGTGAATATTGTGCGGAAGCGCCTTCGGGAATGGCGAGCGCAATGTTGTCGACGACGCTGACCTGGATCCGGCAGTCGATGCTCTCGCCCTGGCTCGGGCCGATATCGAGGCCGCAGGACCCGAAGGCCCGCTCGCGCCAATGCTCGAACGCCGCACCCTGCGGCAGGCCTGCATATTGGTGAACGAAGATGCCTGGCGTTCTCGCTGCATCCATCTGATTTCTAGCCCCTCTCCGGCACCATGATCGGCGGCGCCGACTGCAAATTCCGGGGATTTGACGCCGCCAAGTGCAGGCAGGTTCAAATCGCGGTCGGAATCGGCGGGACTTGTCGGAATGCGACGGCGGGGTGGACCGTGACGACAATTTTTGCTCGTAGCCCGCATGGAGCAGAGCGGAATGCGGGACGGTGGACCCGGATTGCGCTGCGCTCCATCCGGGCTACGACACCTACTTCTTCGCTGGCGCCGGCGGCTGCGTGGGCGGCACGGTCTCGATCAGCTTGCCGGAAAACACCGGCGCCGAAGTCGGCTGGCCATTGGGCGAACCGCCGGCCTGCTCGACGGTGACGGCGTAGGTCGCGCCGTTGACGACGTCGGAATCATAGGAAGCGAGCAGCGGGCGCGCGGTGAAATCGCTCGCACCGATTACGCCGAGCGAACGCGGCCGCGGCAGCTTGTCGGAGATCAGCCAGAGCTCGAAGCTCTTGCCGGGCTCCGGGGTCGCGCCGACCTTCCGTACCGTGAAATTGCGCGTCGCACCGTCGACGGTGAGGATGAAGGCGGGGCCGCCACCCTGGCCCTGCAGCAGAGCAACATATTGCGCCGAGGCGGTGAGCGGCGCGGCCGGTGTCTTCACTTCCACCGTCTGGATGCGTGGCGCAGGACGCAAGGCGCCCGGCAGCGCATCGGGCAGGAGGATCTGAAGCGACAGCGTCACGAGCAGCGCGGCCGCAAGCGCGCCGACGGCGGATGCGATGTTGCGCCAGCGCTTCGCGCGCCCTTCGAGACGGATCACGTTGTCATCGTCGACGACCGGCGCCTGCGGCGCACGGACGACGTTGAGATCGGGGGCATGGACCTGCGGGATGAACTGCGGCGCGATGTCCGGGATGGCGTCGGGCTCGGGACGCGACGGCTCCGGCTGCTCCGCTTCGGGTTGCTGCGGCTCAGGGGACTGCACGCCCTCCGTCGCGGATTCCGGTGGCGCAGTCTCCGGCGAGGGCAATTCCGGTATGGGCGGAGGTGGCAGCGGCGAAGCCTCAGCAAGCGCAGGTGGCTCCTGCGCAAGGGCCGTGCGCGCGATCTCGGACCTGATGTTCTCCCACACGATCGGACGCGGCTCGACCGAGCCGACCATCTGGTTGAGGACGCCGAGCCGATGGGCCCAGGCCTGCACGATTTCGGCGAACGCCTCGTCCACCGCCATCATGGTCTCGACCTGCGCGCGCTCGTCGGCGTCGAGCGTACCGAGCGCATATTCCGCGGCGAGCGCGATATGGTCCTCCGTGTAGGCCATCACTGTCCTTCACCCCTCCCCAACGGGGAGAGGTGGAATGTCGTCGTTGCCGCGCTTGTTCCTGCCACTCTCATCATCTTCTAAAGTCCGAGGCACTCGCGGATATCCAGCATGCTGCGCCTTAGCCACGTCTTCACCGTGTTGACGGGCGCGGCGAATTTCTCCGCCAATTGCTCGCGGCTCCAGCCGTTGTAATAGGCGAGAAGCACGAGCCGCTGGCGGTCCGGCTCGAGCCGGCCGATACATTCCAGGAGCCGCTTCAACTCCTCGGTCATCTCCCTCCGCGCCAGCGGATCAGGACTGTCGGCCGCCACCTCCATCGCTTGAGGCTCTTCCTCGATTGAGACTTCGGACTTCTTGCGCACGATGTCGATCGCGCGGTTGCGCGCGATCGACGCCATCCACGTGATCGGCGAGGACATGGCCGGATTGAACTGGCCGGCGTTGTTCCAGATCTTGACGTAGGTCTCTTGAATGACCTCCTCTGCGAGATCCTGCCGGCGCAAGATACGGAGCACGACGCCATAAAGTTTCGCGCGCGTGGCGACGTAGAGCCGCTCGAACGCGGCCTGATCGCCCTTCGCCACCGCCTCAATCAGCCCAACCAGCTCTGCTGGCGTCAGCATTCAGCCCCCCGACACGCGGCCCCGTTGCTCCTCTCCCTCTCCCCGCCTGCGGGGAGAGGGCCGGGGTCAGGGGGAGTCTCCACGAAGGAGGTAACAGACGGACTCGCGGAGAGTCCCCCTCACCCGGATCGCATCTGGCGATGCGATCCGACCTCTCCCCGCAAGCGGGGCGAGGTGAGCCGAGCCAGCGGACCGGCCCTATACCTAAAATCATCCTTACCATAGCGCGCGACAAAGCCGACCACCAAGGGGCGCAGCGCCACACTGTGGACAGCACATACGAAAACCCGGACCTTGCGGGTCCGGGTTTTGCAGATTTCTCGGCGATCTGGCGGCTGGCGCCGTTAGGCGACGGCGCCGATGCGGGCGCGCATCAGGCCGATGCTGTCGAGGTCGGCTTGCTCGCGGGCGTTCTCTTCGGCGCGTTCGCGGGCCTGGTCCCGCTCGTCCAGCAGCTCGACCTTCTTCAGCTCCTCGAAGGCCTCGGCTAGCGCAGCCTTGGCTTCGTCGAGCTGGCCCTTGAGCTCGTCGGCCGAGCGGGTCAGGTTCTCGCGGCGCTGGATCGCGGCCTTGGCATAGGTCGGGTAGGCGAAGTGCGAGGGATCGTTGATCCCGGCGCGCTCCTGCTCGGTCTGGATCTCGCGCTCGAGATCGACCGACATCCGCTGGAAGTCGGCGATCATGGTCTCGATCTGGGTGACCCGGCGGCGCTTCTCGTCGACCTGAAACTTCTTCAGGCGGATGAGGGTATCACGTGACTTCATCGACTCGTACTCCCCAGAAGTCCCCTCGCTGCACGTGGGACGGCACCGGTCTGCCCACAGGCCCGATTGCGGCCAAGACCGGCTCTGCTACTCTGTGGGATCGGATGATGAACCGACAAAGTTAGCGTTCCGTTTCCAAATCACCGAGGATTTGCGCCAACTGGCGATAGCCGTCCGCGAGTGGTGCATTTTCGTCCTTGCGCTGGCGCAGGAAGGCCTCGAGCGGCTCGTGCAGGCGGATCGCCTCGTCGACCTCGGGGCTGGAGCCGGCCCGGTAGGCGCCGAGCCGGATCAATTCCTCCATGTCGGCATAGGTCGCCATCACCTGCCGTGCCCGCTGGATGGTTGGCCAGAATTGCGGATCGGCCGATTTCGGCATGGTGCGGGAGACGGATTTGAGGATGTTGATGGCGGGGTAGCGGCCGCGCTCGGCGATCGAGCGCTGCATCACGATATGACCGTCGAGGATGCCACGGACGGCATCCGCAATCGGCTCGTTATGGTCATCGCCGTCGACCAGCACGGTGAAGATCGCGGTGATGGCGCCCTCCCCCAGGCCCGGTCCGGCGCGCTCCAAAAGCTTCGGCAGTTCGGTGAACACCGTCGGCGTGTAGCCCTTGGCGGTCGGCGGCTCGCCGGCGGACAGGCCGATCTCGCGCTGGGCCATGGCAAAGCGCGTCACCGAGTCCATCAGGCACAGCACGTCCTTGTCCTCGTCGCGAAAATACTCGGCGACCGCGAGCGTCAGATACGCGGCCTGACGGCGCATCAGCGCCGGCTCGTCCGAGGTCGCGACCACCACGACGGACCGCGCCAGGCCCTCCTCGCCGAGGTCGTCCTGCAAGAATTCCTGCACCTCGCGGCCGCGTTCGCCAATCAGCCCGATGACGCTGACCGCCGCATCGACGTTGCGCGCCAGCATCGACAGCAGCACCGACTTGCCGACACCGGAGCCCGCAAAGATACCCATGCGCTGGCCGCGGCAGCAGGTGAGAAAGGTGTTCATCGCGCGCACGCCGAGATCGAGCGGGGCGCCGACGCGCTTGCGCGAATGCGCGGGCGGCGGCGTATTGCGGAACGGCATCGGCGAGGCACCTTGCGGCAACGGCCCCTTGCCGTCGATCGGCTCGCCCAGCGCATTGACGACACGGCCGAGCCAGGCCGCTGACGGTCGCACTTGATTGGCAGCATTGGCGATGACCGCCTTGCAGCCGCGGCGCACGCCATCGAGACCGGCGAACGGCATCACGACGGCATTGTTGCCGGAGAAGCCGATCACCTCGCAGGGGATGGAGCGGTTGGCGCCGGTCTCGATCACCAGCCGCGCGCCGACCGACATGGCGTGAATGGGACCGGCCACCTCGACCATCAGGCCGCGCACGCCGATCACGCGGCCGTAAATATTAATGCCGTCGATGTCGCCGATCTGTTCGGCCAAAGCCTTCATCGGTGGGCCTTCATAAGGTGCGCACCTTCGTCATCCGGGACTTCACGGTGAAACTCTTAAGTTTCGCCATATTTCTGAACGGCGCTTAACTTCGTGTTTACCCGCATCATTAATCATTGCGTCACTGTCTTTGAGACTGAGCGTGACTTCCCTTCAGAAGAAGGCTGAGTCGCGGGAGTCGGTTAGGCCCGTCTCTTAAAGTGGAGCTTGAACGGAATCGGGTGACGAAAGCTGCTTCGTGCGCAAGACCTTAGGGCGATTCGACAAAAATTGCACCGGGGGGACTTGCGTTCCAGAATCAGAGTTTGTTAACCATCTGTTGTCAGGATCCGAATCAGTTGTTCAAAGGCGTTTTGTTGAGTGCCGCGAATGCGGCCGACCTGACGCCCAGGAGCGGCGACTATGGGGAACTGGCATGCGCGTTTTGCTGATTGAAGATGACAGCGCCGTCGCGCAGTCGATCGAGCTGATGTTGAAGTCGGAAAGCTTCAACGTCTACACGACCGATTTGGGGGAAGAAGGCGTCGATCTCGGTAAACTATACGATTACGACATTATTCTCCTCGACCTCAACCTGCCCGACATGTCCGGCTACGACGTGCTCAAGCAGCTCCGGGTCTCCAAGATCAAGACACCTATCCTGATCCTCTCCGGCCTCGCCGGCATCGAGGACAAGGTCAAGGGTCTCGGCGTCGGCGCCGACGACTACATGACCAAGCCCTTCCACAAGGACGAGCTGGTGGCCCGCATCCACGCGATCGTGCGCCGCTCCAAGGGCCATGCCCAGTCGGTCATCCAGACCGGCGACCTCGTCGTCAACCTCGACACCAAGACGGTGGAAGTCGGCGGCCAGCGCGTGCATCTGACCGGCAAGGAATATCAGATGCTGGAGCTCCTCAGCTTGCGCAAAGGCACGACCCTCACCAAGGAAATGTTCCTCAACCATCTCTATGGCGGCATGGACGAGCCGGAGCTGAAGATCATCGACGTCTTCATCTGCAAGCTCCGCAAGAAGCTCGCCAACGCTTCCGAGGGACGCAACTTCATCGAGACCGTGTGGGGCCGCGGCTACGTGCTGCGCGAGCCGCATGAGGCCGACGAGCGCATCCCCGCCTGATCCTGGGTTTACGTCGCGAGCCCCTCGGGGCTCGCTCCTCCCAGCCTGGACCCCGCCGCAAATGGCGGGGTTTTGTTTTTGGGGCCGCTTCGTACGAAGCTTAACGTTTGAACCGCTACCCTCCGCCAGCCGACGAATGGTCGCTGCACGATGGGGGAACGATGATCCTGCAATCACTCGCCGGCCTGCCCGCTTTCCTGGTCTATTTCTGCACCGGGCTGATCGCGATCGTGGCCTATCTGTTCGTCTACACCCGCATCACGGCGCATAACGAATTCCAGCTCATTCGCGACAACGAGCCGGCCGCGGTGATCGCGCTCGGCCTCAGCCTGCTCGGCTTCGTCGCACCGCTGGTCAGCGCCATCGCGCATTCGGCCAACGTGCTCGACTGCCTGATCTGGGCGACGATCGCACTGATCGTGCAGGTAATCGTGTTCTTCCTCGTGAAGGTCCCGGTGCCGAACCTGTCGGCGCGGATCTCTGCCGGCGAGCTTGCCCCGTCGATCTGGCTCGGCCTGTCCTCGCTCGCCGCGGGCCTGCTGAACGCCGCCTGCATGATCTACTGACATGGCCGACAAATCCTCCAAAAAGGAGTTCGGCAAGCGCCGGCCGGTGACCGAGCCACCGCCTCCGCGGCCGCCGGTGAAGCGCTCCGGCCATGTTGCGCTGCTGGTGATGGGCACGCTCGCGGTCGGCACCACCGCCTACACGATGATGCCGCGGCAGACCTGCGAGCCGCCTCTTGCCGGGGCGACAGTTTCCGGAACGGAGACGCCGGCACAGGTGAGCACTACGTGCAGCAGCAGAAGCAGCTCCTCCAGTGGGAGCAGCTCGCGCTGGTCGTCGCGATCGAGCTTCTTCAGCAGCGATTCCTCGAGCCATTCTTCGTCGGGAACGTCGTCTGACTCGGGCTCCCACAGCGTGAGCCGCGGCGGCTTCGGTTCGTTTGGCCATGGCTTCTCGGGCGGCGGCTAGCGCATGATCCGGAAAAGTGGCCACCGGTTTTCCGGCAAGATCATGCGCAGGAAATAACATGCAACGCATCGTTTGTCTCGAGCGCGACGACTGGCGAGAGACCGCAGCGCAATGCGGCTTCGTCTTCCACACCATCGACGGGGAACGCTATTGGGACGAGCGCGCCTATTACGGCTTCACCCTCGACGAGATCGAGCGCGGCATCGAGACGCCGACCGGCGAGATCGACGCCATGTGCCTGGAGCCGGCCGCGTCATCGGCGATGAGCGCTACTTGCGCCGTTTGAAGATTCCGGAAGCATTCTGGAGCTTGATCGCCGAGAGCTGGAAGCGCAACGACCGCAGCCTCTATGGCCGGCTCGACCTGAAATTCGACGGCAATGGCCCGGCAAAACTGCTCGAATACAATGCGGACACGCCGACCTCGATCTTCGAGGCTGCGGTGTTTCAATGGACCTGGCTCGAACAGGCGATCGAACGCCGCATGATCCCGGCGCGTGCCGATCAGTTCAACTCGATCCATGAGCGGCTAATCGCAGCGTGGAAGCAGATTGCAGCAGGTCGCCACGTCCATCTCACCGGCATCACCGGCAACGAGGAAGACGCCGGCACGCTCGCTTATCTCGAAGACACCGCACGCCAGGCGGGGCTTTCGACCAGGCTGCTCGACATCGAACAGGTCGGCTGGCGCGATGAAGATGGCGGGTTCGTCGATCTCGACGATTGTGACATCGCGCTCGCCTTCAAGCTCTATCCCTGGGAGTGGATGTTCCACGACACCTTCGGCGCAAAGCTCAAGGACGCACCGACGCGCTGGGTCGAGCCGCCGTGGAAAGCCGTGCTCTCGAACAAGGGCATCCTGCCGCTGCTGTGGGAGATGTTTCCAAACCATCCCAATCTGCTGCCGGCCTTCTTCGAGGACGACCTGCGCGCAGCCGAGTTCGGCACGTCCTATGTGCGCAAGCCGCTGCTGTCGCGCGAGGGCGCCAACGTCACGCTGGTGTCGGACGGCATGCCGCTCGACGAGCAGGCGGGTCCGTACGGTGCCGAAGGTTTCGTGCGACAGGCTCTAGCTCCGCTGCCGAATTTTTCGGGCTTCTATCCGGTGATCGGAAGCTGGCTGGTGAACCATGAGCCCTGCGGCCTGTCGATCCGCGAGGACGAGAGCCCGATCACGGGCAACCGCTCGCGCTTTCTGCCGCATGCGATTTTGTGAGAGATGCATCTCTTCCCCTCTCCCCTTGTGGGAGAGGGCTATCGCATATGCATTTCGCGGGGACCACCCGCGAGTTTGCTCCGCCTCTCCCGCTTGCGGGAGAGGCCGACGCGTCCCGGGCGATGCGAAGCATCGTCCCGAGCGCGGCGGGTGAGGGCTCTCACCGCACTGCGATCGCCTCCGCAATTCTCGACAATCCCGACGCGGAGGCACCCCCACCCCAGCCCTCCCCCGCAAGCGGGAGAGGGAGCCCACTGCCGATGCCGAAGCATTATTCACGCCATATGCGATAGCCCTACCTTGTGGGAGAAGGTGCGCGAAGCGCCGGATGAGGGGTTCTCTCCACTCGCAAGATCGTTCGTGAGGATAGAGATCCCTCACCTGGCTTCGCTGCCGCGAAGCCACCCTCTCCCGCAAGGGGAGAGGGTGAAGAGGCACCTCACCGCGCCGCGGCGATCTTCAGCGACGGCGGCATCAGCCCGCCCATCGGGCGGCCGGAGCGCGCGGGGTTGAGCTGGTAGAGACCGCGGCGCTCAGTGATGGGGCGGAACGCGTCGGTGATGCCGACGACGGATTCGGCGGCGCCAAGCAGCAGCGTGCCGTCGGCTTCCAGTCCTTTCGCCATCCGCTCGAAGATCACCGCCTTGGTGTCCTGGTCGAAATAGATGAGCACGTTGCGGCAGAAGATCACGTCGAACGTGCCGAGATGGGAGAAGTCCTGCAACAGATTGAGCTGGCGGAACTGCACCATCGCGCGAATGTCGGCATTGAGCTGCCAGACTTCGCCGACTTGCGTGAAGTACTTCATCAAGTGCTGGATCGGCAAGCCGCGCTGCACCTCGAACTGGCTGTAGACGCCGGCCTTGGATTTCTCCAGCACCTCCTGCGACAGGTCGGTGGCGACAATCTCGATGCGCCAGCCCGCGAACGCCGCGCCCATCTCCTTCACGCACATCGCGATCGAATAGGGCTCCTGGCCCGTCGACGACGCGGCCGACCAGATGCGCAGCGATTTGCGCGCCGCGCGTGCCTGGATCAGGCCGGGCAGGATGGTGTCGCGCAGATGATCGAACGGGATCTTGTCGCGGTAGAAGAAGGTCTCGTTGGTGGTCATCGCTTCGACCACGTCGGTCGCGAGCCGGCCGTCGCCGTTCCTGATCCTCAGCACGAGATCGGGAATGCCAGATAGGCTCGCCTTGCGAGCGAGCGGCAGCAGCCGGCTCTCGACCAGATATTGCTTGTCGGCGGACAGGTCGAGACCGGAGCGCTCTTTCAGGAACTTGCGCAAATAGTCGTAGTCGACCGGCGTCACGAGCGGTCTCCCGCGAACAGGCGATTGACCTTGGCGCCGATCTGGTTGAGCGGCAGGATCGCCGCGCAGATGCCGGCATTGGCGGCCGCGCCCGGCATGCCCCAGACCACGCTGGAAGCTTCGTCCTGCGCGATGACACTGCCACCGGCGGCGACGATGTCCTTGCCGCCGCGCATGCCGTCGGAGCCCATGCCCGTCAGGATCACGGAGAGGATGCCGCCGTGCCAGATGTCGATGGCGGAGGTGAAGAGCGGATCGACCGCGGGCTTGCAGAAATTGACGGCGGGACCGTCGTCGAGCGCGATCACGGTATCGGCGCCGCTGCGCACCACGCGCATGTGCTTGCCGCCGGGCGCCAGATAAATCCGTCCCGGCTTCACCGGCTCGCCATCGATCGCCTCGGCTGCCGGCTTGCGGCTCGAGCGCGCCAGATGCTCGGCAAGAATGGTGGTGAAGGTCGGCGGCATGTGCTGAGTGATCAGCACCGGGACGCGGTCGATCACCGGGCCGAGCTCGGTGACGAGTGCCATCAGCGCCTGGGGACCGCCGGTCGAGGAGCCGATCAGCAACACCTTCGGCGTCTGGGTCGAGAACGGGCGCATCGCCAGCGCTCCCAACGACGGCGCGGCCGGGACCGGCGCAGGCGCGGCGGACCGCGCGACGGCTGGTGCACGTACGGCCGGAGCGGGGCTCGCGGGCGCCAGCGGCGGGCTCGCAATCGCGGGCTTCCTGCGCAGACGCGCGCCGAGGTGACGGATCTTCTGGATCAAATCGTGGTGGAAGGTGTCCGCCGCGGAAGCCTCGCGCGTCGACTCCGGCTTCGGAATGTAGTCAGCGGCACCAAGCGACAGCGCCTTGAAGCTGATCTCCGCGTTACGGCGGGTCAGCGTCGAGGCCATGATGATGACGAGATCGCGCTTCTTCGCCAGCAGTTGCGGCAGCGCCGAGAGGCCGTCGAGTTCGGGCATTTCGATGTCGAGCACGGCGACATCGGGATTGATGCGTTCGATCTGGTTGACCGCCTCGAGCCCGGTGCGCAGCGAGGCCGCGACCTCCATGTCGTGCTCGGCGCCGATCCAGCGCGAGATCAGACCGCGGATGACGACGGAGTCGTCGACGATCATCACCCGCAGCGGCCCCGCTTCGCGCGACGAACCCGTGGTCGAACTACCTGCGAACGCAGTACTCATTACTCACCAACTCAGACTGAAACGGTTCAGTTGAAAACAAGCGCCGAAGGATCCGTTCAGCCTCCGGGCGATCGGTCAGATAAGGCCGACTTCCTGGAATTTCGCCGTCACGATGTCCTTGTCGAAGGGCTTCATGATGTACTCGTTGGCGCCGGCGTGCAGCGCGCGCGCGATGTGCGCGACGTCGTTCTCGGTGGTGCAGAACACCACCTTGGGCTGGTCGCCGCCGGGCATGCGCCTGAGATGGCCGAGGAACTCGTAGCCATCCATCACGGGCATGTTCCAGTCGAGCAGCACCGCGTCGGGCAAGCCGCGCTTGCAGGCCTCCAGCGCCTTCTCACCGTCTTCGGCTTCGAGGATCTGGAAGTCGAGGCCCTCCAGGATCCGGCGCGCAACCTTGCGGATGACGCTGGAATCATCAACGACGAGACAAGTTCGCATGTGAACCTCTGCTTCCTCCCCTTTGCCGGGGCACTTCCAGTTCGGGCCCGATGATGGCGATGCCGCCGTATCAGGCCGCCATCATCTCGGGCGCGAGCTCGAGGACGCGATCGACGTCGAGGACGACCATGAGCTGGCCGTCGAGGCGGTGGACGCCGCCGGCGAGCTTGGCCATGCGCGGATCGAGGTTGACGGGGTTTTCCTCCTTGCCGTCCTCGGGCAGGCGCAGCACCTCGCCGATCTGATCGATCAGGAGGCCATAGGATTCACCGCGCAGGTCGACGCCGACCGCCATCGGCACCTTGCCGTCTTCGGCCTTGGGCAGGCCGAGCCGGGCGCGCATGTCGACCACGGTGACGATGCGGCCACGCAGGTTCAGGACGCCGGCGATCTCGCGCGAGGACAGCGGCACGCGGGTGACGCGCTCGGGCATGAACACGTCCTGGACGCGGGAGATCGGCAGGCCGAACAGCTGGCCGCCGATCATCGCGGTGACGTATTCGACCATGGCGCCCTCGGTGGACTGGGTCTTGCGGCTCATCGATCTATCTCCTTGTCGCCCTTACGCCGCTGCCCGGCTCAGCTCGGAGGCGCCGGCGGCGCCCGCGGTCTGCTCCTTCAGCGCCGCGATCAGACCGGGACGGTCGAACTTGGCGACATAGTCGTGGAAGCCGGCCTGACGGCCGCGCTCGATCGCCGCCGGCGACACCAGCGCGGAGAGGCCGATGATCGGCATCGACCCCAGATTGTTGTCGGAGCGGATCAGTTCGGCGAACTCGAACCCGTTCATGTCGGGCATCTCGATGTCGGTCAGGACCACGTCAAAGCTCTGCGCGCGCAGCGCGGCGAGGCCCTCCTGCGCGGTCGGCGCGGTGCGGACGCGGTAGCCCGCCGCTTTCAGCACCGGCGCCAGCATGTTGCGGAAGAAGGCGCTGTCGTCGACCAGCAGCACCGACTGCGCGTGCAGCGACGGCTTCATCTCCTTGCGGGTGAACCAGTCGGCGAACGCCATCGGCAGGAAGTGGCCGACGTCGATCACCTCGGTGGCCTGGCCCTTGATCACGGCCGAGCCCAGAATGCCCGAACCGGAGCCGCCGACCTCGATGTTGAGCCGCTCCTCGACGATGTCGATGATCTCGTCGACGACGAGGCCCATGGAGCGGCCGTCATCGGCGAACACCAGGATCGGCTGGGCGCCCTGGCTGGCGATGGTGACGCCCTCCATCGCGACCAGCGGCATCAGCTGCTCGCGGTACTGCACCATGTAGCGGCCGTTACTGAACTCGATCTTGTCGGCCGGCAGCTCCTCCAGGCGGGTGACGAGCCCGAGCGGGACCGCCTTGGGCTGGGACGAGCCGGCGCGGAACACCAGCAGCGAGGTGGTCTGCTCGCCACTGCCGATGTGATGCGCCGCATTCTCGTCGGCCATGTCATGGGCCGAGGAGCCGGCGGCGCCGAGCGCCTTGGCAATGCCGTTGGGATCGATGATCATGATGACGGCGCCATCGCCCAAAATGGTGTTGCCGGAGAACATGTCGATGTGACGCAGCTTGGTCGACATCGGCTTGACCACGATCTCTTCGGTGTGAAACACGCCGTCGACGACGATGCCAAAGGTCTGACTGCCGACCTGGGTCACCACGATAAAGCCGTTCTCGGGATCGGACGCGGCGCCATCGTCGATCTTCAAGAGCTTCTTCAGATGGATCAGCGGCAGCAGCTTGTTGCGCAGGCGCAAGACCGCGGTGTCCTTGATGCGCTCGATGCGGTGCTCGCTGTTGGCGCGGGCGCGCACCAGCTCGACCACCGAGAGCTGCGGGATCGCAAAGCGGTCGCCGGCGGCTTCGACGATCAGGGCCGAGACGATCGCCAAGGTCAGCGGGATCTTGATGGTGACCGAGCTTCCCTCGCCGGCCACGCTCTTGATGTCGATGGTGCCGCCGATCTGGTCGATATTGGTGCGGACCACGTCCATGCCGACGCCGCGGCCCGAGACCGAGGTGATGGCGGCCGCGGTCGAGAAGCCCGGCGCGAAGATGAACTTGTGGATCTGGGCCTCGCTCATCTTCTCCAGCTCAGCCTCGGTGACCAACCCTGAGGAGAGCGCCTTGGCCTTGATCTTCTCGGTGTTGAGGCCGCGGCCGTTGTCGGCGATGCAGATGATGATGTGGCCGCCCTCGTGATAGGCGGACAGCCGAATGGTGCCCTGCTCGCCCTTGCCGGCCGCCAAGCGCTCGGCGGGGGTCTCCAGGCCATGATCGGCGGAGTTGCGCACCATGTGGGTGAGCGGGTCCTTGATCAGGTCGAGCACCTGGCGGTCGAGCTCGGTGTCGGCGCCGTGCATCTCCAGCTCGATCTGCTTGCCGAGTTCGCTCGAGAGATCGCGGACGATGCGGGGCAGCTTCTGCCAGGCGTTGCCGATCGGCTGCATGCGCGTCTTCATGACGCCCTCCTGCAGCTCGGCGGTGACGTTGGACAGCCGCTGCAGCGGCACCTTGAACTCGGTGTCCTCGTTGCGGCGGGAGATCTCCAACAGCTGGTTGCGGGTCAGCACCAGCTCGGAGACCATGGTCATCAGGTGCTCCAGCGTATCCACGTTGACGCGGATCGACTGGTTGGCGATGCGGTCGCCTTCGCCGGCACTTTCGTCGGCCATCGACTTCTTCGGCGCGGGCTTTTGCTTGGCGGCTTCCTTCGCAGCCGGGGCTTCAGCCGCCGGCGCGGGCTCGGCCTTGGCTTCAGCCTTGGCAACGGGCGCCGCAGGCACCGGCGCTTCGATCGCGGTCTCGCGGAAGGCGCGCTCGAGCTCGTCGAGCGAGACTTCGCCGGGACGCAACGGGCGCTCCAGCGTCTGTTCGATCAGCGTGCCCGTGGTCATCTCCTTGGTGGGCGCAGCGGCGGGGCTTCCGGCGCCAGCGGCGGCGCGTCGGCGACGGGAGCGGCATGATCTGCTGCCATCGCCGCCATGCCCTGCTCGACCATCGCCTCCAGCTTGTCGATGAGGTCGCGGTCGTTGCCTTCCGGCTCGGCTTCGGTCGCCTCCAGGCCAGCCAAAATCTCCTTGATGCGGTCGATCGAGGACAGGATCACCGTCACCGCCTGCCCGGTCACCGGCATGCCGTCGCGGAATTTGCCCATCAGCGTCTCGCCGGCATGCGCCAGCGCTTCCAGCCGCGGCAGGCCGAGGAAGCCGCAGGTGCCCTTGATGGTGTGGACCAGGCGGAAGATGTTATCCAGGATCTTGGCGTTGTTCGGCTCCTGCTCGAACTTCACCAGCTGATTGTCGACGGTGTCCAGGCTCTCGCTGGTCTCCGTCAAAAACTCCCGCAACAGATCATCCATGAAAACAGGCCTTCATACAGGAAGGGCGCGCACGAGGCGTGATGCGCCATTTCGGAATGGGGCCAGCTTCACCGCAAAGCGTTTAATATTGGTTGAGTAAGTGCAAAAGAACGGAACCAACAAAGAGATAAGGCGCTCCGGACAAACCGAAGCGCCTCGTGAAGATTGGATTAAGACTTCGAGAGCGAAGGGCGCGTTTACGAAGCGGTAACGGTGATGGCTTCGCCTTCCGGTGCGAGCCTCACGGTGAGCCCGCAGGCCTGCGCCAACAGCCGCGTATAATAAGGCTGGATCGCATGCGCATCTGCGGCAGGTCCGCGCTCGCCGCTCAGGAGTTCGGAGATGTTCTGCGGCAGGCGCGCATTGTGTCCGGTCGCGGTGATGCGGAAGCTCATCGTCTCGCCCTCGCCGATCGGATCGATCGTCAGCATGCCGCCGCGCGGGATCGTGTGCTGGGCAACCACCAGCATGTTGAGCAGCAGCTTGACGCGATTCTTCGGCAGCAGGAGCCGCGGCAGATTCCAGGTGATCGAGCACTTGCCGTCCTCGATGTGGCCGCGCGCCATGGTCTGGGCATCGCCGAGATCGATCTGGGCGCCCGAGGAGCCAGCGGCGCCGAAAGCAAGGCGGCAGAACTGGAGCCGGGCCGAGGCCGTCTTGGCACTCTTGCGAATGAGGTCGAGCGCGAACTCGCGGTCCTCGGGCTTGGGATCGTCGTCGAGCACTTCGAGCCCATTGACGATGGCGCCGACGGGGCTGATGAGATCGTGGCAGACCCGCGAGCACAAGAGCGCAGCGAGTTCGAGCATATCGGGAGCAGTAACGGTCGCGGGCGACGAGGCGTCAGACATATAATGGGGTCCTGGAGGGTTCCTGGAATTGCACGGCGCTGGACGCCGCGAATCACGCATGCTTGACGGATGCTGCGGGTTCTAACATTCGCAAGCCTGCGGCAGCTAGCTTGCGATCACTTCGAGGCGGCCATAAGCCCCCAATCGGATCAATCCTGGCGAATCAGTCGAGGAGGAACGAAATTGCCGATGAATGAGGCATCCAAGTGAAGCGGATCATCGACGGCGCGGCCGCATCCGGCCTGATGGAGCCGCTCACCGCGCTGGTGGTCAAGGCGGGCGAAGCGATCCTTGCCGTCAACCGCGCGGCGATGCGGGTGGACGGCAAGCAGGACGGCTCGCCGGTGACCGAGGCGGATCTTGCCGCCGACCGCATCATCGCGGAGGGTCTCGCGCAGCTTGCGGCCGACGTGCCGACGCTGTCGGAAGAGCGGAGCCAGCTCGCCTCGCCGCCGTTTCGCGAAAGCTTCTTCCTGATCGATCCGCTCGACGGCACCAAGGAATTCGTTGCCGGCCGCGACGAGTTCACCGTCAACCTCGCCCTGGTGACTGAAGGCGTGCCGCTGCTCGGCATCGTCTCCGCGCCCGCGCTCGGGCTGCTCTGGCGCGGCATTGTCGGCCGCGGCGCCGAGCGCGTGAGCTTTGACGGCGCAACCATCGGCGCGGCCGAGCCGATCCATACCCGCAAGCTTCCGGCGCCGGGCGAGCCCTGGATCGCGGCGGTGAGCCGCTCTCACGGCGATCCCAAAAGCGAGGCGTTCATCGATGGCAGGCCCAATGCGGTCAGGCGGACGGTCGGCTCGGCCGTGAAATTCGGCCGGATCGCGGAAGGCAGCGCCGACATCTATCCCCGCTTCGGACCGACCTCGGAATGGGACGTCGGGGCCGGCTCTGCGGTCGTGACCGCGGCCGGCGGCAGGGTGACCGACGGCCAGGGCGGCGAGCTCCGCTTCGGCCAGCGCAGCGGCAATGGTTTCATCATCCCGGAGTTCGTCGCCTGGGGCGACCCGCAGGCGGTCGACCGCTACTGACCGAGCTGGTCCTGGAGGGCCGGCCAGCGCTTGCCGACCTCATAGAGGAAACGCTCCGGGTCGGCAGCGAAGGCGTCGCGGTTGGCTTCCCGGCTGAACAGATAGAGCCGCTGCGCCACGAGCGCGAAGAAGCGAGGATTGCCGGCGATGACGACACCGCGGGCGATATCGGCCGGATCATAGCCGCCGAATTGCGGCCCGTAGATCTCGGGATGGGACAGGAAGGAGGCCCGGTTGCCCTCGTTGCGGAAGCGCCAGACTGCGCCCCAGAGGTTCGCCTCGAACTGCGCCTTCCCTCGCACGGCCGCGCCATCGACGAAATAGGCGACGGGATCGAAGCCCTCGATGGCGACGCCACTGAACCGGTTGACGACGATCCGCTCGGTGGTGGCAGCCCTTGCCGGCAACCCTGCGCAGATGATCCAAATGCCCGTCAGCAGGCAGACGAGGCAAACGCGGCGGCCGATCAAGGCAATTCCGGGGCGCAAAGGGCTATCTTCCTGCCGTTGTGCCGTCATAGTTGCTGCGGATAACATCCGAGTCGAGGGGACATCCGGTGCAACCTAGAACCGTGCCTGTTGGCATCAGGTTAAGGAAGCGATCGGTTTCGATATCAGGGGTTCTTTTATGACTTTCGCATCACGCCTTGCTGCGCTCGCGCTCGCCGCGATGGTCGGCTGGATCGTGCCGGCCTCCGCCCAGCAGGCGCCGCCGCCCAACCTGCCGCCGCCGCAGCGGACCCCGACGCCCAACACCTATGGGCCGGACGAGCTCGTGACCGCCGGTCATCGCTTCTTCGGCAACGTCTCGCGCGGGCTCGCCTCGATCATCGAGAAGGCGGTCAGCCAATGGGGTCTGCCCAACGGCTACATCCTAGGTGAGGAAGGTTCCGGCGCCTTCGTCGCCGGCCTGCGCTACGGTGAAGGCACGCTCTACACCAAGAACGCCGGCGACCTGCGCGTCTATTGGCAGGGCCCCTCGCTCGGCTTCGACTGGGGCGGCGACGGCGCCCGCACCATGACGCTGGTCTATAACCTGCCCGCGACCAACGCGATCTACCAGCGCTTCGCCGGCCTCGACGGCTCGGCCTATATCATCGGCGGCTTCGGCATGACGGCGCTGACCGCCAACAACATCGTGCTGGTGCCGATTCGCTCCGGCCTCGGCCTGCGGCTGGGCGCCAATATCGGCTATCTCAAATACACGCCGCGTGCGACCTGGAACCCGTTCTAGGTCTCGTCTCCCAGCTGGGTACGGATCAAGGTTAACGACAGAGCGGGGCTGGCTTTTTGCCGGCCCGCCATGGCATTGTCGTTGGTAAATTTTTCCTTAGCTCTGGGAGTTTTGGCCCATGGTCGAACCGATCATGTACCTGGCGATCGGTTTCCTGCTCTCGATGCTGTGCGGGCTTGCCCTCGTGCCGCTGGTGCATAACCGCGCGGTGCGCCTGACCACGCGCCGGCTCGAGGCGGCCACCCCGCTGTCGATGGCCGAGATCCAGGCCGACAAGGACCAGCTTCGCGCCGAATTCGCCATGTCGGCGCGGCGGCTGGAGATGAGCGTCGAGCAGCTCAAGAACAAGACCACGAGCCAGCTCGCCGAGCTCGGCAAGAAGAGCGACGCCATCAACCGCATGAAGATCGAACTGGGCGAGAAGAACGCCACGATCTTCGCACTCGAGGCGCGCGAGAAAGCGGTGAAGGAGCAGCTCCGCGCCACCGAGGAGGAGTTCAACGCCAAGACCGAGGCGCTGCACGCCGCCGAGCTGGCGCTGAGCGACAAGCAGGCCGAGCTCGCCAAGATCAACTCCGAACTGTCCGACCGTTCGATCATGGCGGAGAGCCGCCAGGTCGAGCTCGTCGTCGTCCGCGCGCAGATCGAGGAATTGAAGAACCGCGTCGGCGATGCCGAGAAGGAGTTTGCCGCGACGCAAGCGCGCCTTGCGCACGAGCGGACCGAATCTGAGACCGCCTCGCGCGAACTCGGCGAGGCGCGCGGCCGCGTCGAGAATTTGAGCCAGCGCGTCACCGAGCTGGATCGCCAGCTCATCGTGCAGGTGAAGGAGGCCGAGATGCTGTCGGGCCGCGTCGCCGACCTCGAGGGACGCCTCGCCACGCAGGGCAAGTTGCTCGCCGAGCGCGACTATGAGAACAACCAGCTCCGCCAGGCCAATGAAAGTGCCGAACGCACCGTCAAGGAGCTCCGCGTCGAGATCGCCGCCTTGAGCGGCGGCAAGTCGTCGGCCGCGTTCGAAGCGCTGCGCGCGGAGAAGACCGCGCTGGAAGAGCAGCTCCGTACCGCGCGCGACGAGCGCGCAAAGCTCCAGCGCGACATCAACGCGATCCAGCAGCAGGCGGAGAGCTCCTGGGCGACCGAGCGCATGGAGAACGCGCTGCTGCGCGAGCGCATCAACGACATCGCCGCCGAGGTCGCCAAGCTCGCGATGCAGCTCGAAGGCCCGAACTCGCCGATCGAGGCGCTGCTCGCGGCCGAGGCGGGCCAGCCGCCGAAGCCGGCGCCGCGCCCGGCCAACGATGCCGCGAGCAACGGCGCGGCCGGTAGCACCCTGCCCGAAGGCGGCGGAACGCTCGCCGAGCGCATCCGTGCGCTCCAGGCCCACGCCTCGCGTGCCCGCCAACAGGGCGCGTAATTGGGCCGAAACCGGGCTTCACCAGCGAATTGCCTGGCTTGCAGCAGGTTTTCCGCCCCCGCGGCGCATGGAAACTTGACACCTTGGGCCCGCACTTCTAAATCGCGGGCTCCGATGTGCCGGCCGGCCGAAAGTCCGGCCGCCTGCATGATGGTCCCGGGCGCATAGCTCAGCGGGAGAGCGTTCCCTTCACACGGGAGAGGTCCAAGGTTCGATCCCTTGTGCGCCCACCATTTAGCCTTTTAGAACCAGGTAGTTAGGGATCTTATTCCCTTGATGTGTGCCCCGAAAAAGCTGGGGCACAGCAGGGGCACGATGGGCTTTGACAAAAATTGCTCCACCCGGAGCTAACCCTCGCAGGCACCCATCGACAATGCCCGCGCCTGACCGGTTGCGAGATACTTTAGCGCAGACCGCTAAGCTTATGGTCAGGTACGAAGGTTACGCGCCCCCCTCGCACGCCCTCACCGTTGAGGCTCCTTTTGAGAGGGCGGCATCGCGCTATGAAGGCGCGCATGACGCTCATGCCCGGCGCGGCGTACAGGGACGTGCGCAGTTGTCCTATCCCTGAGCGCCGTAGCAGCACCACCATCCCCTCGATGGCTTCAAGGAAGGAAACTCCGCCACGCCGTCTCCAACCGCATGAGCGCCTCCGTCGTCGGAGGCAGCCGGGCGCGATCGAGTTCGGACAGCTTGAGTTTTGCCGCCGACTGAATTTGCGCAATCGAGCGGCTAATCGACGGGTGCGCGGTGTTGAGTTTGTTTGCGGCCGCGATCTCGTGCGGTGAGTATGAACGCGCGAAAAGCCTCGATCTGACGAAAATTCAGGCGCTGCGCCACACGCGAGCCCCGACTATGGCGATGCGTCAGGCATCAACGGCGCGGGACGATATGGCAACCAGGTACAGGGATGTCACAACGACCGCGGATATCCATCTGCGAAGCCCATTCATGCGGGTGCATTGGCCATGAGATAGGTGGCGAAGCTGACGTATTTGTTCAGTTTAGGACAGTCGAGAAGGCGGGCTACACCGCTCTTGCTGAGGGGGCCCGGGTCAGCTTCGAGCGCAAGACGGGCAGCTAGGGCAAAGTGTAGCACCACGATAAGCGTCCTCATTGCCTCCGGTTTCCTGCGACGCCCGAACCTCGTTTATCGAGTCAGACGGACTGCCGGCGAGCTCCGCGATTGCGGACGTCGAAGCCATGCGCAGTCAGATAGTGGCGTGCCCGCGCGTTTCCTTCGGGCAAACTTTCGATGAGGCGCTCCGCGGCGGTGGTGTAGACTTCCTCGACGGGGTCGGCGGCGACCGGCAGACCCTCGCGCGTGACGGGCGTCCATTTCCTCTCGGTCAGAACGGAAAGCCGTCCGGCGGACCCTTCTCTGACGCGGACGAAGCGCAGTTTCTTCCACAACGAGGGAGGCGCGGCGGCGACGTCCTCGAGATAGATGTCCGAAGAGATGTTCTCGTGGGAAAGCCAGGACCACAGCGACCGGGCGGAGGTGGAATCCACCAGCACCAGCGCGTTGGCATCTTCGGCCGCAAACTCGTCCACCACGCGCCGCACGAAGGACAGGAAGTTTTCGCGCCTCTCGGGCTGCTTCTCTCCGAGCGATGTGA